>NZ_JBSFRB010000018.1:0-144232 GCF_053589015.1 Streptomyces sp. NPDC003393 | reverse complement strand
CCGGGCGCCCCTTCGCTGTCGTTCCGTGACGGTGGCGCTCCGTGACGGTGGCGCTCCGTAGCGGCGAGCACCCGTCACGGTCGGCGCTGAGGCCACCGACCGGCTGCCCGGTCGCCGAAGGGCTATCGCCGGTGACGGCCGCCGCCGGGGCTGCTCGCCCCGCCCGGGGTGTCGCCGCGCTGGGCCGCCAGGGCGGCCTTGCGCTCCTCCTCGGCCTTCTCCTCCGCCTCCATCTCCGCGAACACGTCGATGGGGGCGGGTGCCTTGGCCAGGAAGAGCCAGGTCAGGTAGACCGCCAGCAGGAACGGCGGGATCTTGAGGGTGATCAGGACCCAGCCGAGCTGCGTGGTGTCCGCCCACCAGTACAGCGGGAAGAGGATCGCGCACTTGGCGAGCAGGATCAGGCCCCACGCCCAGCTGGCCTTCGCGTACGCCTTCTTGCGGCCCGGATTGCGGGTGCGCCAGGAGAGGTTCTCCTTGAAGACCGGGCCGAGGATCAGGCCGATCAACGGGACGCCGGCGAGCGTGGTGACGATGTACGCGAGGCCCAGGCCCAGCGTGTAGAGCATGCCCGGCAGGTAGAAGTCCTTGGCGTTGCCGGTCATCATCGCGAAGACCACACCGAACGCCACGCCGAAGACGCCGCTGAAGGCGTGCTTGACGGTGTCCCGCCGCGCCAGCCGGACCGCGACCAGCACCAGGGAGACCACGAGCGCGGCGATCGCCGACCAGTGCAGGTCCTTGTCGATCGTGTAGATGGTGACGAAGAGCAGACCGGGCAGGACGGTCTCCACCATGCCCCGCACTCCGCCGAACGCCTCGAACAGCGCGGCCTCCGTCACCGCCCTCGCCTCATCACCGGCGGTCGTCTCTTCGGTCGGCTTGTCGAGTGACGTCACGGGCTACTCCCGTCCGAGGGGTCGCAGTTCGTACTTGGGGTTGAAAAGCACCCGGCGGCCCCGGCTCATCGAGATCCGGCCCGATGCGATCAGCTTGCGCCCCGGTTCTATCCCGACGATGGAGCGCCTGCCGAGCCAGACCACGTCCAGTGCCGCGGAGCCGTCGAACAGCTCGGCCTCCAGGGCCGGGACGCCCGCACGTGGACGCAGGGTGACCGTGCGCAAGGTACCAGTAACAGTGACGACCTGCCGGTCGTTGCAGTCACAGATACGCGTACAGCCCGTGGTGTCGGCATCCTCCCGCAGCTCCTCGGACTCCAGGTCCTCCTGCGAGGAGGAGAGCCGGTCGAGCATGCGCCGGAACCGGCCGACCGGCTTTTCGGAACGAGGAACAGCACCCATAACTGAAGCGTACCGGTGCACGCCAACAGCGCCGTAACTGCGCTCACCCCGACCGCCGTCACCGTTCGAAGCGGTCGCCCCGTCCGGGCTCGGTCACGGAGTGGTCGGGATGCGACGGGTCGGCCTGCGGCTTCCGGCTTCCGGCGCACTGATCCCGGCGAAGCGGGTCCCGCGCCCGGAGAGACGACGCGGGCGTAGGGCACGCGGAACGGAAAGCCGACCGGCGGCGCTGTTGTCCGCCTCGACGGTGGTTGTGCGGCTGAGTGCGGGGCTCGGCCGAACCGGCGGCTCAGTGCTCGACTATCTCGCCGTCGCGGAGCTCCAGGACCCGGTCGGCGAGGTCCAGCAGGTTCAGATCGTGCGTGGCGACGAGCGCGGTCACCTGCTGGCTGTGGACGACTGCGCGCAGCAGCTCCATCACGGCGAGGCCGGTCTCCGCGTCCAACTGGCCCGTCGGCTCGTCGGCTATCAGCAGGGCGGGGTCGTTGGCCAGGGCGCGGGCGATGGCGACGCGCTGCTGCTGGCCGCCGGAGAGCTCGCCGGGCCGCTGCCTGGCGTGGTCGGCCAGGCCGACGAGCGACAACAGCAGCTCCACGCGCTCCTCCCGCTCCCGCGGGTCGGCGCGCCGCAGCCGCATCGGGACGCCGACGTTCTCGGCGGCCGTCAGGATGGGGATGAGCCCGAACGACTGGAAGACGAAGCCGACGCGGTCCCTGCGCAGGGCGAGCAGCCCGTCCTCACCCAGCTCGGAGAGGTCGCGGCCGTCGACGTGGACGCTGCCCCGGTCCGGCTCGTCGAGGCCGCCCACGATGTTGAGCAGGGTGGTCTTGCCGGAGCCGGAGCGCCCCTTGAGAGCCACGAGTTCGCCCCGCGGCACCTCGAAGGAGACCCCGCGCAGGGCGTGCACGGCGGACTCCGCCTGCCCGTAGGACTTGTGGACGTTCTCCACGCGCACCATGGTCTCGGTGACGACCTGGCTCATCTGCTCTCCCCCGCTCTGGTCCCCCGTGGACCGTGCGCCAGTATCACGACCAGCACCTGCCCCTTCAATCCCTCGGTATGACAACGCGCGGCGCCCCGCGATGGTTCCGCACCCGGATCCTCCGTCCGGGAGACCGTCGCACCGGCCCCCGCACACGGCGAAGGGCCGCACCTCGAGGAGTGCGGCCCCCGCGTGACCGTTCAGCGCACCTCGGTGATCTCCGGGCCGCGCTGCAGCTGTCCCATGCCGCCCGCGAAGCGGGACTGGCCCTCGTCCTGCTGGACACCCTCGGGCACCATCTGGGCGTCGTTCGGCAGCTTCAGGACGATCGGGTCGCGAGGCGCCATCGGGCCCTCGCCGCGGACCACGACCGTGTCCCGGAAGATCTGCTCGAGCAGTCCGGCCGCCTGCGGCTGCACCGCGCCCTGTCCCGAGATCACCCCGCGCAGGAACCAGCGGGGGCCGTCCACACCGACGAACCGTACGACCTGGAAGCCTCCGGTGCCGTCCGGCAGCTGGACCGGTACCTGGGCGCGCAGCTCCCAGCCCAGCGGTCCTTCGACCTCGTCGACGATGCCGCCCTGCTGGGTGATGCCGGTGGCGATCTCCTCGCGCACCTCGCCCCAGATGCCCTCGCGCTTGGGCGCGGCGAAGGCCTGCAACTGGACGGCGCTGTCCCGCAGGACGACGGTCGCCGCGACGATCGCGTCACCCGCGACCTCCACCCGCAGCTCCATGCCGTCGACACCCGGTACGAACAGTCCTCCGAGGTCGACCCGGCCCTCGCCCGGGTCGCGCACCTCGGAGCTGTCCCAGGGCCCGTCGGGCCGCGGTTCGGGCTCGAGCCTCACCCGCTCGCGCTCGGCCTCTTCCTCCGCTTCGTCCGCCTCGGTGTCGACGCTGTCGACGACCTGCTCGGCCTCGCCGGCCGCGTCCTCGGCGGCACCCTTCTTCTTGCGACGTCCGAACACGTCACTGTCCTTCCCGGTCGGATACGACCGAAGCGTATCGATTCCCACCCGTCCGACCGCCCATGGCGGCCCGACCGCTTGTGCCGCTCACGCCGTCCACCGCGGCGTGGCCACCGGTGGACCCGAAGCCCCCCTCGGCCCGCGCCGAGTCGGGAAGCTCCGCGACCTCCTGGAAGCGGACCCTCTCGACCTGCTGGACGACCAGTTGGGCAATCCGGTCGAAGCGCTCGAACCGCACGGACTCGCGCGGGTCGAGATTCACCACGATCACCTTGATCTCCCCACGGTACCCGGCATCAACCGTCCCCGGGGCATTCACGAGGGCGACACCGCACCGGGCGGCGAGGCCGGATCGTGGGTGCACGAAGGCCGCGTACCCCTCGGGGAGCGCGACAGACACACCCGTGGGCAGCACGGCCCGCTCCCCGGGCGCCAGCTCGCAGGCCACGGTGGTGCGAAGATCGGCACCCGCGTCACCGGGGTGCTCGTACGCCGGAAGCGGTACGTCGGGGTCGACGCGCCGGATCAGCACGTCCAGGGGCTCACGGCCGCCGGCGCCCACAGGGCTCGCGGGAGTCCCCGGGCTCACGGGTTCACCTCGAAGGCGCGAGCCCGGCGGACCTGGTCCGGGTCGTTCATGGCGGCCTGGATCTCCTCGTCGCGGCCGTGCTGAACGAAGTGATCGACCTTCACCTCGATGAACAGGCCCTCCGCGCGGACCGCGACCGGCCCGTCCGGGCCGCCGACGCGGCCGGTGGCCCTCGAGTAGATCTTCCGGCCCGCCACCGCGGTGACCTCGGCCTCCAGATACAGCGTGGTGCCGACGGGCACCGGCCGCAGGAAGTCGGTCTCCAGCCGTCCGGTGACGGCGATGGTCCGTAGCAGCCAGTTCAGCGAGCCGAGGGTCTCGTCGAGGGCGGTCGCCAGGACCCCGCCGTGGGCGAGGCCCGGCGCGCCCTGGTGGGCCGGCTGCACGGTGAACTCGGCGGTGATGCTGACGCCCTCCCCGGCCCGGGCCTGGAGGTGCAGCCCGTGCGGCTGCGAACCGCCGCACCCGAAGCACTCGTCGTAGTGCGAGCCGAGGAGTTCACCGGGTGCGGGGGCCTCGGGATGCCGCACGGGTTCGACGGCGCCGGCGGGGGGCTGAAGAGCTGCGGAACTACCACTCACAGGCGCAGACCTTACCCGCGCCCGAAGCAGTCGCCGACACCGTGCCAAGCTAGCTTCATGCAGCTCTCCGCCCAGCCGTACGAAGAACGTCTCACCGCGCCTCGCTCCTGGTGGCTGATCAGTTTCCTCATCGGCGTCTCGTGTGCTCTGATCCTCCTGCCCTTCGGGGCCCTGCCGATGCTCGGCGGCCTGGTCGGCGGCACCGCCGTCGCGGCGATCACGGCCAGCTCCTACGGCTCCGTCCGCATCCGTGTCGTGGGCGGCTCGCTGATCGCGGGCGAGGCGAAGGTGCCGGTCACGGCGCTGGGCGAGGCGGAGATCCTGGACGCGGAGGAGGCTCGCGCCTGGCGCACCTACAAGGCGGACACCCGAGCCTTCCTGCTGCTGCGCGCCTACATCCCCACCGCGCTGCGCGTGGAGGTCACCGACCCGGACGACCCGACGCCGTACCTGTACCTGTCGACGCGTGAGCCGCAGCGTCTGGCGGAGGCGCTGCGGGCGGCGCGGGCGGCGGCGCCCGGGGTCGCGTAGGCGGCCTCGTCGGGTCCGGGCGGGTTCCTCGTCGGGTCCGCGCCGGAGAAGCTCCGCGGGCGCGCGGGAACCTCGATGGGCGATTCAGCGCGGGTGGGGCCCGCCGTCCCCCGTGGTGTCGTGGCCGTCCCCCGCGGCGTCGTGGCCGGGTGCGGTGGCGTCGTGGGCAGCCCCGGTGGCTCCCGCCACCGGCAAGGGGCTCTGGGGGGTCTCCAGCGGCGGCAGCGCGGGCAGGTCCTCCCACGGGACCTGGATCTTGCGCAGGTCCGCGCGGACGCGGGCCGCGAGCTTCTTGGTGTCGCGCCGGTTGATGACGGCGCCGACGGCCGCGCCCACCAGGAACGGCATCAGGTTCGGCAGGTCGCGCACCATGCGCTTCATGATCTGCTGGCGCAGCTGACGCTTCATGTGGCCACCGAGGGCCGCGTCGACCGTGGACGGCTTCATCACGTCGATCCCGCGCTCCCCCGACCAGGAGGACAGATACGCGGTGCTACGGAGCCTGAGGTTCCCCGGGGGCCGCACCCCGTAGACCTCGTGGAGTTCGGCGATCAGCTTGAGCTCGACCGCGGCGACGCCGGTGATCTCCGTGGCCAGTTCGGTCGGCATCGCGGGCGGCAACGGCAGCATCGCGGCAGCGCCGATCCCCGCTCCGATCGTCGAGGTCCCGTTGGCCGCCGCGGCCACCAGCCTGTCGGCGAGCTGCTCGGGCCCCAGGCCCGGGAACTGCCGGCGAAGCGTGGCGAGATCGCGCACGGGGACCCTCGGGGCGATCTCGATGATCCGGTCGGCGAGGTGCCCCAGTGCCGCCTTGGCGCGGCTCCCGCTCATGCGGACGCCGGTCCTGGCCGCCTGTCGGGCTCTGCTGCGGATCGCGGCGGCCCGCCGCCGGGCGACGGGCGCGCCCCCTTCCGCCGCCTTTTCCACCGCGGCGACGGGGGCATCCCCGCGAACCTGCTCGAGCGAGGCCGATCCCGTCGATGCCGTGGCATCTGTCCGGTCGGACGGACGGGATGGGCCTCGCTCGTGGTCACGCGCGCCGTGGGAGCCGTCCTGCGGCCCCGAGTCCGCTCCCCTGCGGGGGAAGCGGCGCTTCCAAGGAGGGGTCGAGCCGGTCACGGCCGACCCCGCCTCAGTCGCAGTCGCGGCAGATCGGCTGGCCGTTCTTCTCGCGGGCCAGCTGACTGCGGTGGTGCACCAGGAAGCAGCTCATGCAGGTGAACTCGTCCTGCTGCTTGGGCAGTACCCGGACGGCCAGCTCCTCGTTCGAGAGGTCGGCCCCGGGCAGTTCAAGGCCTTCGGCGGCCTCGAACTCGTCGACGTCCACGGAGGAGGTCGACTTGTCGTTCCGCCGAGCCTTCAGCTCCTCCAGGCTGTCCGAGTCGACGTCGTCGTCGGTCTTGCGTGGGGTGTCGTAATCGGTTGCCATGTCGCTCTCCCCCTCTGGGTGTCTGCGGTGTCTCCAGCGCACGTAACGCGTGAGAGGCCGGACTTGTGCCCGCCTCGAGGCGGAGATTTTGCCTCACATCAAGGTCTGTTACTCAATCGACACCCAACCGGACTCCTCATGAGTGATCGGCTTGGATGGCGATGGGGACCGTACACGGTTCGATCGACGCAGTTCAAAGCGGTCTCACCGTGTACTTCCCGTGATCAGGACCCTTGAAAACCGGGACTTTCCCGGCTTTCAGCCCTGCTCATGATCACGCAGAGTAGATGGCCGGAAATCCGCGCATGTGATCGATCACACAGGAGACAACTCCGGCTGTCGCCCGAAAATTCCGCGCAAAGCGAACATCCTTCAGGCTGGGCGCCTCGGCGGGGCGCTACCGGGCCATGCTCTCAGACCGACAGGGTGACGCGCATCACGAGTCCGCCTCCCTCGCGCGGCTGGGCCGAGATGTGGCCGCCGTGCGCCCGCGCCACCGAGCGCGCGATCGACAGGCCCAGTCCGACGCCCTTGTCGCTGCCGGTGCGCTCGTTGCGCAGCCGCCGGAACGGTTCGAAGAGGTTGTCGATCTCGTACGCCGGCACCACCGGCCCGGTGTTCGTGACCACCAGCACCGCCTGGCCGTGCTCGACATCCGTGTCGACCTCCACCCAGCCGTCTTCCGCCACGTTGTACCTGACCGCGTTCTGGACCAGGTTCAGCGCGATCCGCTCCAGCAGCACGCCGTTGCCCTGGACCACGGCGGGCTTGCGCGCCCCGCAGATCTCGACCCCCTTCGCCTGCGCCTCCCCGTGCACCTGGTCGATGGCCTGCGTGGCCACCTCGGCCAGGTCCACCGGCTTGCGCTCGACGATCTGGTTGTCGCTGCGGGCGAGCAGCAGCAGGCCCTCGACGAGCTGCTCGCTGCGCTCGTTGGTGGCCAGCAGCGTCTTGCCGAGCTGCTGAAGCTCCACCGGGGCGTTCGGGTCGGACAGGTGCACCTCCAGAAGGGTGCGGTTGATCGCCAGCGGAGTGCGCAGCTCGTGCGAGGCGTTGCCGACGAAACGCTGCTGGGCGGTGAAGGCCCGCTGCAGCCGTTCGAGCATGTCGTCGAAGGTGTCCGCGAGCTCCTTCAGCTCGTCGTCCGGGCCGTCCAGCTCGATCCGCCGGGACAGATCGGAACCGGCCACCGCGCGGGCGGTCCGGGTGATCCGGCCGAGCGGCGACAGCACGCGGCCCGCCATGGCGTAGCCGAAGGCGAAGGCGATCACCGCTAGGCCCAGCAGCGCGAGCAGCGAGCGGCTCAGCAGGTCGTCCAGGGCGTGCTGACGCTGCTGGTTCACGCAGGCGTTCATGGCGCTGTTGAACTCGCTGGGCGAGGCCTTGTCCGGGAAATTGCAGATGGAGCTGGTGACGCTGCCCTCGACGATCTTGAAGGGCAGTTCGCTGCCCACGTTGAGCGCCTGGGCGGCCAGCAGGTAGATGATCGACAGCAGCAGGATGCCCGCGATCAGGAACATGCCGCCGTACAGCAGCGTCAGCCGTATCCGGATGGTGGGGCGCAGCCACGGGAAGGGCGGCTCCGGCCTTCTGGGGTCCCACGTGGGTTTGGGGGGCGCCTGGGGCGGCGCGGGTGTCGCGGCCACGGCGGATCAGATCCGGTAGCCGGAGCCGGGCACCGTGACGATCACCGGGGGCTCGCCCAGCTTGCGGCGCAGGGTCATCACGGTCACCCGCACGACGTTGGTGAACGGGTCCGTGTTCTCGTCCCAGGCCTTCTCCAGCAGCTGCTCGGCCGAGACGACCGCGCCCTCGCTGCGCATGAGGACCTCCAGGACGGCGAACTCCTTCGGCGCCAGCTGGACCTCCCTGCCGTCGCGGAAGACCTCGCGGCGGTTGGGGTCCAGCTTGATGCCGGCACGCTCCAGAACGGGCGGCAGGGGCACACTGGTGCGCCGGCCGAGGGCACGCACGCGTGCCGTGAGCTCGCTGAACGCGAACGGCTTGGGCAGGTAGTCGTCGGCGCCGATCTCCAGGCCCTCCACACGGTCGCTGACGTCGCCCGACGCGGTGAGCATCAGCACGCGCGTGGGCATGCCGAGCTCGACGATCTTGCGGCAGACGTCGTCGCCGTGCACCAGCGGGAGGTCGCGGTCGAGGACGACCACGTCGTAGTCGTTGACGCCGATGCGCTCCAGGGCGGCCGCACCGTCGTACACGACGTCGACGGCCATGGCCTCCCGGCGCAGTCCGGTGGCCACCGCATCGGCGAGCAGCTGCTCGTCCTCGACGACGAGTACGCGCACGTCGCTTGTCCTTCCTGTGTCCACCCGCGTGACGCCGCTCGGGCGCACGCGGGCAGGGGTCTTCATGGGTGTGTCTCCATCCTGCCCTTTTCGGCCGTAAGTCGGCTGTAAGCCGGGGAGACGACGGTCCGCGGACGGGACCGTGCGGGGCCGAGGGCCGGGCCCGGGAGGGACGAAGGGGATGGGAATACCGAATTTTCTTCCGCGGTTCAGGTTTCCGCGGGAGGGAGCCGGGGGAGGACCGCTTTACACCCCGCGATCACGCTCTGCATGTGCCGCACGACCATGCGGTACCCCGCGATCGATCCGCAGAGTGGGCGTGGGTGTCCGGCACCGTCGCCGCCCAGCAGGGCAGCGCTGGGCACCTACTGGAGACGTGATCGCCCCTTCCGAACGGCACACCCCCGTGCCACCGACCCACGACCCAGGACGAGGGGGCGCAGCATGGACGCATTCACGGCAGGACTTCTGCAGCGCATAAAGGCGACCGAGTCCGACCTGACGCGGGCTCGTGACGAGGGCGACGACTTCCTCGTCGAGGTGGAGCTGGGCGAACTGGACGACCTGCGCCGCCTCGCCGCCGAACACGGTGTGGAGGTCGGCGTGTCCGGCGTCTGATCCGCGTGTGGTCGAGCGACCGCGCACGAACGGGGCCCCCGGCGCTCGGCGCCGGGGGCCCCGTTCGCTCGCACGGCAGGCGGACCGAAGGGCCCGGGTGCCCCGGGACGAGCCCTCAGACGCCGTCGTGCCAGGCGCCGAAGTCCTCCAGGAGGGTCTGGAGGGGCTCGAAGACCCCCGGGCCGGCCGCGACCGTCAGCTCGCGGGACAGACGCTGTCCGGGACGGCCGCCGGTGCGGGCGCCGGCCTCGCGGGCGATCAGGTCGCCCGCGGAGTAGTCCCAGGGGTTCAGGCCCCGCTCGTAGTAGCCGTCGAGGCGGCCCGTGGCCACGTCGCACAGGTCGATCGCGGCCGAGCCGCCACGCCGGATGTCGCGCACCAGCGGGATCAGGCGACGGGCGACGTCCGCCTGGTGGACGCGGACCTCGGCGACGTAGTTGAAGCCGGTGGAGATCAGGGCCTGGTCCAGGGGCGGAGCGGGACGGCAGGCCAGCTTGCGCTCCCCGGCCCAGGCCCCGGTGGCCCACGCTCCCCGGCCGCGTACCGCGTGGAACGTCTCACCGCGCATGGGGGCCGTCACGACTCCGACGACGGGTTCGCCGTCCTGCTCGGCCGCGATGGAAACGGCCCAGGTCGGCAGGCCGTAGAGGTAGTTCACCGTCCCGTCGAGCGGGTCGATCACCCAGCGGATGCCGCTGGTGCCCTCGGTGGAGGCGCCCTCCTCGCCGAGGAAGCCGTCGTCGGGGCGCCGGTCGGAGATCAGGCCGGTGATCAGTTTCTCGGCGGCGATGTCCATCTCGGTGACGACGTCGATCGGACTGGACTTGGTGGCGGCGACCGCGAGGTCGGCCGGCCTGCCGTCCTTCAGCAGCGCACCCGCGCGGGCGGCGGCCTGGAGGGCGAACTGGAGCAGTTCGGTGTGCAGGGAGTCGGTCACGGTGGTCCTCACGCGTACGGACTGTCGGCGCCCGCGGCAGCGGGGCGGGGGGCACGGGCCGGGCAGCAGCCCACCGGGCAGACGTCGTGGCTCGCCCCGAGGGCGCCCAGGGCGCACGGCGTGACCTGCCCGCCGCGCTCCACCGCGGCGCGCTCCAGAACCAGGTCGCGGATCGCGGCGGCGAACCTCGGGTCGGCGCCGACCGTGGCCGAGCGGCGCACCGGCAGGCCCAGCTCCTCCGCCTTGGCCTTGGCCTCCGTGTCGAGGTCGTAGAGAACCTCCATGTGGTCGGAGACGAAGCCGATGGGCGCCATGACGACCGCCGAGGCGCCCGCGCCGTGGCGGTCTTCCAGGTGGTCGCAGATGTCCGGTTCCAGCCACGGGATGTGCGGGGCGCCGGAGCGGGACTGGTAGACGAGCTGCCAGGGGTGGTCGACACCGGTGCGCTCGCGGACCGCGTCGGCGATCAGCCGGGCCACGTCCAGGTGCTGACGGACGTAGGCCCCGCCGTCGCCGTGGTCGGCGACGGGGCCGGAGGTGTCGGCCGCCGACGTCGGGATCGAGTGGGTGGTGAAGGCGATGTGGGCGCCGTCGCGGACGTCCTCGGGCAGGTCCGCGAGGGATTCCAGCACACCGTCGATCATGGGTTCGACGAAGCCGGGGTGGTTGAAGTAGTGCCGCAGCTTGTCGATCCGGGGCAGCTGAAGGCCCTCGGCCTCCAGGGCGGCCAGCGAGTCGGCGAGGTTCTCGCGGTACTGGCGGCAGCCCGAGTAGGAGGCGTAGGCGCTGGTGGCCAGGACCAGGATGCGACGGCGGCCGTCACGGACCATGTCCCGCAGGGTGTCGGTGAGGTACGGCGCCCAGTTGCGGTTGCCCCAGTAGACCGGCAGGTCCAGGCCGTGGTCGGCGAAGTCCTTGCGCAGGGCGTCCAGCAGGGCGCGGTTCTGGCCGTTGATGGGACTGACCCCGCCGAACAGGAAGTAGTGCTGTCCGACTTCCTTCAGGCGTTCCTTCGGGATGCCGCGGCCACGTGTCACGTTCTCCAGGAACGGGACCACGTCGTCCGGCCCCTCCGGGCCGCCGAACGAGAGCAGGAGCAGGGCGTCGTACGGAGTGGCATCGAGCGCGTCTGGCATGCCTCGATCCTGCCACCCGGTGCCGACAGCCGGGATCCCGACCCGCATGGCGTGCGCGCCGAGGCCGTCTCGCAGGTGTGTGCGACGGGCCCACCGACTCCGTAAGCTGTATCAGCCATCTACGCGCCTTACCGCCCCCGGAGACCTCCCGTGCCCAGCCCCTACCGCGCCCTGTTCGCCGCCCCAGACTCCAAGGGCTTCTCCGCCGCGGGGTTCATCGGCCGTATGCCGCTGTCGATGATGGGCATCGGCGTGGTCACGATGATCTCCCAGCTCACCGGGCGCTACGGGCTCGCGGGCGCGCTGTCGGCCACCATCGCGCTGGCCGCCGCCGTGCTCGGGCCGCAGATATCGCGGCTGGTCGACCGGTACGGGCAGCGCCGCGTGCTGCGGCCGGCCACGCTGGTCGCGCTGACCGCGGCGGCGGGGCTGCTGCTCGCCGCGTACTGCCGGTGGCCGGACTGGGCGCTGTTCCTGTGCGCCGCCGGGATCGGTTCGGTGCCTTCCCTGGGCGCGATGGTCCGTGCGCGCTGGGCGGCGCTGTACCGCGGAACCCCGCAGCTGCACACCGCCTATTCGTTCGAGTCGGTGGTGGACGAGGTCTGCTTCATCCTCGGGCCGATCGTCTCCATCGGACTGTCCACGGCGTGGTTCCCGGAGGCGGGGCCGCTGCTCGCCGCGTGTTTCCTGGCCGTCGGGGTCTTCTGGCTGACCTCGCAGCGGGCCACCGAGCCGAAGCCCCACTCGCGCGAGCACCACGACGGCGGCTCGGCACTGCGCTCGCGCGGACTTCAGGTGCTGGTGGGCACGTTCGTGGCCACCGGGTCGATCTTCGGGGCGGTCGACGTGGTCACCGTGGCGTTCGCCGACGAGCGGGGGCACAAGGGTGCGGCGAGCGTCGTCCTCGCGGTGTACGCGGCGGGCTCCTGCACGGCCGGCGTGCTCTTCGGCCTGCTGCGGCCGTCCGGGGCGCCCGCCCGCCGCTGGGTGCTGGGCATATGTGCGATGGCCGTGAGTATGATCCCCCTCCTACTGGTCGGAAACCTGCCGTTTCTGGCCGTGGCGCTGTTCGTCGCGGGCCTGTCCGTAGCTCCCACCATGATCACGACGATGGCCCTCGTCGAGGAGCACGTACCACGCGCGCACCTGACCGAGGGCATGACCTGGGTGAGCACCGGGCTCGCGGTCGGGGTCGCGGTCGGTTCGTCGGTGGCCGGCTGGGTGATCGACGCGGCCGGCGCGCGGGCCGGGTACGGGGTGCCGGCGGTGTCCGGGGCCGTCGCGGTCGCGGTGGGTTTCCTCGGGTACCGCCGGCTCAGCAGGCCGGCTCCGGGTCGGGGAGGCTCCGTTGGGCAGCACAGCGAGCGCGAAGAACGGCACGTGGCGTAACTGGGGCGGCAACGTGGGCGCCCGTCCCGCGCGGGAGGTCGCACCCGCCTCGGTCGAGGAGGTGGCGGCGGCGGTCCGGCGGGCCGCCGAGGACGGCCTGACGGTGAAGGCCGTCGGCACCGGGCACTCCTTCACGTCCATCGCCGCCACCGACGGCGTCCTGATCCGCCCTCAGCTCCTGACCGGTATCCGCATCATCGACCGCGACGCCATGACGGTCACGGTGGAGGCCGGCACCCCGCTCAAGAGGCTCAACACGGCGCTCGCGCGCGAGGGACTGTCCCTCACCAACATGGGCGACATCATGGAGCAGACGGTGTCCGGGGCGACCGGCACCGGCACCCACGGCACCGGCCGCGAGTCCGCGTCGATCGCCGCCCAGATCAAGGGCCTGGAACTGGTCACGGCGGACGGCTCGGTGCTCGCCTGTTCCGACAAGGAGAACCCCGAGGTCTTCGCGGCCGCGCGGATCGGCCTGGGCGCACTGGGCATCGTCACGGCGATCACCTTCGCCGTCGAGCCGCTCTTCCTCCTCACCGCCCGCGAGGAGCCGATGCCCCTGGAGAAGGTGCTCGCCGAGTTCGACCAGCTCTGGGCGGAGAACGAGCACTTCGAGTTCTACTGGTTCCCGCACACCGGCAGCACCAACACCAAGCGCAACAACCGCAGCGCCGGCCCGGAGGCACCGGTGGGGCGGTGGTCGGGCTGGTTCGAGGACGAGTTCCTCTCCAACGGCGTCTTCCAGGTCGCCAACTGGGTGGGCCTCGCGGCGCCCGCCGCCATCCCCGCGATCGCCCGGGTGTCCAGCCGGGCACTGTCCGCGCGGACGTACACCGACATCCCCTACAAGGTCTTCACCTCTCCACGCCGGGTGCGGTTCGTGGAGATGGAGTACGCCGTGCCGCGCGCGGCCCTCCCCGACACACTGCGCGAGTTGAAGGCGATGGTGGACAGCTCCGATCTGCGGGTGAGCTTCCCGGTGGAGGTGCGCACGGCACCCGCCGACGACATCACCCTGTCCACCGCCTCGGGCCGGGAGAGCGCGTACGTCGCGGTCCACATGTTCCGGGGCACGCCCTACCAGCGCTACTTCACCGCCGCGGAGCGCATCTTCACCGCGCACGAGGGCCGGCCGCACTGGGGCAAGATCCACACCAGGGACGCGGAGTACTTCGCCGGGGTCTATCCGCGCTTCGACGAGTTCATGGCGCTGCGGGACCGGCTGGACCCAGAACGTCTGTTCCAGAACGACTACTTGCGGAGGGTGTTGGGGTCGTAACGGACGCGCTGGGCGCCGGGGCCGGGGCACCGGTTCCGGCGGTGCTGCCCGTCCCGGCCGCGGGCGGTGTGACGCCGGCCACGGTGACCCCGAGGGCGAGGGCGGCCGCGACCACGGGCCGCTTCCAGCTCCGGACCCGGTGGACGGTGCCGGACGTCAACTCCCCTTGGGCGCGGCGGAGTCAGACCTTTCACGCATAACCGAGCTTTGCCTGCCCGTCCTGTACGCACCCACGCACAGCCGGGCCTTCGGGGCGTGTTGGGTCGACTGCACAACAACGGGACGTACGATCGAAACCGCTGGTTCCGTTTCTGGTGATTCCGTGAAGTACGCCACGTTCGTGATCGATTAAAACGGTCAGGGAGGATCAAGTCCCGCCCGTTGCCAGAAGTTGGGCGGCGCGCCAATCCACGCACGTGGTCCAAATGGAGTACTGTTGCGAACCCTGGGTCCGGTCTCCCGCCAGGGCGTCCGGGGCCTTGCTGGACCGCCGGGAGGGGGCTGGTTGCACAGGGTGACGGTGTTGGTCACTGAGCGTTGTGAACAGGTAACCGTGCCATAACGGCGATCCAGGGCCCGCGCCCGACACGCCGGGCAACTCGGCAAGGTTGTGGCAGGCTGCACCCGGGCAGGCCACACTCGACTAGCGGAAGCAGCGACGCACGTGACGTCGGCAGGCACCACCCGGGAGGTCCCCATGCCCGAACTGCGTGTCGTGGCCGTCTCCAATGACGGCACACGGCTGGTGCTGAAGGCTGCGGACAGCACGGAGTACACGCTTCCGATCGACGAACGGCTCCGCGCCGCCGTACGCGGCGACCGTCCTCGCCTCGGCCAGATCGAGATCGAGGTGGAGAGCCATCTCCGCCCCCGTGACATCCAGGCGCGTATACGAGCCGGTGCGACCGCGGAAGAGGTCGCCCAGCTCGCCGGCATCCCCGTGGACCGGGTACGGCGCTTCGAGGGTCCCGTGCTCGCCGAGCGTGCCTTCATGGCGGAGCGGGCCCGCAAGACCCCGGTCCGCCGTCCCGGCGAGAACTCCGGCCCGCTGCTCGGCGAGGCCGTCCAGGAGCGGCTGTTGCTGCGCGGCGCCGAGAAGGAGACCGTCCAGTGGGACTCCTGGCGCCGCGACGACGGCACCTGGGAGGTCCTGCTGGTCTACCGGGTCGCGGGCGAACCGCACTCGGCGAGCTGGACCTACGACCCGCCGCGGCGCCTGGTGCAGGCGGTCGACGACGAGGCGCGCGCCCTGATCGGCGAGTCCGACGACCTCGGGGCCCCGGAGCCGAGCTTCCCGTTCGTGCCGCGCATCGCCCGACTGCCGCGCGACCGCTCCTTCGACCGCGACCGGGAACGTCTCGCTCTGCCGGCGCAGGCTACGGAACCGCCCGAGGAGAGCACGGGCGAACGCGACTCGCTGACCAGCCTGCTGGAGGCGGTGCCGAGCTTCCGCGGGGATCTGGTGGTGCCGGAGCGCACGCCGGAGCCCGCGGCGGAACCCGACCAGGAGACGGCGGTGGAGGAACCCCCCGCCCCCGCGGCCTCCGCCGGAGCCGGATCCGCCTACGCGGACGTGCTCATGCCGCGCTCCGTCGGCAGCCACCGCGACCGGCTCATCGGCGCCACCGACCGCCAGGCCGAGGCGGACGGCGTCCGGCCCGGCCGTCGCGCCGCCGTCCCGAGCTGGGACGAAATCGTGTTCGGCACCCGCCGCAAGAAGCAGGAGTAGGAGCAGGGCAGAAGGCTCCGTACGGCGCGAGGAGGGCCGCCCCTGGGCGGCCGGCCCTCCTTCTGTCGGCCCCAGCTCGCCGCACGCCGGTCGGCTGCCCGCTTCGGGGGACCGCCCGCCGGGCGCCCGCGGACCGTTCGGACGTCCGGCTGTCCGAAGCTCCTGCTCTCCGAACGTCCAGCCGTCCGGACGGACAGGTCGTTCGTTCGTCGGGTCCTCGGATCGTCGGATCGTCCGGTCGCTACTCCGGGTCCGGGCCGACCGCCACCGGGCGGGACGGGTCGGCGGACCACTCCGACCACGAACCGACGTACAGAGCCGCCGGAATCCCCGCCACGGCCAGTGCCAGTGCCTCGTGGGCGGCGGAGACGCCCGAACCGCAGTAGACGCCCACGTCCTTGCCGTCGGTCGCGCCCAGCGTCTCGAACCGCGCCTGGAGTTCCGCCGCGGGCAGGAAGCGCCCGTCCGGACCGACGTTCTCGGTCGTCGGCGCCGAGACCGCTCCCGGAATGTGGCCGCCCACCGGGTCGATCGGCTCCACCTCCCCGCGGTACCGCTCCCCCGCGCGCGCGTCGAAGAGCACCCCGGCCCGGGCCAGCGTCGCGGCCCCGTCGGCGTCGAGCAGCGCCACGGCACCCGGCGTCGGTGCGAAGTCCCCCTCGGCAGGCTCGGGCACGGCGGTCTCCAGCGACCCCTCCCAGGCGACCAACCCTCCGTCCAGGACCCGGACATCGGGGTGCCCCGTCCAGCGCAGCAGCCACCACGCACGGGCCGCCGCCCAGCTCTGACCGCCGTCGTACACGACGACGGGACGGCCGGCGCCGACCCCCGCGCGGCGCATCGCGGCGCCGAACTCCTGGACATCGGGCAGCGGATGACGGCCGTTCGGGCCCGGGGCGGAGGCCAGTTCGCGGTCCAGGTCGACATAGACGGCTCCGGGGATGTGCCCGGACTCGTAGGCGGCGCGCCCGTCGAAGGGCGGCTCACCGCCCGCCTTGGCCACGCTGAGCTGCCAGCGGACGTCCAGGAGCACCGGCGGGTTCGGCCCAGCCAGGGCGCTCGCCAGGTCGGATGCAAAGATGATGGCGTTCATGACCACCATCCTCGCGCACGGGGTGGCCGCCGCGTCCAGGTCCGACTAATGTGCTCGCCCGGACAGGTCCGGTCACGACCCGTATGGGATCGGCCACATGCTGTACAGCCGATCGGCACCTGTCGGAAAGCGCACCGAAACGGGCGGGACACCGCGGACCGGGCATGCTCCGGGCCGGGAACCGCTGTGGGGCGGCGCGAGCATCGGCTCGGGTCCGGGAGCGGAATCGACGCGGCCATCGCGAGGCCGAGAAGAGAGTGACGATGACCGAGGCACCGGAGTCGGCGGGCGACAGCCGCCGGGCACACACGCGGTACACGCCCGGTACGCCCTGCTGGGTGAGCCTGATGGTCCACGGCATGGCCGCGACCCGGACCTTCTACGGGGAGCTCTTCGGCTGGGAGTTCCGGCCGGGCCCCCACCAACTGGGCCCCTATGTACGGGCGCTGCTGGACGGCCGGGAGGTGGCGGGCATCGGCCGGTTGCCGCCGGACCGCTATCTGCCCATCACCTGGACACCGTATCTCGCCTCGGACGACGTGGACCTGACGGCTGAAACGGTACGGTCGTGCGGCGGCACGATCGGAGTCGGGCCGCTGGACGCGGGCGACGCCGGACGCCTGGCGATCGGTTCCGATCCCGCGGGCGCCGTCTTCGGCGTGTGGCAGGCCGCGACGCACCTCGGCGCCGACCTCGACGGCGCGCCCGGGACGCCCATCTGGAACGAGCTGCGCACCTTTGAGACCGCCACCGTCGCCAAGTTCTACGAGACGGTCTTCGGCCACGAGGTCCGGCGGTCGTCGACGTCCGCCGGCGCGACGGACTCCGGACCCGGGTCCGGGTCGGGGCCAGAGTCCGGGCCCGGCTCCGACCGTGCGACGCTGTGCCTCGACGGCCGTCCGGTCGCCGGGATCCACGGCCTGGGCCAAGCCCTGCCCCGTGACCGCGGCCCGCACTGGGTGACGTACTTCGCGGTCGCCGACGCCGACGCCGCGGCCGAACGCCTGGCCGGGCTCGGCGGACAGGTCCTCGCCCCCGCCAGGGACACCGCTCACGGCCGGGTGGCCATGGTCGCGGACCCCGAGGGCGCCCGCTTCGCGCTGGTCTCGGACACACAGTGACCGGACCCGTCACCCGTGTGGGGCAGTTCCGTCACTCGCCTTGACCGGACGCGTCCCTCAAGAGGGTGACACGGGCAGAACGTCCGGCGAGAGAGCCGCCGCCCGTGCGGCCGCGCTCGTCATCCGCCTGCGGTGGTGGCGGCGGCACAGCACCTCGTAGCCGACCTCCGCGGCCTGCCTGTTGACGTCTCCGACGACGACCTGCTCGCCCTCCACCACCATGCGGCCGCCCACGGTACGGGCGTTGTGCGTGGCACGCGCGCCGCACCAGCACATCGCCTCCACCTGGAGCGTCTCGATCCGGTCCGCCAGCTCGATCAGGCGCTGCGAGCCGGGGAAGAGCTTCGTGCGGAAGTCGGTGGTGATGCCGAACGCGAAGACGTCCAGTTCCAGGTCGTCCACGACGCGTGCCAGCTGGTCTATCTGCTCCACGGCGAGGAACTGCGCCTCGTCGGCGATCACGTAGTCGACCTTGCCGCCGTGGGAGAGCGCGTCCACGACGTAGACGTACAGATCCATCTCCGGCTTTGCCTCCACGGCCTCCGTCACCAGACCCAGGCGTGAGGACAGCTTGCCCTCGCCCGCGCGGTCGTCCCGCGTGAAGATCAGGCCCTGCAAACCACGCGCCGAACGGTTGTGCTCGATCTGGAGAGCCAGTGTCGACTTCCCGCAGTCCATCGTTCCGGAGAAGAACACCAGCTCGGGCATGGGAGGTCGGGCACCTTTCGGTGAGGTCGGCGGATACTGCGGTGCGGGAGGAGAGACGTGGGGCGGGTTCAGGGACGGACTTCGAGCAGGGGGACCAGTTGTTCGACAGGGGTCATCGAACCGTGGTTGCCGGCCATCGAGGACTCTTTCGGTTCCCGCTCCGAGGCGATGAGCAGCACGTCGTCACGGGCCGCGGCGACCACGTCGCCGATCCGCGCGTACACGCGGTCGTCGATGCGCGGTCCGAACCAGCCCGCCGCCACCGCCTCGTCGCGGGAGGCCACCCAGAACTGCTCGCCCAGCACCTCGCGCCAGCAGGACAGCACGTCGCCCTCGGCACCCGGCACGGCGTACACGTGCCGGGCACGCCCCTCGCCGCCGAGGAGGGCGACACCGGCGCGCAGCTCCCAGTCCTCGTCGAAGTCGATGCGGTGCTGCTCGTCGAACGGGATGTCGAGCATGCCGTGGTCGGCGGTGACGTACAGCGCGCTGCGCGGGGGCAGTTGCTCGGCCAGTCGCTGGGCCAGCCGGTCGACGGCCATGAGCTGGCCGCGCCAGGTGTCGGAGTCGACGCCGTAACGGTGGCCGGCACCGTCCAGCTCGGAGTAGTACGTGTAGACGAGCGCGCGGTCGCCGGCCGCGAGCTGCTCGGCCGCGAGATCCATGCGGTCCTCGCCGGTCAGCCGTCCCAGGAACGTTCCGCCGCTGAGCGCGACCCTGGTCAGCGGGGTGTTCTCGAAGGTCGGGGAGGACACCTGTGCGGCGTGCACACCCGCCTGGTGGGCCAGCTGGAAGACCGTGGGGTAGGGCTGCCAGGAGCGCGGATCACTGTACGGCTGCCAGCGGAGCTGGTTCATCAGCTCGCCGGTGGCGGGGTTGCGCACCGTGTAGCCGGGCAGGCCGTGGGCGCCCGGGGGCAGGCCGGTGCCCACGGAGGCGAGGGAGGTGGCGGTGGTGGCGGGGTAACCGGCGGTGATCGGGCGTCCGGTGCCACCGCGTGAGCTGCCCAGCAGCGAGGTGAGGAACGGCGCGTCCTCGGGGTGTGCCCGCAGCTGCTGCCAGCCCAGGCCGTCGACCAGGAAGACGCAGGCACGGTCGACGGGGGTCAGCTCGGTGATGGCGGCCGTCATGTCCGGCACGCCCATGCCCGCGGCCAGCGTGGGCAGCAGGTCGGCGAGGGAACCGGCGCCGTACTCGGGGACGGGTGCGGACTCGACGGCCAGAGGTTCGGGGTGGTCCCAGGCGGTGGACTGGGTCATCAGCGGCTCAGGTCCGCGGTGGCCTCGGAGATGGCCTGGGCGAAGGCCAGGGCCTGGCGCACCGTCTCGGGGCCGTCCCCTGCCTCGCTCACCCGCAGGCTCAGGTCGTCCGCCGTCGAGTTGCCCGTGTAGCCGTGGTCCGCCTCGCAGTTGGGGTCGCCGCAGGCGGCGGGTTCCAGGTCGATGCGGGATACCGCGCCCCAGCCGATGGTGAGCACCACCTCGCGGGGCAGGGTGCCGGGCGTGTACTGCTCGGGGTTGGCCACCACCCGGCTGACCACGACCGACGAGATCCGGCCGATCTTGACCGACTCCGTGGACGTCGTGGCGTACGGCGTCGGGGAGGTGCTGTCGGCGGCCTGTTCGTCGGTGTGGCTGACGATGAAGCGGTTGTCGGTGAGGACCAGCACCGTCACATGTCGGCGCACCTCGTTCTGGTCGAAGGTGGTCTCCTGGTGGACCAGGTACGACCGGATGGGCTCGCCGCCCACGGCGGCCTCCACCGCCTCGGCCACGAGAGCCGGGTAGTAACCGCTGCGCTCGATCGCCGCCCGCAGCCCCTGGGTCGTCGTACTGGTCTTGGCCATGCCGTCCATCCTACGGGGGCCCACTGACTGCGAGGCACCGCTCGGTGCCGCCGAACCGCTCCGTACCGCGAACCGGAATCCCGCTCAGTACGCCGGGAGCGTGCGCGGGCCGAGGTCGTCGCGGGCGGGCGGCGGCGCCAGGCGGACGCTCGCGCCGAGCACGCTCACCCCGCGCGGGGCGACGACGACCGGCTCCAGGGTGACCGCCACGACCTCCGGATGATCGTCGACCAGCCGCGACACGCGCAGCAGCAGCTCTTCCAGGGCCGGTGTGTCGACCGGCGCGGAGCCGCGCCAGCCGAACAGCAGAGGGGCCGTCCGGATGGACCGGATCATGGAGGTGGCCTCGCGGTCGGTGACCGGGACCAGCCGGTGCGCCATGTCGTCGAGCAGCTGGGAGGCGGCTCCGGCGAGCCCGAAGGAGAGCACCGCGCCGGCCGCCGGGTCGATGACCGCCCGTACGACGGTGTCGACGCCCCGGGGCGCCATCGTCTGCACGACCGGACGCAGCTCCTCCGGCTTCCCGAACAGTTCGGTCAACTCCGAGTACGCCCGGTGCAGTTGCTCCTCGTCGGCCAGGTCCAGCCGGACGCCGCCGAGGTCTGCACGGTGGCGCAGGTGCGGGGCGGTGGCCTTCAGGGCGACGGGGTAGCCGAGGGAGCGGGCGGCCTCGGCGGCGGTGTCGGCGGTGGGCGCGGGGACGGCCCGGCGGACGTGGATGCCGTAGCGGCCGAGCAGCTCGCAGGTCTCCTCGGTGCCGAGGGCGAGGCCCTGCCCGCGCGCGAGCAGTCCGTGGACGAGCGCTGCGGCGCCCTTCTCGTCGATGTCGTCGTACTCCGGCACCTTGCCCGGGTCGGCGGCCTCCCGGCGCCACTGGCCGTATCGGACGGCCTCGGCGAGGGCCCGGACGGCGCGCTCGGCGGCGGGGTAGGCGGGGATGAGGAGGGAGCGCGCTGCGCTGTACGCGGGGGCGGGTTCCGTCGTGGGAACGGCGGCGGAGGGGCCGTCGGAGGGCGGTGCCCCCGGTGCGGTGGCGGGAGTGGTTCCGGGTGCCGCCGAAGGCGTTCTCCGGGTGCCCGGGCCGGGCTGCGGGTGGGTGCCTGCCTTCGGTCCCGTGCAGGTCTCGGGGTCCAGGTGGTCCAGGGGAGCCGAACCGAACCACGCTTGGGCCCGGAACGCGCGATTCGGGTCGGGCCGGTACACGGTGTCGGGCAGCGCCTCCTCGCCCGGCCGGGGTGCGCTCCCGGGCTGCGCTGCCGCGCCGGGGCGGGGGGCTGCGTCTGTCGGTATGTCCGTGCCGGGCCTCGGGGTCGGACCGGGCCGCACACTCGTGCCGGGCTGGGGGGCCGTACCGGGCGCGCCGGCCTGCGGGCCCGTGCTGGCTGCCGCCGACAGGGCTTCCGCGAGGCCGCCGAGCTCGACGTGGACGACCAGGACCGGCTTGCCGGGTGTCGCCTCCGCGGCGGAGCGGAGGGCCTCGGCGAGGGCCGCGTCCTCGGGGGCGCCCTCCCCCACCGCCGGTATCGCCGTCACGACCACCGCGTCGGTCGTCTCGTCGGCCAGCGCCCGCGACAGCGCCGACCGGAAGTCCTCCGCGGACGCCGCCGTCGTCAGGTCCTGCGGCGGCTGCGGGCGCAGCCCCTCGGCGAGGCAGCGGTCGTACGTCAGTACGCCCAGCGACTCGGAGTTGCCCAGGATCGCCACCCTCGGGCCGGGGGGCAGCGGCTGCCGGGCGAGCAGCAGCCCCGTGTCCACCAGCTCCGTGATGGTGTCCACGCGAATCACGCCCGCCTGCCGCAGCAGGGCCGAGACCGTCGCGTGCGGCAGCCGCGTCGCCCGGACGGTGTGCCCCTGCGGGGCCGAACCGGGGCCCTGCACCACGACCAGCGGTTTCACCGCCGCCGTGCGCCGGGCGAGCCGGGTGAACTTGCGCGGGTTGCCGATGGACTCCAGGTACATGAGGGCGACGTCGGTGTGGGGGTCGTCGTACCAGAACTGCAGGACGTCGTTGCCGGAGACGTCCGCCCGGTTGCCGGACGAGACGAAGGTCGACACTCCTGTGACGCCGGTCACGCCGCCGCCGCGCCGGTGCAGCCGGGACAGCAGCGCGATGCCGATCGCTCCGGACTGCGCGAACATCCCGATGCGGCCGGGACGCGGCATCTCGGGGGCGAGGGAGGCGTTCAGCCGGACGTCCGGCGAGGTGTTGATGACCCCGAAGGCGTTGGGCCCGATGATCCGCATGCCGTACGCGCGCGCGTGCCGGACGAGTGCGCGCTGGCGCTCCCGCCCCTCGGGGCCGCTCTCCGCGTATCCGGCGGAGAGCACGACGAGCCCCTGCACACCGTGCTCGCCGCACTCGGTGAGGACCTCGGGGACCTGCTCGGCCGGTACGGCCACGACCGCGAGGTCCACGGGTCCTCCGATCTCGCGCACCGACCGGTGGGCGGGCACCCCGTCGATCTCCTGCCGGTCCTCGCCGAAGGCGCGGTTCACGGCGTGCAGCCGGCCGGTGAACCCCGCCTCGCGGATGTGGTCCAGGAGGCTGCGGCCCACGCCCCCGCGGGTGCGGCCCACCCCGATGACGGCGACCGAGCCGGGCACCAGCAGGCGGCGTACCGACCGCCCCTCGGCGCGCTGCTCCCGCGCGCGCTGCACGGCCAGGGAGCGGTCCGTGGGCTCGATGTCGAACTCCAGGTGCACGACGCCGTCCTCGAAGCTGCGCTTCTGGGTGTACCCGGCGTCGGTGAACACTTTGATCATCTTGGTGTTGGCGGGCAGCACCTCGGCGGTGAAGCGGCGGATGCCGCGCTCGCGGGCGACAGCCGCGATGTGTTCCAGGAGCGCCGAGGCGACTCCTCGTCCCTGGTGGGCGTCCTGCACCAGGAACGCGACCTCCGCCTCGTCGGCCGGCGCGGGGGCGGGCGCGCCACCGGCGCCGACGCGGTCGTACCGCACGGTGGCGATGAACTCGCCGCCGACCGTGGCCGCCAGCCCCACCCGGTCCACGAAGTCGTGGTGCGTGAAGCGGTGGACGTCCTTCGCGGACAGACGCGGGTAGGGCGCGAAGAAGCGGTAGTACTTGGACTCGTCCGAGACCTGCTCGTAGAAGCTGACCAGGCGGTCGGCGTCCTGGGCGGTGATGGGGCGGATCCGGGCTGTGCCGCCGTCGCGCAGCACCACGTCGGCCTCCCAGTGGGCGGGATACTCATGCCGGTCCGACGAGGTCTGCATGGGGCCCAGAGTACGGCTAGCGTCCGACAACGGCGCGAGGCAGTCTGTGGAGGAACCGCGCGAGGAAACGGGTCGGATCGAGGCCGCGGTCCGACGCGTGCGGGGACGGGACACCGTGCCGCTCCGGGCACGCCTCACGTGTGGGAAACTGGTCTAGACAACCCTGATATCCCGAAGGGCAGCATCACATGGCTGAACGCCGCGTCAACGTCGGCTGGGCCGAGGGCCTCCACGCCCGCCCCGCTTCCATCTTCGTCCGGGCCGCCACGGCCGCAGGTGTCCCCGTGACGATCGCCAAGGCCGACGGCACCCCCGTCAACGCGGCCTCCATGCTGGCCGTCCTCGGCCTCGGCGCCCAGGGCGGCGAGGAGGTCGTCCTGGCCTCCGACGCCGAGGGCGCGGACGCCGCCCTGGACCGGCTGGCCAAGCTGGTCTCCGAGGGACTCGAGGAGCTTCCCGAGACGGTCTGACGGCCCGATCGAGCGCTGACGTCCCGTCCGGGACGCTGAAACCGCATCACCCGGTCCGGGGTGGCGCGGTTTCGCCCTTTCCCACTCATCTCGAAAGACCGATCCCGCAACACACCGAGCGAAATTCCGGCAGACCGGAATGCCACTCACGGAAAAGGGCAAGGAAAAATACCCCCTGCTGAACAGCCCTTCTTGTATACGGCCGCCGCGTTAATTCCGTGCACCCGACGTGTTTACGGGACGTTGCGAAGTCCTCACGCGATGGGCGGCGCTCGCGCGCTCGGCGTGCACGGCGGTCAGTGCCCGCGCGCGCTCGCCGTCGCCGCGCGCCACCGCGTCGGCGATGGCGCCGTGCTCGGCCCAGGACTTCACGGGGTCGGCCGGGACCGGCACCGAGTACATCCAGGCGATCTTGTGCCGCAACTGGGTCAGCATGGTGGTGAGCGCCGGGCTGCCGCAGGCCTGGGTGAGCGTCTCGTGGAACCAGCTCCCCAGGGACCGCAGTTCCTCGCCGCCGCCGCTCCCCGCCCGCTCCTGCCCCAGCCTGACCAGCCCCCGCAGCACCTTCAGGTGGGCCTCCGTGCGCCGCTGGGCGGCCCGGAACGCGGCCAGCGGTTCCAGCAGGAGCCGCATCTCCAGCAGGTCGGCCGCCTCCTGCTCGGTCGGCTCCGCCACGCACGCCCCGGCGTGCCGCCGGGTCACCACGAAGCCCTCGGCCTCCAAGGTGCGCAGGGCTTCGCGCACGGGGACCCGCGAGACGCCGTAGCGGCGGGCGAGGACCTCCTCGGTGAGCCGGCTGCCGCGCTCATGGACTCCGGCGACGATGTCGTCCCGGATCGCCGTGCACACCGAGTGCGCCGGAATACGCATGACCGACCTCCGCCTGAATCCCGCCGGAATCCCCGTCTGTGCGCCGCACCGGACGCCCGTTGCGACTGTATTCCAGTGAACGGCAATTTCCGACGGCAGGCCGGAATCCAGCCACATTTTTTGGACAGCGATCCACCTGGAACGCCGAAAGCCCCGGCCTCACCGGCCGGGGCTTTCGGACAGGACCACGTGGGTCGCTCAGACGTTCACACCGTGCCGGCGGAGGTAGAGAATCGGGTTGATGTCGGAGCCGTACTCCGGAGTGGTGCGTGCCTCGAAGTGGAGATGCGGTCCGGTGACGTTGCCGGTCGCGCCGGACAGGCCTATCTGCTGGCCCGGGACGACCTGCTGGCCCACCGAGACGCCGATGGAGGACAGATGGCCGTACTGGGTGTACAGGCCGTCGGCCATCCTGATCACGACCTGGTTGCCGTAGGCCCCGCCCCAGCCGGCCTGGACGACGGTCCCGCGGCCGACGGCGTGCACGGAGGTGCCGCTCGCGGCATGGAAGTCGACGCCGGTGTGGGAACCGGACGACCACAGGGAGCCGCCGGTCCTGTAACCGGTGGAGACGTACGAGCCGGCGATCGGCGACACGAAGGCGTTGAGGCGCCTGCGCTCGGCCTCGCGGGCGGCGCGCTCCTTGGCCTCGCGCTCCTTCTTCGCCAGCTCGGCCGCCTTCTTGCGCGCGGCCTCGGCCTTCTTGCGCGCGGCCTCCTCGGCCTTCTTGTGCTCGGCGGCCTTCCGCTGGGCGGTGGCCTGGGCATCGATCTTCGCCGCGACGCTGTCACCGATGGTGACGACCGGGGTCAGGCCGGTCTCCTCGGGGGCGGGACCCTCGGCGGCCAGGGCCGGTGTGGCGGCGAGAGTGCCGAGGACTCCGGTGGTGGTGAGTGCCGCGGCACCCACCGCGCAAGCGGTGGTGCGGTGCATGCGGCTGGGGCGGCGATGCTTCCCGGTGGCGCGCGTGAACGCCATGCAGACGCTGGTCCTTTCCTTCCCTCTCGCCTACCGGGTTAGCTGACGGGTTCGGAGCAGGAAGGTCTCCTACGGACCCCTCGCTGCGCGCGGGTGTCCGATTCACCCCAGGGACTGGGTGGGTCCCCGGCTCCCCTGGCTCGCGCCGTACGGGGACTCGGCGATGGCTGTCCGGTGCCGCGGGTGCGGCGCACTGCCCGACGAACAGCCGGACCGACGCTAGAGGGGAGCTTGGTCACTTCCCAAACCGATTCGGACTTTTGTAGCGCATGCCACAGGGCAGACAGGCAACCTCTACCCCAATTCGGACATCGCAGGGCCCCGGTGACGCTTCGGTCACCAGGGCCCCACGCGCGCGTGCCTCGCGCCCGTGCCGGACGGAGTCGCCGCGGATCGCTACTCGGCCGTGACGACGCTCACCTGCCCGATGCCCAGAGCCTCCACGGGCTCCTTGATCTGCGCCGCGTCACCGACCAGGATCGTCACCAGCCGGTCCACCGGGAAGGCGCGGACGACCGCCGCGGTGGCCTCCACCGTGCCGGTGGCGACGAGCTGCTGATAGAGCGTCGCCTGGTAGTCGTCGGGCAGGTGCTGCTCGACCTGGTCGGCCAGCGTGCTCGCCACGGCGGCGGCCGTCTCGTACTTGAGCGGCGCCACACCGACGAGGTTCTGCACGGCGACGTCCCGCTCGGCGTCCGTGAGGCCCTCGGCGGCGAGCTTGCGCAGCACCGTGAAGAGGTCGTCCAGGGCCGGAGCGGTGTTCGGCGTGTCGACCGAGCCGCTGATCGCGAGCATCGCGGCGCCCGAGCCGTCGGGCGCCGAGCGCAGCACCTGACCGAAGGACCGCACACCGTAGGTGTAGCCCTTCTCCTCGCGCAGGACGCGGTCCAGACGGGAGGTGAGGGTCCCGCCGAGGCAGTAGGTGCCGAGCACCTGGGACGGCCACACACGGTCGTGCCGGTCGGGTCCGATGCGACCGATGAGCAGCTGCGTCTGGACCGCTCCGGGACGGTCCACGATGACCACCCGGCCGGTGTCGTCGGCGTGCACCGCCGGCACGGGCCGCGGCTTGGCCGGCGAGCCGGTCCAGGCGCCCAGGGTCTGGCCGAGCAGCTCGTCGAGGTCGATGCCGGTGAGGTCGCCGACGACCACGGCGGTGGCCGTGGAGGGGCGGACGTGCCGGTCGTAGAAGGCGCGCACGGCCGCCGCGTCGATGCCGCGGACGGTCTCCTCGGTGCCCTGGCGCGGGCGCGACATGCGCGCGGTGGCCGGGAACAGCTCCTTGGAGAGCTCCATGGCGGCGCGACGGGAGGGGTTGGCCAGCTCGTGCGGGATCTCGTCGAGCCGGTTGCGCACCAGCCGCTCGACCTCGGAGTCGGCGAACGCCGGCGCCCTGAGGGCGTCGGCCAGCAGGCCGAGGCCCTTGGCCAGACGGGAGGCGGGGACCTCCAGGCTCAGTCGTACGCCGGGGTGGTCGGCGTGCGTGTCGAGGGTGGCGCCGGCGCGCTCCAGTTCGGCGGCGAACTCCTCCGCGGAGTGCTTGTCGGTGCCCTCGGAGAAGGCCCGCGCCATGATCGTGGCGACGCCGTCCAGGCCGGCCGGCTCGGCGTCCAGGGGGGCGTCCAGCAGCACCTCGACGGCGACGACCTGCTGGCCGGGGCGGTGACAGCGCAGGACGGTCATGCCGTTGTCGAGCGTGTCGCGCTCGGGCGCCGGGAACGCCCACGGCTTGGCCTCGCCCGCCTTGGGCTGGGGGTGGAAGTCCATGGTGGCGAGCTCGGTCACTTCGCCGCCTCCTCGGTGTCGTCGGTGGCCGCGGCGTCCGCGTCCTGGGTGTCGCCGGCTTCGGGCGTGTCGGCGGTGGTCGGCTCGTAGACGAGCACCGCGCGGTTGTCGGGGCGCAGGCGTGCCTTGGCGACCTCCTGGACCTCCTCGGGTGTCACCTCCAGGACGCGCTTGACGGCGGTCAGGGCGAGCTGCGGGTCACCGAAGAGGACCGCGTACCGGCACAGCTCGTCCGCGCGGCCCGCGACCGTGCCGAGCCGGTCCAGCCACTCGCGCTCCAGCTGGGCCTGGGCACGCTCCATCTCCTCGGCCGTGGGACCCTCCTCGGCGAACCGGGCGAGTTCCTCGTCGATGGCGGCCTCGATGACCGGGACCTCGACGTCACCGGAGGTCTTCACGTCCAGCCAGCCCAGGGAGGGCGCCCCGGCCAGCCGCAGCAGCCCGAACCCGGCCGCGACGGCGGTGCGGTCGCGGCGCACCAGGCGGTTGTAGAGGCGGGAGGACTCGCCGCCGCCCAGGATGGTCAGCGCGAGATCGGCCGCGTCGCTCGCGCGCGTGCCGTCGTGCGGGAGCCGGTAGGCGGCCATCAGGGCACGCGCCGGGACCTCCTCCTCGACCACCTCGCGCAGCTGCTCGCCGATGATCTCGGGCAGCGAGCCGTCGCGGGGCTCGGGCTTGCCGTCGTGGGACGGGATGGAACCGAAGTACTTCTCGATCCAGGCCAGCGTCTGCTGCGGGTCGATGTCGCCGACGACCGAGAGCACGGCGTTGTTGGGGGCGTAGTACGTACGGAAGAACGCGCGGGCGTCCTCTAGGGTGGCCGCGTCCAGGTCGGCCATGGAGCCGATGGGCGTGTGGTGGTACGGGTGGCCCTCCGGGTAGGTGAGCGCGGTCAGCCTCTCGAAGGCGGTGCCGTAGGGCACGTTGTCGTAGCGCTGGCGGCGTTCGTTCTTGACGACGTCCCGCTGGTTCTCCATCGACTCGTCGTCCAGGGCGGCGAGCAGGGAGCCCATGCGGTCGGCCTCCAGCCAGAGGGCGAGCTCCAGCTGGTGGGTGGGCATGGTCTCGAAGTAGTTGGTGCGCTCGAAGCTGGTGGTGCCGTTGAGCGAGCCGCCGGCACCCTGCACCAGTTCGAAGTGGCCGTTCCCCTTCACCTGGGCGGAGCCCTGGAACATCAGGTGCTCGAAGAGGTGAGCCAGTCCGGTGCGTCCCTTGACCTCGTGGCGGGAGCCGACGTCGTACCAGAGGCACACCGCCGCGACGGGGGTCAGGTGGTCCTCGGAGAGCACCACGCGCAGACCGTTGGCCAGGCGGTGCTCGGTCGCTGTCAGGCCCCCGGAGCCTGCCTCGGCTGTGGCCGTGTGACCCATGGGCATGTGCGTCCCTTCGATCGCGGTGGCGGTCCGCGAACCGCCCTTGTCCTGCCGGTCCTGCCACTGTATGCAAGTGCACGGACCCCTGGCGAAGTTCCCGGATCCCGTACGCCGAGAGCGAGAACGGAAGAAGGCGAATACCTGGTCGACACGGCGTCCGGACGGGGCCTCCGGCGGCGTCGTGGGAGCGGGTGCGGCGAGGGCCGCGGCCGGCTCGGCGCAGGCCGGCGCGGCGCTGCGGGGCCCGCCCGGGCTCCGGGGGGCGGCCGCGTCGCGACCGTCACGGTTCCCTTCGCCGGCCGTCGCGGGTAGGCGTCCGAGGGGGCCCGCCGACGGGGTGGGGCGGGGTCTTGTCCGGGTTGTCAGTGCGGCGCGCCACAATGGTCCGCGTCAGATCCCGTCACACGCTTCAGCAAGAGTGAGCCGAAGTGGCGCGTCGGTGTCGACGGGGCGGGCGTGCACGGCCCGAGAGGGCCGGACGCGGCCGCCCCGCCGAGACCGGCAGAGGCGCCCCGTAGGCGAGCGATCAGAATTCAGGAGGAGCCGGCAGCGATGGCCCGCCGCAGCACGAAGACCCCGCCGCCCGACGAACCGTACGAGGAGAAGATCCTCGACATCGACGTCGTCGACGAGATGCAGGGCTCCTTCCTCGAGTACGCGTACTCGGTCATCTACTCCCGCGCCCTGCCGGACGCCCGGGACGGACTCAAACCGGTGCACCGCCGCATCGTCTACCAGATGAACGAGATGGGAGTGCGCCCCGACCGCGGGTACGTGAAGTGCGCCCGCGTCGTCGGCGAGGTCATGGGCAAGCTCCACCCGCACGGCGACGCGTCGATCTACGATGCCCTGGTGCGCCTGGCGCAGCCGTTCTCTATGCGTGTCCCGCTCGTCGACGGCCACGGCAACTTCGGCTCGCTGGGCAACGACGACCCGCCCGCCGCGATGCGGTACACCGAGTGCCGCATGGCCGAGGCGACGAGCCTGATGACCGAGTCCATCGACGAGGACACGGTCGACTTCGCCCCCAACTACGACGGCCAGGAGCAGGAGCCGGTGGCCCTGCCCGCCGCGTTCCCCAACCTGCTGGTGAACGGCGCCTCGGGCATCGCCGTCGGCATGGCCACGAACATGCCACCGCACAACCTCGGCGAGGTGATCGCGGCCGCCCGCCACCTGATCCGGCATCCGAACGCGGACCTGGACGCCCTGATGAAGCACGTCCCGGGCCCCGACCTGCCCACCGGCGGCCGGATCGTCGGCCTGTCCGGGATCCGCGACGCCTACGAGACCGGGCGCGGCACGTTCAGAATCCGTGCCACGGTGTCCGTGGAGACCGTCACGGCCCGCCGCAAGGGTCTGGTCGTCACCGAGCTGCCGTTCACGGTCGGCCCGGAGAAGGTGATCGCCAAGATCAAGGACCTGGTCGGCTCCAAGAAGATCCAGGGGATCGCCGACGTCAAGGACCTCACCGACCGTGAGCACGGACTGCGTCTGGTCATCGAGATCAAGAACGGCTTCGTGCCGGAGGCGGTCCTGGAACAGTTGTACAAGCTGACCCCGATGGAGGAGTCCTTCGGCATCAACAACGTCGCGCTGGTCGACGGCCAGCCCCTCACGCTGGGCCTGAAGGAGCTTCTGGAGGTCTACCTCGACCACCGCTTCGACGTGGTGCGGCGCCGCAGCGAGTACCGGCGCGGCAAGAAGCGCGACCGGCTGCACCTGGTCGAGGGCCTGCTGACGGCGCTGGTGGACATCGACGAGGTCATCCGGCTGATCCGCTCCAGCGAGAACTCCGCGCAGGCCAAGCAGCGCCTGATGGAGCGCTTCGCGCTGAGCGATGTGCAGACCCAGTACATCCTCGACACGCCGCTGCGCCGCCTGACCAAGTACGACCGCATCGAGCTGGAGGCGGAGAAGGACAGGCTCACGGCGGAGATCGAGGAGCTGACCCGGATCCTGGAGTCCGACGCGGAGCTGCGCAAGCTGGTCTCCGCCGAACTCGCGACGGTCGCCAAGAAGTTCGGCACCCCGCGGCGCACGCTGCTGCTGGAGGCCGGCGCCGTCCCGGCCGCGACGGTGCCGCTGCAGGTGGCGGACGACCCGTGCCGCGTGCTGCTGTCCTCGACGGGCCTGCTCGCCCGCACCGCGGGCGGTGAGCCGTTCCCGCGGGAGGCGGGAGGCAGACGGCAGAAGCACGACGTGATCGTCTCCGCGGTGCCGGCCACCACTCGCGGCGAGGTGGGCGTGGTGACCTCGGCCGGCCGTCTGCTCCGCCTGAACGTGGTCGACCTTCCCCAGCTGCCGGAGACGGATGCGGCGCCGAACCTGTCCGGCGGCGCGCCGCTCGCGGAGTTCGTCTCCCTGGAGGACGACGAGACGGTGGTCTGCCTGACCACGCTCGACGAGTCCTCGCCGGGCCTGGCGCTCGGCACCGAGCAGGGCGTCGTCAAGCGGGTGGTGCCCGACTACCCCTCCAACAAGGAGGAGCTGGAGGTGATCACCCTCAGGGAGGGCGACCGGATCGTCGGCGCCGTCGAGCTGCGCACCGGTGACGAGGACCTGGTCTTCATCACGGACGACGCCCAGCTTCTGCGCTACCAGGCCGGCCAGGTCCGGCCGCAGGGCCGCCCGGCCGGCGGCATGGCCGGCATCAAGCTCACGGAGGGCGCCAAGGTCATCTCCTTCACGGCCGTCGACCCGGCGGCGGACGCGGTGGTCTTCACGGTCGCCGGGTCCCGCGGGACGCTGGACGACTCCGTGCAGACGACGGCGAAGGTGACGCCGTTCGACCAGTTCCCGCGCAAGGGCCGGGCCACCGGCGGCGTGCGCTGCCAGCGCTTCCTGAAGGGCGAGGACTGCCTGTCGTTCGCCTGGGCGGGGCCCGTCCCGGCCCGTGCCGCCCAGAAGAACGGCACTCCGGCCGAGCTCCCGGACATCGACCCGCGCCGCGACGGCTCGGGCGTGTCGCTGAAGAAGACGGTGGCGGCGGTGGCCGGACCGGTCTAGACCGGCGGTTCCCCGTTCGCCCGCTCGTCCTCGGGTTCCCGGACGTAGCGCAGGACGCCCCACATGCCGTGCTCGTCGGCGTGTGGGGCGTCGTTCTCGCACGCCTGGAGTTCCTTGCGGAGGAGCGGTACGTCGATGCCGGAGCCGATGAGCACCAGCTGGGTGAGGCGGGACTGTGCGCCGGCCGGCCAGGGCTCCGGACGGAAGCGCAGGAAGCGCCCCACGGCGTGCACCGCGTAGCGGTTGCGCGGGTCGTGGGGACCGAAGTCGACATATCCCTTGATCCGGTAGAGGCCGTCGGGCCGGCTGTCGAGGAACCGCATCAGCCGGCGGGGGTCGAGCGGCACATCGGAGACGAAGGAGAGGCTGTCGTAGCCGGTGTGCAGGTGCCCGGCGTGAGGGCCGTGGAGTTCGTCCCCGTCGGCCGTTGCCAGATCGTCGAAGGACAGCTGCCCGACGCGCTCCCCGCGCGGCCTGCGGTCGAAGAGGAACGCGGGGTCGACACGGCCGTGGGTCGCCGGCAGGACGGCCGCCCCGTCGACGAGGGACCGCACGGTCCCGAGCACCCGCTCCGCGCTGTCGGCCCGGTCGATCTTGTTGACGACGACGAGGTCCGCGAGCGCCAGGTGCCGGTCGATCTCGGGATGCCTCGCGCGCGTGTCGTCGAACTCGGCGGCGTCCACGACCTCGACGAGCCCGCCGTAGACGACCCTGGGGTTCTCGCTGCCCAGCACCATGCGGACGAGTTCCTGGGGTTCGGCGAGCCCGCTGGCCTCGATGACGATCACGTCGATGCCGACCCCGGGGCGGGTGAGCCGGTCGAGATAGAGATCGAGCTCCCCCGCGTCGACGGCGCAGCACAAGCACCCGTTGCCGAGAGAGACGGTGGAGTCGCCCAGCGCGCCCGCGACCGCCATGGCGTCGATCTCGACGGCGCCGAAGTCGTTGACGATCGCGCCGATCCGGCTGCCGCCGCTGTGGTGCAGGAGGTGGTTGAGCAGGGTGGTCTTCCCGGCGCCGAGAAATCCGGCGAGCACGAGGACCGGGATCCGACCACCGGTCCCGCCCGGGCTCGGACTCGGGTTCGGTTCCGGGCTCCGGCTCGGCTGGCTCACCGCGCGACCTCTCTCACTCCGACGCGTGCACCGGCTCAAGGCCGCGGTGCACCTGGACAACTGAACGCCGAAACAGGATACGAGCCGCGCGAATCACGCCGAAGTGAACGATTGTTAGCGGCACTTGCGGGGCAGACGTTGGACATGGCGCCGGTGTGTGCGACCCTCGCTTCCCTCCGTGCGCCTCCTCTCCGCCTCCCGCCGATCAGAGCCGCTCGGCACCCTGGGAGACGGCAAGCGCCGCCCACCGCTCGCCGGTCCCCGTCACCCGCACCCAGCCCCGACGACCGGCGGACGGCCGCCTGATACGGGGGTTGACATGGTCACTCAGAAGAATGCCGCGGGGAGGTTCGGCTCCGCCGCGGCCGGTCTGCTGCTCGTCACCGCCACCCTGACGGTGGCCGCACGCCGTCGGCGCCTGGAGGCGGAGCGGCTGGAGGCACGGCGCCTGGAACGCGAGGAACTGGACTCCAGGCGCCGCGCCCTGGCGCATCAGCAGCGCATGCACTGGGACCTGCTCGCCAGGGCGATCGACGATCCGTCCCTCGCAGCGGTGATCGACACCTACGACCAGAGCATTCCCGCGGAGAAGCGACGCCAGTTCTTCTACGCCAACGCCTGGTACGTCAACCTCTACTTCCTCTACCGAGCGGGACTGTTGGACCAGAAGGAGCTGTTCGGACGCCTGCGGGAGATCTTCCAGAATCCGCTGATGCGGGACTACTGGGAGGCGTCGAGAGCCCAGCGGGCGACACTGAAGCAGTCGGCGGAGGAGGCGAGGATCGGGCAGATGGTCGACGGTCTCATCAGGGATCTCGAGGAGGCGGACACCGACGAGTGGTGGGTCATCGGGACCCTGCCGCCTCCGTGCGAGTGATGTCCGCGTATCACGGGTAGCGTTTGGGCCGATCCTGTCGCAGGGGCCCCAGCAACCCCAGTAACGTGCTGGCCACAACTGTGCCCAGAACTAAGGACCGGTACCCCTTGAAGATCGTGCGCCGCATCGGTGTGCCCCCGAGCGCCCGTGGCAGTACCTCGGGAGCCAACTGCCCCGACGTCTTCGAACTGAGCGACGGAAACTTCGCCGTCATCGGCACCGAAGCCACCGAGGCGCTGGAGCGGGAACTGCCCGCCGACGCCTCCCGCGCGGACTACGAACGCATCGTGGTCGTCAGTCGGGAAACACTGATCCGCGCCAAGGCGGACATCCCCGACGCCTGACGGCTCATACGAGACCGTATCCATCCCTCAGGCCTCCCGCCCCGCACCGGCCGCACGCACCTCCACCCGCCGAGCCGGACCGCCCCCGGCGAGCAGCCCGGCACCCCGGCCCTGCTCGACCCTCACCGATGAGGCCTGGCGCCCGAACGGCACCAGGCCGCACGTCTCCTTCAGGCCGCCGTCGGCACCTCCACCGGTGGCACCGGACCGACGTAGCGCGCCGCCGGCCTGATGATCTTCGAGTCCTCCGCCTGTTCGAGGATGTTCGCACTCCAGCCCACCACTCGAGCCGCCGCGAAGGTCGGGGTGAACATCTCCCGGGGCACACCGCAGAGTTCCATCACGACGCCGGCATGGAACTCGACGTTCGTGTGCAGTTCGCGGCCGGGTTTGAGCTCGGCGAGAATCGCCTCCACGCGGCGCTCGACCTCGACAGCGAACTCGACCCGCGGCCCGCCGAACTCCTGAGCGATCTCACGCAGCATCCGGGAACGGGGATCCTCGGTGCGGTAGACGGCATGGCCGAAGCCCATGATGCGCTCCCCGGCCAGGACGCGGTCACGGATCCAGGGGTCGATCCGGTCCGGGGTGCCGATGGCGTCCAGCGTGTCCAGCGCCCTGCTGGGCGCGCCTCCGTGGAGCGGCCCCGAGAGGGCGCCCACGGCGCCCACCAGGCAGCCGGCCACATCCGCTCCGGTGGACGCGATCACCCGCGCCGTGAAGGTTGACGCGTTGAATCCGTGATCAATGGTTGAGATCAGATACTGCTCGACGGCTCGGGCGTGCCGGGCGTCCGGTTCCGAACCCGTCAGCATGTAGAGGTAGTTCGCCGCACAGGAGAGGTCCTCTCGCGGCTCCACCGGTTCGAGTCCCCGCCCCAGCCGGTACAGCGCGGTGAGGATCGTCGGCACGGCGGCGCAGGCCACCAGCGTGTCCTCGCGCCGCCGGTCCGCGTCGATGTCGTACACCGGCCGGAAGCCCCCGGCCGCCCCGAGCAGGGACAGCGCCGTGCGCAGGCCGGAGAGCGGGCCGGAGCGGGCGCTCGCCGCCGCGACGGCCGGCAGTGCAGCGCGGACCTCCTCGGGGAGCCGGCGCAGCGCGGCGGTCCGGGCGGCGAAGGCGCCGCTGCGTCGCGCGTCGGGAAGTTCCCCGTGCAGGAACAGGTACCAGACGTCCTCGAAGCGGCGGGTGCGGGCGAGCTCGACGGCCGAGTACTGGCGGTAGTGGTAGAAGCCCTCGAGCCCGCGGACGTCACCGATCCGGGTGTCGGTGACCACGACTCCCGCAAGGCCCCGCGGCGCGTCGACGAGAGTGGCTGCGGCCCTGTTGCTGGTCATGTTTCCTCCCATGCACTTGAGCAGACTGTCCATGCTTGACTCAATCTCTGTCAACATTGATTGAATCAATGCTTTACTCGATGGCTGGGCCGGATACGGTGGGCTCCATGCGCGATCAGGAACCCGCCGTCGGCGCCGCGGAGCGAAGGCTGAGCACCAAGGAGACCGCCGAACTGCTCGGGGTGAAGCCCGAGACCGTGTACGCGTACGTGAGCCGTGGTCAGCTCAGCAGCCGTCGCGATCCGAGCGGCCGGGGCAGCTCCTTCGACGCCAAGGAGGTCGAGGCGCTCGCCCGCCGCAACCGGCGGGACGGCGGCAGCGGTACGGACGTCGGCGGGGAGTTGTCCGTGCGGACCCGCATCACGCTCATCGACAGGGACCGCTACTACTTCCGCGGTGTCGACGCGACGGAGCTGGCCGCCCGGCACACCTACGAGGAGATCGCCGAGTGGCTCTGGACCGGGCGGATGCGCCCTGCGGTCACCTTCACCGCGCCCGAGGCCTCCGTCGCCGTGGCGCGCCGGGCCGTGGAAGCCCTGCCCGAGCACGCGGGGCCCACCGACCGGCTGCGGGTCGCCGCGATCGCCGCCGCCGTCGCTGACCCCCTGCGGTTCGACCTGACGGAGGACGCCGTGCTCGGCACCGCGCGCGTGCTCATCCCGACCCTCGTCGCCGCGCTCCCACCGGTCCGGCCCACATACCGCGACCAGGGCCCGCTCGCACACCGGCTGTGGGGCCGGCTGACCGGTCGTCCCGCCGACGACGCCTCACTGCGCGTCCTGGACACCGCGCTGGGCCTGCTCGTCGACCATGATCTGGCCGCCTCGACGCTCGCGGTGCGCGTGGCCGCCTCCGCCCGCGCACACGCCTACGCCGCCGTCTCCGCCGGGCTCGGCGTGCTCGAAGGCCCGTTGCACGGCGCGGCCGGAGGACTGGCGCACCGGCTCGTCCTGGAGGTGCTGGACCGGGGCGCAGCGGGGCCCGTCATCGCGGACGAACTACGCGAGGGCCGCCGCATCCCGGGGCTCGGCCACCGTCTCTACCCCGGCGAGGATCCACGCGCGCGTGCCCTCTTCGGCCTCCTGGAGGACATCCCGCGCGCCGCCCCCGCCCTCGCCGCCGCCCGGGACATCGTCGCCACGACCGCTCGCCACGCTCCGCTGCACGCCAACGTCGACCTGGCGCTCGCCGTGTTCACCGCCTCGTCCGGCATGCCCTCCAGCGCCAGTGAGACGATCTTCGCCGTGGCCAGGACGGCGGGCTGGATCGCGCACGCTCTGGAGGAGTACGGGGAGCGCCCGCTGCGGATGCGCCCGAGCGGCCGGTACGTCGGCCCGCGGCCCCCGCGACCGCTGCCGGAGTAGATCATTCCGAGCGGCGGATGCGGCTGGTGAGGCAAGTCAGGTTAGGCTCACCTGTGTGAGTACGTGCACGACCGCCTCCCGGCAGCTCCACGAGCCGCTGTCCGCCACCGCGCCCACGGCGACGACGTGGCTGCTGCTGGAGCAGCCCGGACCGTGGGGCCCGAAGGCGCTCACGTCCAGCCACCTCGACCCCGGCCGGGGACGCCTGCTGGAGCGGGCCGCGCAGGGCACCGGCGTCCGCATCGCGCTCATCCGCCGCCCCGGACGGCATGCCGACCGCCACGCGCCGTCCGTGCGGCATGTGTACGCCGCCCACACGGTTCCCGGCGACGGATGGCTGCACAGCGCCTTGACCGTCGACCCCGAGCAACTGTTGGGACTCGACTTCGCCGCCCTGGGCAGGGGCGATCACCGCAGCTTCGACACGGTGCTGGGGGGCCGGCCGCACTCGGGCGACCCGCTCGCCCTGGTCTGCACCAACGGCAGGCGCGACCGGTGCTGCGCCCTGCTCGGCCGGCCGCTCGCGGCCGCGCTCGCCGCCACCGGGGTGCGGGAGGCCTGGGAGGTCACCCACCTCGGCGGCCACCGCTTCTCGCCGACCGTGCTCGTCCTTCCGCACGGATACGCCTACGGCAGGGCCGAGGCGCACACCGTCGTCGACGCCCTGCACGCCGCACGGGAGGGCCGCGTGGTCATGGAGGGCTGCCGGGGCCGTACCGCCTGGGAACGGCCCGCACAGGCGGCGGAACTGGCCGTGCGGGCCGCATCCGGAGAGGACCGGGCTGACGCGCTGACCGTCGCAGGCGCCGAGCCCCTGCACGCCGACGGAGCGGCGCCCCGCTGGGCCGTGACCGTCGCCCACACCGACGGACGCCGGTGGCACGTGACCGTGGAGCAGGGCGCCGCCGTACCGCCCCGTCCGGAGAGCTGCGGCGCCACGATCCTGGGGGCGCCGGCGCGCATGGACGTGACGGCCGTACGCGAACTGACGGTCGCCCGGTCGGCGCCCGCCCGCTGACACCGGACCTGGTGACCGGCCGGGACCAGGTGCACGGGCCGGCCGCCGCGGAAGCCGGCCGCGCCGGGGTCGGCATCCGGTCCCGAGATCCATGCCACACCCCCTGGGGCAGTGGCCGCGTGCCGACGTACGGTCATGGGCATGAGCCCCACTCCACCCGCCCGCCGCCTGCGCCTCGGCCTGCCACGACGGGTGTTCTCGCAGGTGCTGCTGATGCAGTGGGCGGTCGCCGCGGGAGTGGCGGTGCTGGCCACCGGGCTGTTCCTCGCCCCGCTCAGCCATCAGCTGGACGACCAGGCGGAGCGCCGTGCGCTCGTCATCGCCGAGACCACCGCGCAGAATCCCCAGATCGCACACGACCTCCAGCACACCGCGCCGACCGTCGACGGGCCGGTGCAGAGGCAGGCGGAGCGGATCCGGACGGAGACCTCCGCCGAGTACGTCGTGGTGATGGACGTGCGGGGCGTGCGCTGGTCGCACACCGATCCGAAGCGGATCGGCGATCATGTCTCGACGGACCCCGGAGAAGCCCTGGCCGGCAACAAGGTGATGCAGATCGACACCGGCACCCTGGGCCGCTCGGCCCGCGGCAAGGTGCCGCTGTACGACGACCACCACCGCATCATCGGAGCGGTCTCGGTCGGCATCGCCTACGACAGCGTCCGTGCCAGGCTGATCGCCGCCATACCGGGCCTGTTCGCGTACGCGGGCGGCGCGCTGGCGGTCGGCGCGCTGGCCGCCTGGCTGATCTCCCGGAGGGTCCAGCGGCAGACCAGGGATCTGGCCTTCTCGGACATCGCGGCCCTGCTCGCCGAGCGCGAGGCGATGCTGCACGGCATCCGGGAGGGCGTCGTGGCCCTCGACCGCGGCGGTCGTGTCCGGTTGCTCAACGACGAGGCACGCCGCCTTCTCGGCATCGGTGACGAGGCGGTCGGCCTGTCACTGGACGAGGCGCTCGGTGACGGCCGTACGACCGACGTCCTGGCCGGACGGGTCACGGGCACCGACCTGCTCACCGTGCGCGGGCAGCGCGTCCTGGTCGCCAACCGCATGCCCACGGACGACGGGGGCGCCGTCGCCACGTTGCGCGACCGCACCGAGCTGGAGCAGCTGGGCCGGGAACTGGACTCCACCCGCGGTCTGATCGACGCGCTGCGCGCGCAGGACCACGAGCACGCCAACCGCATGCACACCCTGCTCGGGCTGCTGGAGCTGGAGATGTACGACGACGCGGTGGAGTTCGTCGGGGAGGTCGTCGGCGACCACCGGGCCACCGCGGAACAGGTCACCGAGAAGATCGAGGACCCGCTGATCGCCGCCCTTCTGGTCGGCAAGGCGACCGTCGCGGCCGAGCGCGGAGTCGCGCTGTGGGTCTCGGACCGGACCCGGCTGCCGGACCGGCTGGTAGACCCCCGGGGCCTGGTGACGGTCGTCGGCAACCTGGTCGACAACGCGCTCGACGCCGTCGCGGCCACCCCGCACGCGCGCGTGGAGGTCGAACTGCGCGCCGAGGGACGTACTGCCGTGCTCAGGGTGCGCGACACCGGGCCGGGCATCCCGGCGGACCAGCGGGACCTCGTCTTCACGGAAGGCTGGTCCACCAAGCAGCCGCCGGCCCACGGCAAGCGCGGCATCGGGCTCTCGTTGGTGCGCCGGCTCGCCGAGCGACAGGGTGGCCGCGCCACGGTGGGCGAAGCGCCAGGCGGCGGCGCGGAGTTCACGGTCGTGCTCCCGGAGGCGCTCGCGGAGCCGGACCTGGCGCCGGCGGAAAAGGCGTCCACGGGCCCAGCGCCCGCCGGCCCGGAAGTCTCTCTCGCCACCGCCGTCCGGACCGCCGGGGAGGAGTCGGGGTGATCGAGGTGCTGGTCGTGGACGACGACGTCCGGGTGGCGCGGGTCAACGCGGCCTACGTCGAGAAGGTGCCGGGCTTCCGTGTCGCCGGGGTGGCGCACAGCGCCGCCGAGGCGCTGCGGCTGCTTCAGGCACTGCCGCGCACGGACCTGGTGCTCATGGACCACCACCTGCCCGACGAGACGGGTCTGGCCGTTCTGCGGGAGATGCGCCGCCGCGGGCACCACACCGACGTGATCATGGTGACCGCGGCCCGGGACCTGGCGACCGTTCAGGCCGCGATGCGGCACGGCGCGTTGCAGTACCTGGTCAAGCCGTTCGCCTTCGCGGGACTGCGGGCCAAGCTGGAGGCGTACGCGCGGCTGCGCCGCACCCTGGACGGCGGCGGCGAGGCGGAGCAGTCCGAGGTGGACCGGATCTTCGGGGCACTGTCCGCCCCGGCTGATCCCGGGCTGCCCGCGGGGCACTCCCCCACCACCGCCACCCTGGTCCGCCGGTCGTTGATGGCGGCCGAGAACCCCCTGTCGGCCCAGGAGATCGCCGACCGGACCGGAGTGAGCCGGCAGACCGCCCAGCGCTATCTGAAGCTGCTGGAGCGAACCGGGCGGGCCAGGTTGACTTTGAAATACGGCGACGCGGGCCGCCCGGAACACCGTTACGTGTGGGCGACCCGCGTCTGAGGACACGACTCGTGGGGCGGGGGAAGAGTCCGTGTCCCCCTGTGGATACGGATGTCAGCCGGTGGCCTTCTCGACGAACTCGGTGGTGAATGTCTTGCTCAGGTCCACTTCGGCGTTCTTGATGTTGGGGTTGAACGCCTTGAGGACCTTCTCGACGGTCTCCGGGCCGTTCGCCGGCATGACGCCGTCCTTGGTGAACATGGGCAGGGTGCTCTTGATCGCCTCGGCGTAGAGGGTCTTGTCGCCCTGGGAGTAGTCGGCGGGCATCTTGGCGGCGATCTCGGAGGCGCTGTGAGTGGACATCCACTTGAGCGTCTTGACGAACGCATTGACCAGCTTCTGGACGGTCTCCTTGTGGCCGTTGACCCAGTCGGTCTGCATGTACAGGCTCGACGACGGGTACGGGCCGCCGAGCGCTGCCTGCGAACCTTCGGGGGTCCGCATGTCGAGCAGGATCTTGCCGGCCTTCTTGTCCAGGATCGTCGCCACGGTCGGGTCGGTCGTCATACCGGCGTCGATCGAGCCCTTCTGGAGAGCCGAGATGAAGGTCGGTCCGGCCCCCACGGCGACCGGCGAGAACTCGTCGACATCCACACCGTTCTTGACGGCGAGGTACTTGGTGAGGAAGTCGGTCGAGGAGCCGAGGCCGGTGACACCGAGCTTTTTGCCCGTGAAGTCCTTCGGCGAACTGATCGCGCCGGCCGCCTTGCTGGAGACGACCTCCACCTCGCCGGGGGCGTGCGAGAACTGGACGACGGACTCGACCTGCTTGCCCTTGACCTGAAGGTCGAGGGTGTGGTCGTAGAAGCCGACGGCGCCCTGCACCTGGCCGGAGACGAGCGCGGTCTCGGCCTGGACACCGGCGGGCTCGCTCAGCAGTTCGACGTCGAGGCCCTCCGCGGAGAAGTAGCCGAGGCGCTGGGTCAGCATCGCGGGCAGGTAGATGACCTTGTCCAGGCCACCGACCATGATCTTGACGTGCTCGCCCTTGCCGCCGCCTCCACTGTGGGCGGTCGAGCCGGCCGCGTCGTTGGCGCAGGCGGTGAGGGAGGACAGGGCGAGCAGGCCGGCGGCGGCCGACGCGGCGAATCTGACGGACTTGCGCATGGCGGTTTCACGTCCTTGGGAGAGGGCTGTGCGGGAGAAAAGGCGTCGAGAGCACGAGAAGGAGGCTCGAACGACGGACTTCTACGGGGCGGTGGTCGCCGCGAGGGCCGGAATCAGTGCCCGGAGTCCGCGGGCTTCCAGCGGAAGATGCGCCGTTCGGCGAAGGTGAGCAGCCCCTCGGCGACGAGCGCGACCGCGGCCAGGATCACCATCGCGGCGTACACACCGGCGGCGTTGAACGTGCCCTGGGACTGCGCGACGAGCAGGCCGATGCCTCGGGTGGCGCCGATGTACTCACCGACGATGGCACCGATGAGGGCGAACCCGAAGCTGACATGGAGGCTGGTGAAGATCCACGAGGTCGCGGACGGAATGACCACCTGGAAGGTGACCCTGCGGTCGCTCGCGCCCAGGATCCGGGCGTTGGCCACCAGGTTGCGGTCGACCTCGCGGGCGCCCTGGAAGGCGTTGAAGAACACCGGGAAGAAGACGAGGACCACCGCGGAGGCGACCTTGGAGGCCGGCCCGAGCCCGAACCAGATCACGAAGATCGGGGCGAGGACGATCCTCGGGATGGAGTTCAGCACCTTGATGTAGGGGCCGAGCACATCGGCGAGGAACCTGATGCGTCCGAGCGCGATGCCGAGGACCACACCCGTGACGACACCGCACACCCAGCCGAGCAGCGCCTCGTAGAGCGTGTACCAGATCTGCTCGCCGAGCGATCCGAGCGCCGTACCGTGCGTGATCCAGGTCCAGATCTGGTCCCAGATCTGCGAGGGCATCGAGAAGTTGAACGGGTCGATGACCTTCGCGCGGGAGAGCACCTCCCACAGGCCGAGCACGGCTACCAACAGCAGCACGCGCGCGGAGCCGACGACGGCCTTGCGCCTGCGGGCGGCCCGGGCCCGGGAGTGCGCCCGGTCCGGAATCTTCGCCGTGTCGGCGACCGGTGTGCCGAGGACCTCAGGCGACATGGGCGGCACCTCTTTCGCGGGTGATCCGGACCTCTTCGCCGAGGGACTCCCAGATCTCGCGGTAGATCTCGATGAACTGCGTCTGGAGACGCACCTGCTCGACCTTGCGCGGACGAGGCAGGTCGATGTCGAAGATCTGCTTGACGGTCGCGGGACCGGCCGTCATCACGACGACCCTGTCGGCCAGCGCGATGGCCTCCTCCAGGTCATGGGTGACGAAGACGACCGAGGCGCCCGTGCCCTCCCACAGCTCCAGGAGCTCGTCCGACATCAGCGCCCGGGTCTGCACGTCGAGCGCCGAGAACGGCTCGTCCATCAGCAGGATCTCGGGGTCGTTGACGAAGGTGGCGGCGAGGGCGACCCTCTTGCGCTGTCCGCCGGAGAGCTGGTGCGGGTAGCGGTCCTCGAAGGCGGCGAGCCCGACCCGCGCCAGCCACGCGCGTGCCTTCTCCTTCGCCTCCGACTTGGGTGCGCCGCGGAAGCGCGGTCCGGCCATCACATTGGACAGCACCGTCCGCCAGGGAAACGTGGCGTCCTGCTGGAAGACGAAACCGACCTTGCCGCCGACGCCGCGGACCGGTTCACCGGCCACCAGCACCTCGCCCTGCGTGGGCTCCTCGAGGCCGCTGACGAGGGTCAGCGTGGTCGACTTTCCGCAGCCCGTGGGGCCGACCACGGCCACGAACTCGCCCCGCCGCACGGTGAGGTCGAGGTCTCTGACAGCGGTGTGCAGGCCCCCGGACGGGGTCTTGAAGGTTTTGCTCGCGCCCCGTAGCTCGATGGCGGGGCTGATGTCTGCGCTCATGGCCTGGGACGGTAGGTGTGGCTCCGGCCACAGCAGCAGTCTTGTGGGCACAAGCCGTTCTTTTGCTCGCAAGCATCTGTTGTGCTCGTTTTGCTCGCGCTAGAACAACGGAGCCGAACACGCGCTCAACGCTCGCCCGGCCTTGGGAGAAAGAGGCCCGATGATTGACGTCCTGGTGGTCGATGACGACTTCCGTGTCGCCGAGATCAACGCCAAGTACGTGGGAAAGGTTCCCGGCTTCCGGGTGACCGCCCGCGCGCACAGTGCCGCGCAGGCACTGACCAGCGTGCAGCGCGGCGGCATCGATCTGGTCCTGCTCGACCACTACCTGCCCGACCGAACGGGTCTGGAACTCGTCCACCGCATGCGGGAACAGGGTCTGGGCACCGACGTCATCATGATCACGGCGGCGGGGGACGTGGCCACCGTGCAGCAGGCGATGCGCGTCGGAGCGCTGCACTACCTGGTCAAGCCGTTCACGTTCGCGGCGCTGCGCACCCGCCTGGAGTCCTACGCCGCGCTGCGCCGCACCGTCGACCGCGTCGGTGGGCGCGGGGTGACCGGGCAGGAGCAGGTGGACCGGATCTTCGGGGCGCTGCGCACCACGCCGGCGCCCTCGGCCCCCGGGCTGCCCAGCGGCCACTCGGAGCCGACGACGGATCTGATCTGCGGTGTCCTGCACGGCGCTGACCAGCCGCTGTCGGCCCACGAGGTGGCCGTCCGCACCGGCCTGAGCCGCTCCACGGCCCAGCGCTACCTCCGCCACCTGGAACAGGCCGGCCGACTGCGCCTGTCCCTGAAGTACGGGGACACCGGACGTCCGGAACACCGTTACGCCTGGGTGGCACCGTAGGACGCGTGATGGGGTCCGCCGCGCCATGACGGCCGCGGGGCCGGCCGTTTCCGGTGCCCGTCGCTTTCTGGACGAGAGCCCTACACAGCCCCCGCTCCGGTCAGAGACCGCACCTCCGTCTCCGCGTGCTTGGCCTCGTCCGGCGTCTCCGCGGAGGTGACGGTGCCGAGCCAGCCGGCGAGGAACCCCAGCGGGACGGAGACGATGCCCGGGTTCTGCAACGGGAAGTACTGAAAGTCGGCGCCCGGGAACAGCGAGTCGGGGCTGCCGGAGACCACCGGTGAGACCACCACCAGCACCAGGGCCGGGATCAGCCCGCCGTAGACGGCCCACACCGCGCCGCGGGTCGTGAAACCGCGCCAGAAGAGCGAGTAGAGCAGCACCGGCAGGTTCGCGGAGGCGGCGACGGCGAAGGCGAGACCGACCAGGAACGCGACGTTGAGATCACGGGCGAGCAGACCGAGACCGATCGCGACCACGCCGATGCCCACGGCGGCGACCCTCGCCACGGCGACCTCACCGCGCTGCGGTGTGCTTCGGCGCCGCAGCGACGCGTACAGATCGTGGGCCACCGACGCCGAGGAGGCGAGTGTGATCCCGGCGACCACCGCGAGGATGGTGGCGAACGCGACGGCGGCCACGATCGCGAACAGAACCGTGCCGCCCGTGGAGTCCACGCCGCCGCCAAGATCCAGGGCGAGCAGCGGAATCGCCGTGTTCCCGGCCGTGTTCGACCCCCGGACCGCCTCCGGTCCGACGATCGCCGCGGCGCCGAAGCCCAGGACGATCGCCATCAGGTAGAAGGCGCCGATGAGACCGATGGACCAGATCGCCGAACGGCGGGCGGCACGCGCGGTCGGCACGGTGTAGAAGCGGGACAGGATGTGCGGCAGCCCGCCCGTGCCGAGCACCAGCGCGAGGCCGAGACTGATGAAGTCCAGGCGGGCCGTCCAGTCCCCGCCGTACTTGAGCCCAGGTGCCAGGAAGGCACTCCCGTGGCCGCTGTGCTCGGCCGCGGTGAACAGCAGCCGGTCGATGTCGCCGTGGAAGCGGACCATGACGAGCACGGTCAGCACGACGGTGCCCCCCAGCAGCAGGACCGCCTTGACGATCTGGATCCATGTGGTGGCGCGCATCCCTCCCAACGACACATAGATCACCATCAGCGCGCCGACGCCGATGACGGTCCACGCCTGCTCCGCCCCGCCCGTGCGCCCGAGGAGCAGGGCCACCAGGCTGCCCGCGCCCACCATCTGCGCCACCAGGTACAGAACGGACACGGCGACCGACGAGGTTCCCGCCGCGATCCGCACCGGCCGCTCGCTCATCCGTGCCGCCACCACGTCGGCGAGCGTGAACCGGCCGCAGTTGCGCACGAGTTCCGCGACGAGGAACAGCACCACCAGCCAGCCCACGAGGAAGCCCACCACATAGAGCACCCCGTCGTAGCCGAACAAGGCGATCAGTCCGGGCACCCCGAGGAAGGAGGCGGCCGAGGCGTAGTCACCCGCGATGGCAAAACCGTTTTCCATGGGAGAGAACAGTCGGCCGCCCGCGTAGAACTCCTCCGCCGAACCGTGCCGGTGGCGGCTCACCCAGGTGGTGATGGCCAGTGTGATCGCGACGAACACGCTGAACAGCAGCAATGCCAGAGTCTGATGGTCTCGGGTCACGACGCACCGCCCTGGGCGGCGCCCCGCGTGAGTTCCTGGGTGTCCCAGCGCAGTTCCAGCGCGGCCCGGTCCCGGCGCAGCCGGGCGTGCCGTGCGTAGGCCCAGGCGAACAGGAAGGTGGTGAGGAACTGGCCCAGCCCCGCGAGCAACGCCACGTTCACCGCGCCCGCCACCGGCCGCGCCATGAGCCCCGGCGCGGTCGTCGCGGTCACGACGTATGCCACGTACCAGACGAAGAACACCACGACCGCCGGCACCACGAACCTCCGGTAACGGCTGCGGACTTCCTGGAACGCCGCGCTGCGCTGCACCTCCAGATACACCTCGGCCGCCGCGCCGACGCCCGGCGCGGCTTGCTGCGCCCGGCGTGCCGCCGGTGCGGGTGCGACGGGAGCGCCGGTGGCGTCTCCCTCACCCCATCCGGAAGCCAGCGCGTCGTACCAGGGGTCGCGGTACCTCATGTCCTCGGCTGGCGGGTCCTGCCCGTCCTGGTGCCCTGAAGCGTTCTCGGGACCGCCCCCGTCCCCGGGGGACCGGCCATTGCTCGACTGCATGCCCAAGGATGGACAGAACGGGAAGTTCCACGACTTCCCTTCTCCCCGCTCTTCACCCCATCAGGTGACTCACCTGGTCGGCGGCCGTACCAGCCCGTTCGCGTAGGCGTACCGCACCGCTTGGGCACGGTCCTTGAGGGCTGCCTTGGCGAAGAGATTGTTGATGTGGGTCTTCACCGTCGCGGTCGAGACATGCAGCCGGCGGGCGATCTCCTGGTTGGTCAGGCCCTCCGCGATCAGCACCAGAACCTCGCACTCCCGTGCCGTGAGCCCGTCCGGTGCCTCGGCGGCGGGGTCCGGCTCGGGCTCGGGTTCCGGCTCGGACAGCCGTTCCAGCAGCCGCCGCTGGATGCCGGGCGACAGCCCGGCGTCACCGGACAGCACGCTCTGCACCGCCCGGACGATCTCGTCGCCCCCCGCGTCCTTGGTGAGATACCCGCGGGCTCCCGCTCGCAGGGCCGGGAACAAGGACTCGTCGTCGGCGTAGGTCGTCAGGACCACCACTTGTGTCCCCGGGTGCTCCGCCCGGATGCGCCGGGTGGCCTCCACACCGTCGCACCGGGGCATCCGCAGGTCCATCAGGACCACGTCGGGGGCGAGTGCCGCGACGAGTTCCACCGCCTCGTCCCCGTCTCCCGCCGAGCCCACGACCTCGATCCCGGGCAGCAGACCCAGCAGCATCACGATGCCCTCCCGGACAACCGTCTGGTCGTCCGCGACCACCACCCGTGCGGGCTTCCTGCCGGCCTCCTCGCTCACACCGGCACCTTCAACGTCACCGCGAACCCCTCCTCGTGCGGTCCCGCCTCCAGCGAACCGCCCAGCAGCTCCGCACGCTCCCGCATGCCCAGCAGACCGTACCCGCCCCCGGCCGCGGCGAGCTCGCCCGGCCTGCCCCCCGAGTCCCGTACATCGAGCATCACCTGGTGCTCGCCGTAGTCCAGCCGTACCCGCACCTTGGCGCCCGGAGCGTGCTTGCGGACGTTGGTGAGGGCTTCCTGCGCGACCCTGCGCACGGCCTGCGAGGCCTCGGCGGGCAGCGGTCTGCGTTCACCCGAGACGGTGACCTCGGCACCACCGTTCATGCCGACGAGCTCCTTGAGAAAGTCCTCCAGCGGGGTCAGGTCGCCCCGCAGGGCGGACAGAGCCTGGCGGGTCTCGGCAAGACCGTCACGGGCCATGCCCCGCGCCGCCACCACCCGCTCGAGGACCTGCTCCCGGTCCGCCCCACGCTCGATGAGCAGCCGGGCGGCCTCCAGATGCACCAGCTGCGCCGACAGGCTGTGGGCCAGCACGTCGTGGATCTCCCGGGCGATCCTGGCCCGCTCGGCCAGTGCCGCCGACTTCGCCTCCGCCGCACGCGCGGCCCGCTCCTGGGCGAGCAGCCGCTGAGCGTTTCCGCGCGCCTCGGCGTCGAGACGCAGGACATAGCCGGCGAGGACGAGGCCGACGCTCGTGACGACGGTCGTCAGCAACGTGTCGTCGTCCGCCAGGCCGTACGCGGTCAGGGAGACCACGGCCACGGGCACGGCGGCGGCGAGTGGCATTCTCTCCAGTGCGCCTACCGCGCAAGCGCACCAGATGACCAGGGCGGGCACCTTGAAGCCGGTGGCGTCGGCGGCGACCGCCATGCCCAGCTGCGCCGCGATGAAGGCCAGGGAGGGCAGGAGCCGATGCGCGAGCGTCGTTCGGTAGAAGCCCCAGGCGGCGGCAGCGACGACGAGGACACCCAGAGCGGCCGCGACTTCCCCCCAGAGGGGAATCCGTCTGCTGCTGACGGCGCCCCACAGCAGCCCGCCGATCACCAGGACCCGCACGACCCAGCTGAGCAGGCGTCGGGGCTGTGAGACGCCCAAGCGCCCCAGCGCCTCCGGTGAGGGCCAGCGCGTCCAGATGTTCTCCGTCACACGCGCTCCTTCCGCGCGGGTCGGGGCTTGCCGTCACCGTACGCCGCCACCGGGGCCGATACCGGGGTCAGGGCACGCGTCCGCCAGACGAGGACCCCGGAGCGGACCAGCAGGGTGCCGGCCAGGGCGACCATCAGGGCCCCGCTCTCCTGGCGCACGCCGAGCACGGCACCCAACGCGAAGAGGGCAACGCGCAGGGCGATACCGCCGATCCAGACGGCCGCGCTGGCCTTGGTGCTCTTGGTCCACACCGTGCCGTCCGGCTCTGCCCATATGCGGGTGGTCAAGGCCCAGCCGGCCCCCGTGCCCAGGCCTATGAGCAGTTCGGCAGCGAGCAGCGCGATGGACTCGGCCCTGTGGTGGGCATCGATGATGCCGGGTTCGCGAAGGGCGACGAACGTCAATATCGCGGGCAGGACCCACCAACGCCGATCGGCGTCGAGCCGACGTGCCGCGAACTGCCGCACGATCACCAGGGCGGCGACGGCCACGATCACCAGCACGTTGACGAGCCCGGACATCTTCAGCCTCCGTGAGCGGAAAGGAGAAGCCGACGGCGGGTGCCGTCGACGCCTTCGACGCTACGGAAAAGCGCGGCCCGGCTGATCGGAGCCGGGGTGGATCGCGGGTGGAAACCGCACCTTGCCGGTCTCCACCCCCAGGTGGAGAACCACGCTCGTCCGGGGCCGGACGAGCCTGACCGCGAGTCGTGTCGTAGGAGCCGTGTGCAAGCCGGCACCGGACGGCACACGGCGAGGGCGGGAACAGGACGGGATCCAGCAGGGCAGGACCCAACAGGGCGCGGACCGTAAGTGGGCAGGGCTGGTACAGGTCCGGGCCGGCCCGGTACCGGCCAGGACGAACACGAACTTCACGGCAGGATGAGGCACCCGACGGGCGCGGCCGTACGGTCCCTGGCCGCGACCGGGCCCAACCGCGACGGATCCGAACCACGGCCGAATGCGACCGCGGTCGGACGCGGCCAAGACCGAGCAGGCCGAGCCGAGGCACCGACCCCGCGATGTGCCCCCGCACTGGGCCCACCCGGCCCGCGTCGTGCCCGGCCGGGCGGCCGGGCAGGCGGCTACGCGTCGATGCGGGAGCGGTCCAGCGTGGCCGCCGAGCTCGCGATGAACTCCTTGCGGGGCGCCACCTCGTTGCCCATCAGCAGGTCGAAGACACCCTCCGCGGCCTCCAGGTCGGAGAGGTTGATGCGGCGCAGGGTGCGGTGGCGGGGGTCCATGGTGGTCTCGGCCAGTTGGTCGGCGTCCATCTCACCGAGGCCCTTGTACCGCTGGATCGTGTCCTTGTACCGGATGTTCTTGCTCTGGAATTCGAGCAGCTTGTCGCGCAGCTCGCGGTCCGAGTACGTGTAGACGTACTTGTCCTGGCCCTTCTTCGGCTGGATCAACTCGATCCGGTGCAGCGGCGGCACCGCGGCGAAGACCCGGCCGGACTCGACCATCGGCCGCATGTAGCGGTGGAACAGCGTCAGGAGCAAGGTCCGGATGTGAGAGCCGTCCACGTCGGCGTCGGTCATCATGATGATCTTGCCGTAGCGGGCGGCGTCGAGATCGAAGGTGCGGCCCGAGCCCGCTCCTATGACCTGGATGATCGCGCCGCACTCGGCGTTCTTCAGCATGTCCGTGACGGACGACTTCTGGACGTTGAGGATCTTGCCGCGGATGGGCAGCAGCGCCTGGAACTCGGAGTTGCGGGCCAGCTTCGCCGTACCGAGGGCGGAGTCGCCCTCGACGATGAACAGTTCGCTCCGGTCGACGTCGTCGCTGCGGCAGTCGGCCAGCTTGGCCGGCAGCGAGGAGGACTCCAGAGCCGTCTTGCGACGCTGCGCGTCCTTGTGCTGGCGGGCTGCGATCCGTGTACGGGCGGCGGCGACGGCCTTCTCCAGCACCACGCGTGCCTGCTGCGCGGCATCGCGCTTGGTGGAGGTCAGGAACGCCTTGAGTTCCTTGGTCACCACGGTGTTGACGATCCGGCGGGCCGCCGAGGTGCCGAGGACCTCCTTGGTCTGGCCCTCGAACTGGGGCTCTGCGAGGCGGACCGTGACCACTGCGGTGAGGCCCTCCAGCGCGTCGTCCTTGACGATGTCGTCCTCCGCGACACGCAGCAGTTTCTTGGCCCGCAGTACCTCGTTGAGCGTCTTGGCGACGGCCTGCTCGAAGCCGGCGACGTGGGTGCCGCCCTTGGGGGTGGCGATGATGTTGACGAAGGACCGCACCGTCGTGTCGTAGCCGGTCCCCCAGCGCAACGCGACGTCCACGCCGAGCTCGCGGGTGACCTCGGTGGGCGTCATCTGGCCGTGGTCGTCGAGGACGGGGACGGTCTCCTTGAAGGTGCCCTGACCATTGAAGCGGAGGATGTCGCAGACCGGCTTGTCGCTCGCCAGGTACTCGCAGAACTCGCTGATGCCACCGTCGAAGCGGAAGGACTCCTCGCCCTTGCTGCCGCCCTCCCCGAGGCCGTACTCGTCCCGCACGACGATGGTCAGGCCCGGCACCAGGAACGCGGTCTGGCGGGCGCGCTGGTGCAGAGTCTCCAGGGAGAGCTTGGCGTCCTTGAGGAAGATCTGGCGGTCCGCCCAGTAGCGCACGCGCGTGCCGGTGCGGGCCTTGGGGATCTTCTTGGCCTTGCGCAGGCCGCCCTTCGCCTCGAACCTGGCGTCGGGTCCGTTGCCCGTGAACGCTCCGGGCACGCCGCGCCGGAAGCTGATGGCGTGGGTGTGGCCGCCGCGGTCCACCTCGACGTCCAGCCGGGCGGACAGGGCGTTGACGACGGAGGCGCCGACGCCGTGCAGGCCGCCGGAGGCCGCGTACGAGCCGCCGCCGAACTTGCCGCCGGCGTGCAGCTTGGTCATGACGACCTCGACGCCCGACAGACCGGTCCTGGGCTCGACGTCGACCGGGATGCCGCGGCCGTTGTCCCGCACCTCCACCGAGCCGTCGTCGTGCAGGACCACCTCGATGTGGTCGCAGACGCCCGCGAGGGCCTCGTCCACGGAGTTGTCGATGATCTCCCACAGGCAGTGCATCAGGCCACGGCTGTCGGTGGACCCGATGTACATGCCCGGGCGCTTGCGCACGGCTTCGAGGCCCTCGAGGACGAGCAGGTGCCGCGCGGTGTAGTTGGAACCGTCCCGGTCTGCTCCTGCCAGCAGCGCTGTGGACGGCACGGACGTATCGGCGGTCACGCGGTTCGCTCCTCGCTGAATTTCAAGTTGGGCCCTGGTGGGGAAGGGCGCGGCTTCGGTTGCCGCTCAGAGGGTACCGAGGCCTGGTAGAGCCGCTGCAACGCAACCCTCTGCATCGACACAGACTAGTCGAGAGTCGCATGCACGTTCGATACCTCGATGGAGTGAAGCACATATCACGTTCCCTTCGAGGCATGAACCATTTAGGCTCCGGGCACGTCCTCCTGAACAACCGGCAACCCCGCCGGGGAGGATTGACCATGACCGACAGCGCGAACCCGTAAGACATACAGACGTAATACGGCACATTCGCCGCCAAACCGGCAACGGACAGCCACTCGGGAAGATTTTTTCGAGGAAATGCCACGAGCGGGAACGTTTGGGGCTGGTTGGATGTTGACCCTGGTACGACAGCTCGTCGAGCTAGAGAAGAGGCGACGTGACTACTGTTCTGACCCCCGCGAGCCCGCTGACGGCCGCTGATCGCTGCGACCGCTGCGGCGCCCAGGCATATCTGCGCGTCGTCCTGCTGAGCGGCGGAGAACTGCTCTTCTGCGCCCACCACGGTCGCAAGTTCGAGCCGGAACTCAAGAAGATCGCCGCTGAGATACAGGACGAGACCGAGCGTCTGACGTCTGTTCCGGCAAGCGCGTCCGACGACGAGCACTGACCCTCGCGCGACGAGCCACGGCCGGCCAGGCCGGCGAACGGGCGGCCGTTCCCGACGCGGGAGCGGCCGCCCGTTTTCACGCCGCTGGGACCAAAGACAGCGGCCCCAGCCATGGCGGGCGATCCTCGTCAGGCGGTCTCACCGCCCCCCTGGTGCGGCGCCCGGGAGCCACCGGCCCCTGTGAGCGCTCGCACGACAGCGGAGACCCGCGTGTAGACGCCGGGGCTCTCCGCTCGTCCACAGCCGTTCCCCCACGACACCAGTCCGATCAGCCGACCCTTGGCGACCAGCGGACCCCCGCTGTCCCCCTGGCAGGCGTCCCGGCCACCTCCGGTCTCGCCCGCACACAGCATCGTCCCGGGCTTGTACGTGCCCTCGGCGTTGCCCGGATAGGCGCGCTCGCACTGGGCGTCGGGCAGCACATGCACCCGTGCCCCGTGCAGGGTGTGGGCGTAGGCGGCGGCACCTGTGGTGTCCCCCCAGCCGTAGACCACCGCTCTCGTCCCCGGCGTGTATGCCGGGTCACCCGGCCCCGCCATGGGGATGACGGCGCTCGACGACACGGGCTCGGCGAGGGTGAGCACGGCGAAATCACCCGCGTTGGTGGCCGTGTCGTACTGCGGATTGACCCAGATGGCGCGCACCCGGATCTCCTTGCCGCCGCTGGAGAGCAGGTTCGTGCGGCCAGTGATGATCTTCAGATCCCCTGTCGGCGGCGCGCCCACCACATCCCCGCCCAGACAATGGGCCGCGGTGAGCACGGCGGTTCGACTGACGGCCACACCCCCGCAGAACTGCCCCGCGCGCGTACCCCCGAACCGGTCACGGCTGGAGAGCGCCACAGTCCACGGGCTCTGCGACACATCGACGGGGAAGCCGCCGATGACAACGCTGTCAGCGACTGCCGGGGCCGCGTTCACCAGCGGTATCACGGCTCCCGCCGCCGCAAGGACGAGCGGCCGGGCCAGCGCCCGGGCAAGACGGCGTCGCATACGCACTCCTCACTCTGGGATGATCGTTGAACACCCAGAGTCGGGCAGACCGGCGCGAGCCGCAGCACGAAGGCCCGGCCCCGATCGGGGGCCGGGCCTTCGGTGACCTGAGGTCGTGACCTAGTCGAGGTAGTCGCGCAGGACCTGCGAACGCGACGGGTGGCGCAGCTTCGACATGGTCTTGGACTCGATCTGGCGGATCCGCTCACGCGTCACGCCGTACACCTTGCCGATCTCGTCGAGGGTCTTCGGCTGACCGTCGGTGAGGCCGAAGCGCATGGAGACGACGCCGGCCTCGCGCTCGGACAGGGTGTCCAGCACGGAGTGCAGCTGCTCCTGCAGGAGCGTGAAGCTGACGGCATCGGCCGGGACGACGGCCTCGGAGTCTTCGATGAGGTCACCGAACTCACTGTCGCCGTCCTCGCCCAGCGGGGTGTGCAGCGAGATGGGCTCACGGCCGTACTTCTGGACCTCGATGACCTTCTCCGGGGTCATGTCGAGCTCCTTGGCCAGCTCCTCCGGCGTGGGCTCGCGGCCCAGGTCCTGGAGCATCTGGCGCTGGACGCGCGCGAGCTTGTTGATGACCTCGACCATGTGCACCGGGATACGGATGGTGCGGGCCTGGTCGGCCATCGCCCGGGTGATCGCCTGCCGGATCCACCAGGTGGCGTACGTGGAGAACTTGTAGCCCTTGGTGTAGTCGAACTTCTCGACCGCGCGGATCAGACCGAGGTTGCCCTCCTGGATGAGGTCCAGGAAGAGCATGCCGCGGCCGGTGTAGCGCTTGGCCAGCGAGACCACCAGTCGGAGGTTGGCCTCCAGGAGGTGGTTCTTGGCGCGGCGGCCGTCCTCGGCGATGATTTCGAGCTCACGCTTGAGCTTGGGGGCGAGCTTGTCGGAGTTGGCCAGCTTGTCCTCGGCGAAGAGACCCGCCTCGATGCGCTTGGCCAGCTCGACCTCCTGCTCGGCGTTGAGCAGGGGGACCTTGCCGATCTGCTTGAGGTAGTCCTTGACCGGGTCGGCGGTGGCGCCGGCCGCGGCGACCTGCTGGGCGGGGGCGTCGTCCTCGTCCTCGTCGGAGAGTACGAACCCGGCGCTCTCGGCGCCTTCCGGCTCCTCCGCGCCCTTGGGGTCCTCGAGCACCTCTTCCTCGAGAATCTCGGCGTCGTCCTTCTTGGCAGCGGTCTTCTTGGCCGCCGTCTTCTTCGCGGTGGCGGCGGTCGCCTTCTTCGCCACCGCCTTCTTCGCGGCAGGCGCCTTCTTGGCGGCAGCCTTCTTGGGAGCGTCGTCCTCGACGGGCGTGTCGACGGCGGGCGCCGCCGGGGTGGCGGTGGCGGTTGCCTTCCTGGCGGTCACTGTCTTGGCCGCGACCGTCTTGGCGGCGGTGCGCTTGGCCGGACTCTTCGCTGCGACGCTCTTTCGGGTGCGCTTGTTGGGCTCCGCGGCACTGACCATCAGCGTCACACCCTCTTCCTCGAGGATCTGGTTGAGGCTGCGCAGTACGTTCTTCCACTGAGTGGCCGGAATCTGGTCAGCTTCGAAGGCCCGACGCACATCGTCGCCGGCGATCTGCCCCTCAGCCTTTCCCCGCTCGATGAGCGCCATGACAGAGACGGACTCGGCGATCTCCGGCGGGAGCGTACGGGATGTGCTGGCCGACACGAACAACCTCTCGGAACGTTGGAAAACGGCTTCCGGCCCCGTCCACAGTGGACAGGAGCCGACCACCGGCCTGGGGATTGGGCCGACGGTACGGGCGGGAGCCGGGAAGATGCACAGCGCCGTGAACGGCGTCCGTATTCCCTCCGCGGCTGTCACCTCTTAGGTCATCGCGTTGTTCCCACGAGCGTTACGCCCATTCCGCGTGGCCCGAGTCACACCCCGTAAGCACTCATAAGTTGTCATAAGCGGGCATAAGAGTTCACCAGACACCGACAGGCTGCTCCGGCGGGTCTCCCGGGCCCCCACCGAGCCCGGGTCCGCCGACAGGACCTCTCAGGATCTCGCCCGCTCCTCATGCGCGGACCCCGCCGAGTGCGCGGGGATCCGGCGGGGTCCTGCGAGAGGCCGCTCACCGGCCGGGTGAGACCTCGGGAGGACGGCAGAGCCTGCCATGCCGTCCGCGCCGGGGCGCTCGCCGCTCAGTGCTCGCGCGGCGCGGGAACCACCCGCTCGATCTCGGGATGCACCGTGAGCAACTGGCGCATGGCGGCCTCGGCCGCAGCGCCGTCGCCGGCGGCCAGCGCGTCCACGATCCGGGTGTGCTGCGCCAGGGACGTCTCGTTCGGCCGGTCGCAGCCCGTGACCGGGCCGCCGGAGACCTGAAGAGCGGCGGAAACGATCCCGGAGAGGTGTTCCAGCATCCGGTTGCCCGCGATCTGGATCAGCAAGTTGTGGAATTCGGCGTCCGCGCGGGAGAAGGTGAGCGCGTCGCCCTGCCCCAGGGCGTGCCCCATGATCTCGACCATGTCGGAGAGGCGCTGCTGGACGTCCTCGCGCCCGTGCCCGGCGGCGAGCCGCGCCGCGAGCGGTTCGATCGTCCAGCGCAGCTCGCTCAGCTCACGGCGCTGGTCGTCGCGCTGCGGCCCGAAGGCCCGCCACTCGATGATGTCCGGGTCGAGGAGATTCCAGTCGCTGACCGGGCGCACGCGCGTGCCGACGTTCGGCCGGGCGCTGACCAGGCCCTTGGCCTCCAGGACACGGAGTGACTCGCGGACGACGGTGCGGGACACCTCGAAGCGCTGGCCGATCTCCTCGGGCACCAGCGGGCGGTCGGCGCCCAGGTCTCCGGAGACGATCATCTGACCCAGCTGCTGGACGAGTTGGCCGTGCAGTCCGCGACCCCGGCTGCCGGCGGCGCGCCGGCTCACGCGCCCCAGCTCCGGGTCCGCCCCCTCCCACGGGGGGCTTGCGACGCGGTCGGGGACGTGTGCCTCCGCGTACGGGTAGCGGTCGAGTTCGCCCGAGCCGGCCAGACCGGAGTCTGAGTTGCGGGCGGCGGTCATCATGGTGTGCGCAAGGGTACTCACGGATCCTTTGTCGGCGTCGCTTCCAACTCCCTTGAGGTCTTTGGTGAAAAGCACACGAAAGGGTGATCGCTCACTCCGTCGCAATTGACGCCTTATCGGAAAGAAATGTGCTTTCCGTGGGGAGTTGCGCACAATGCGCGACCGAAAGAGCGCGAGCGGTTGTCATCTGACCCTGCTTCGCAGGGTCAGCACCAGATACCCGCCGAGCAGCGCTGCCAGGGACAACGTGAGAGCGCTGCCCACAGGTTGCGCGATCACGCGAGCCGTGGCGGCCAGATAGCGGTCTCCCCCGAAGGGCCACTCCAGCAGGAACGTGCGGCGCAACCGCGCGGGCAGACCGGCCGCGTCCCCGGCCGCGCCACCCAGTGCCTTCTGCACGGCGGGCACGACGACGACCGGAACGGCGAGGACGGCCGCGAGCCCGGCGGTGGTGGAGCGGAACAGTCCCGCGGCCAGTACGCCGGCCCAGGCGCACCCCACCATCAGGCCGGTCCAACTGGCTCCGAGCCAGAGCCAGTCGCCGGGAACCTGGGTGAGCTCCCGTCCGTAGACCAGGTAGAGCGCCTCGGCGTCGCAGCCGATCGTGAGGAAGGACAGGAGCAGCGCGGTGGCGCCGGCGACGAGGAGCTTCGCCGCGAGCAGCCCGAGACGGCGGGGCACGGTTCCGCGGTCCGCAGCCAGCGCGGGGTGGCGGAACTCGTCACCGAAGGAGAACGCGCCGAGCAGCCCGGCCCCCAGCGCCGCGGGCGGTAGAGGGAAGTCCTGCGGCCAGGCCACCAGCAGCCGTGGCTGGGAGGTGTGGCCGAGCCGTCCCATGATCAGGGTCGTGAGGACGGAGACACCGAGGACGACGGCAGCGGTGACGAACCCCGTACCGACGCCGGAGGCGCGACGCAGCTCATAGCGCAGGGGGCGCAGCGGACTGGGCCCGGGACGGACGGAGATGGGAGGAGGGAGCGGGGAGGAGGTGTCGAACGTGACGGCCTCCGCCGGACGCGGGGTGGGGATCGAGGGCTGCGTGGACCACGGGTGACCGACCGCCGACTGAGCCTTCGAGGGCCGGCCGACGCCGGTGGCAGCAGGCGGGGTGCCGCGCCGCGAGCGCGCGGGTCGGGGACTTGTGCGGCCGGGAGTGGCGCGCTGCGGGGGTGATGACCGTGAGTTCGGGTGCTCCGGGTGCTCCGGGTGCTGCGGGGACGAGGAGTGCGGTACGGCCTCGGGAAGCGCCTGGGGGGCCTTCGCGCGACCGGGGGCGTCCGGGGGCTGCGTGGAGGCGGATGCGTCCTTGAGATGGGCGAGGACGGGCGTCTCCGCGGAGTGCGGCAGTGGGAGCGGGGGGTCGCTACGGGCGTCGGCGGAGTCGTCGTGGCCGGTGTCGTCGTGGCCGGCGAAGTCATTGTGGCCTGCGAAGTCATTGTGGCCGGTCGTCGTGGCCGCGACGTCCGCCCCTGTGGTGGGCGACGCCTCTTGGCGGGCTGTGCCGGAGGGCGCCTCGGGGTGAGTGACGGCGGAGAAGGTGCCGGAGCGCCTCCCGGCCGCCGGGTCCGGGGCATCACGGCCCGCACCCTGGACGACCCAGCCGTCGAGCAGGGTGTTGTGGCCGGGAGCACCCCTGGTACGCGCCGCCGGGGACCCCTGGGCGACAAGCGACTCGGTGAGGCTTGCCTGGGCGAGGGGTGCCTGGGCGAGGGGTGCCTGGGCGAGGGATGCCTGGGCGAGGGGTGCCTGGTCGGGGCCCGCGTCGTCGGTGCTCGTCGCATCGGAGGCTCCGTCGCTGCCGCGCATGCTGGGCGAGGCCGCCTTCGAGGTGGTGACGGACGCCTTCTCGGCCGCTCGGTCGGCCGATCCCGCCTCCCGCCGCTCAGGCACGGTCCCGCCCTCCAAGCGCCCGGCGGCGCACGTCTCCTCGTCACGCGTGGCGGAGGAACCGGGATCCGATGCCGAGGACACGCTTGCCGCGCTGACGGCGGCCGCCGCCCGTGACCCCTTGGCAGCCAGTGCCGCGACGGGCTGAGCACCGCTGGCGCCCGCACCGGTATCCGCACCTGCACCTGGGCCCATGTCACCCACCTCGTCGGCGAGTTGGTGAATGGGGATGCCGTGGCGGAACGCGAGCTCGCCGACATCGGCGCATGTGCTGCCGTAGACGCACAGGCGGTTGCCCTCCTCGCGTACGACCTCCACGGAGCGGTGGGCGGTGCGGGCCTCCTTCGCCAGGAGGGCCGCGAGGCGGGTGGCGTGCGGACTGCGGACCGCGACCCGGGGGCGGAGCCGGTTGCGGGCGAAGTCCGCGACCTCCTGGTCGGCGACGAGCGTGCCGCGATCGATCGTGACGACACGGTCCGCCGTCCGGGCCGCCTCCTTGGAGTCGGCGGTGGTGAAGAGGACCGTACCGCCTTGGGTCGCGTGGGCCCGCAGCATGCCGTGCAGCCATCGGCCTTCGCGGGGGGAGAGTCCACCGGCCGGGTTGTCGAGGACCAGCGTGTGCGGATCGGACAGCAGGACGCAGGCCAGGCCCAGGCGGCGGTCCATACCGCGGGACAGAGTGCCCAGGCGTTCGTCCCGAAAGCTGACCAGCCCGACGACCTCGAGGATTTCGTCGGCGCGCCGGGCCGGAAGGCCCGAGGCCGCGCAGAGCATGCGGAGATGACCCCGCACCGTGCGGGACGGATGCCCGGGCACGTCGCCCAGCAGGACACCGACCTCGCGCGACGGATGGGAGATGCGGTGCAGGGGGCGGCCCCTGAAGTAGGTGATGCCTCGGCCCTGTTGGAGTTCGAGCATGAGTCTCAGCGTCGTCGTCTTTCCCGCACCGACCGTCCCGAGGAGCGCGGTGACTCGCCCCGGGTGCGCTTCGAACGTCACGTCGTCGACGGCGGGCGGAAGGTCCTTACGGGAGTCGCTGGTCAGTCCGAAGGCCTGGATCACCCGCAGCAAGATAGCGCGTTATATCCGTTTTTTCGGGTACCGCAGCGCACTTTCGGCATCGCCGCCACGCCCGTCCGACCAGGTGTTCGCCCTTCGCAAACGAAGCCGGTCGCCAGGGCAGCACACAAGAGAGTGGCGGCATCAGACCTCGGGGCGCAGCATCGGCGGGTTGAGCAGGGTGGCGCCGCCCGCCCGGAAAAGCTGGGCCGGCCGTCCGCCCTGGCGGGTGGTCGTGCCCCCGGTGGGCACCAGGAAGCCCGGGGTCCCGGTGACCTTGCGGTGGAAGTTGCGCGGGTCGAGCGCCACACCCCACACCGCCTCGTAGACACGGCGCAGTTCCCCGACGGTGAACTCGGGTGGGCAGAACGCCGTCGCCAGCGACGAGTACTCGATCTTCGAACGGGCGCGCTCCACCCCGTCGGCAAGGATCTGGGCGTGATCGAACGCGAGCGGGGCCAACGCCTCGCCGTCGCGGTCGTAGCCACTGGGCTGCAACAACTCTTCCACCGGTGCCCAGCGGGCGTTGCTGGCATCACCTCCCGCCCGGGGCGCGGGCAGGTCGGGGGCGAGGGCGAGATGAGCGACGCTGACGACGCGCATGCGCGGGTCGCGCTTCGGGTCACCGTAGGTCGCGAGCTGCTCCAGGTGCGCGCCATGGTCCTGGACAGGAGTGGAGGGGTCGTGCACCTGCAGTCCGGCCTCCTCGGCCAACTCGCGCGCCGCCGCCTGCGCCAGGTCCTCGTCAGCCCGCACGAAGCCGCCGGGGAGTGCCCAGCGGCCCTGGAAAGGAGGCTCTCCCCTGCGCACCGCCAGCGCGCACAGGGAATGGCGGCGCACGGTCAGCACGACCAGGTCCACGGTGACGGCGAAGGGCGGAAAGGCTGACGGGTCGTAGGGCATGCGGCGATCATAGTCGTCTGCCTGACGATAAACACTCCTTCCGCCGGGCCGCATCGGTGGCTGGTCCGCTGTGCTCCGCCGTAGTTCTCATGGACCGTCTCCCAGCTCCGTCCGCCGCCGCCTCGTACGAGGTCACACTCCGAGTTGCAGCCCGTCGGCGGCCTCCTCGACCAGGGCGAGTCCGAGTCTGCTGACCCGTACGGAGAAGGGAGCACCGGCGACCCTCAGTCCCGTGAATCCGATCTCGCCGAGGGGTGCGGTGCGCATCGGGCGGAGCGTGACCGTGCGAGCCGGGGCGTCGGGGCGGATGCCCGCGAGTGCGGTCAGCAGCAGGACGACTGCGACCGCCGCCGTGGCCGACGGGCGGCAGGCCGCGGGGTGGAGCACCGGGCTGCCGCCGTCGCTGCGCCGCTCCCCGGCGAACCTCTTCGGCAGCCGGTGATCGATGGCCTCGGCCGCCGCCAGGACACCGCGCAGCAGCGAACCGGCCTCCGTCTCGTAGCCCGCGGCGGCCAGTCCGCGTCCGGGTCACGCCCGTGGCCGGGGAAGCCGACCGAACGGCGGTCGGTCGTACCGTGGGCCACTCGTCCGGCCCTCCGGGCTCCGCCGCCCGCGGTCTGCTCATGTGTCGTGCCGACGGGTTTCGCACCTCGGGTCGGTGGTGCTGCGGCGGGCACCTCGGCGGCGGGTGCCACCCCTCGCCGTGCCCCGCGTGCGGACGCGGCCCGGCTCCCTGGACGGGCCGGGGTGTGCGCTGTCGGTCCGGGCCGTCGCCGGGCGCGTGGGGTCAGAACTCGGACGGGCCGGGTCCGATCCCTCGATGCCGGACCGGAACGGTCGGGACGACGATGCATCCGGCATCGACGGACGACCGGTCCCGGTGCCGGTCGTGGTGTGCCCGGCCACCGGCTCGGCGACGGGTTCCGCACTGTGCCCGTACTCCCCGGCGCCGGCTTCCGCCGCGTCTTCCGTCGTCGCACCGTCCCCCTCCTCGACGCCTCGCGCGCCGGCCGTCTCCGCCCTGTCTCCGCCGTCGTCCGTCTGCCCCGGGTCCCGGCACGGGCGGCCGGCGTCGGCCTCTCCCGCCCCGGAGCGTGCCCGCGCCTCGCGCTCCGCGCGCAGGCAGCGGCGGACCGATTCCGGGTCCAGACCCTCGTTGCAGGCCTGGTGCAGAAGACGCGCGAAGAGATAGTCGGGGTCCGCGCCCAGCGCCATCGCCAGGGCCTCTCGTGCCTCGACGCCGTCCCCGACGGACCAGGCCACCCAGCCCGCGAGGGTCAGCGGCGCGGCGGCGTGTTCGCCGTACGCGCCCACACAGCGTCGGGCCAGGGCCCGCCACAGCCGCAGCGCCGGGTCCGCCTCGTCGCCCTCCATCCACGCGGCCGCGCGGTCACGCGTGGTGCGGTCCTGCAGGCCGAGAATGAGCACGGCTGCTTCCTCGTCCTGAAGCAGGCGGTCGTCGCGGAGGTCGGCGGCAGCCGTCCCGGAGGCGGCGGACGCCTCGGCGAACCGCCGCATCACGGTTTCCGCGAGCCGCAAGGTCTCCTCGGCCACGGCGGCGCGGTCGGCCTCGTCGAGGATCCTGGGCACCAGGGCCGTGCCGGCGGCATCCAGTGCGAGCTCCTGGCTCCGGGCGGCGGAGGTCTCCCAGGGAAGCAGCCTGGCGCGCAACTCCCGCAGGCTGCCCCGCACCTGGACGCCGGCGTAGGCCGCCGCCGCGGCCAGCACGGACGTGCCGGGCAGGCCCATGGGCAGTCCCTCGTCGGGACAGCACCTGTCGTTGGGGCAGCAGTAGGACCAGAAGCGGCCGCCTGAGATGCACAACGCCTCGATCACCGGCACGTCGAGGCGGCCGCACTCCGTGCGCAGTTTCTGGGCCAGCGGCCGCAGCCGCCGCATGACATCGCGCCCCGACTCACCCGCCGAGGGCTCCTGGCACACGAACGCGACCATCTGCTCGGGCTTGGCGCCCCGGCGCTCGCCGCCCGTGATCAGGCCATGGGCCAGTTGGCGGGCCGCCGACGGCCAGTCGTCGCGGTGGGGAGGGATGCCGAGCCTGGCACGGCCGCCGAACCGGCCGCGTCCGCCCTGGTCGTGCAGGGCGACCAGGACGATGCTGTCCTCAGGCCGGTATCCGAGCAGATACGGCAACGCGTCCGCGAGCTCGGCCGGGGTGCGCAGAGTGACCTGGTGCTCCGGGCCGGGGCCCGCACAGGAGCCGGGTCCTTGGTAGGAGACCTCGCCGTTTCCGAAGGATCCGGTCGTTTCGCTGTGATTCGTCATGCGTCGACGATCTCGCGGAATATCGACCTCCGCTTGAGCCTGTGGATAACTTCCATCAGGGGCACATCAAGCACGTCGGCCGTCCCGCAAGGAAGCCCGGTCGAGCAGGCAGGCTCAGGCAGTCGCGGCAAGTACCAGCGGAAGAACGCTTGCACTCCCCGCCCTGCGCAGCAGGCGAGCGGTGACGGCGAGGGTCCAGCCGGAGTCGGTGTAGTCGTCGACCAGCAGGACGGGGCCGGGAGAGTCGCGCAGGGCGTCGGCCAGGTCCCGAGGAACGGTGAGAGCGTCGGACAGCGCCCTGAGACGCTGGGCGGAGTTGCTGCGGTGTGCCGCGTGCGCACCGCTCTGCGCGGTGTACGCCAGGGTGCCCAGGAAGGGCAGGCGACCGATGGACGCGATGCCCTGGGCGAGGGAGCCGACCAGGTGCGGCCGGCTCGACGACGGCACAGCGACGACTCCCACCGGCCGGGCCGAGGCGTCCGGCACGCCGGGCGCCCAGCCGCCCGGAGAGCGCGCCCAGTCGGCGAGGACCGCCACCGCGGCCCGCAGTACGTCGTCGGGGACCGGGCCGTCGGGCGCACCCTCGGCCAGCAGCGGGCGCAGCCGGTTGCCCCAGCCGATGTCCGACAGCCGGCCCAGAGCACGCCCGGTGGCGCACTGCTCAGCGGCCGGGATGCGCCCCTTGAGATCGATGCCCAGTGCGGCCATGCCCGTCGGCCACATCCGGCGCGGCTCGATCTCCACCCCCGGGCGATCCAGCTCCTTCGCCGCCCCCGCCAGGACCTCCGGCGAGACCGAGGAATCGGTCCAGGCCCCCGCGCAGTTGTCGCAACGGCCGCACGGCGCGGCCCCCTCGTCGTCCAGTTGCCGCCGCAGGAACTCCATCCGGCACCCGGTCGAGTTCGCGTAGTCCCGCATGGCCTGCTGCTCGGCCGCCCTCTGGCGCGCCACCCGGGCGTACCGCTCGGAGTCGTAGACCCATGGTTCGCCGGTGGAGATCCAGCCGCCTTTCACCCGCTTGACGGCGCCGTCCACGTCGAGCACCTTGAGCATGGCCTCCAGACGGGTACGCCGGAGATCGACGAGGGCCTCCAGAGCCGGCACGGACAGCGGCCGTCCCGCGTCGGCGAGGGCCGAGAGGGTCTGGCGGACCTGCGACTCGGGCGGGAACGCGGTATCGGCGAAGTAGCGCCAGATGGCCTCGTCCTCCTTTCCCGGCAGCAGCAGCACATCCGCGTGCTCGACACCGCGCCCCGCACGGCCGACCTGCTGGTAGTAGGCGATCGGCGAGGACGGCGAGCCCAGGTGCACCACGAACCCCAGGTCCGGCTTGTCGAATCCCATCCCGAGCGCCGACGTGGCGACCAGCGCCTTGACCCTGTTGTCCAACAGGTCGGCCTCGGCCTGCAGCCGGTCGGCGTTCTCCGTCCGACCGGTGTAGGAGCTGACCTGGAAGCCGCGCTGCCGCAGAAAGGCGGCGGCCTCCTCGGCCGCGGCCACGGTCAGCGCGTAGACGATCCCGGAACCGGGCAGCTCGTCCAGGTGCTCGGCCAGCCACGCCAGACGGTGCGCGGCGTCCGGCAGTCGGACCACGCCGAGCCGCAGGCTCTCCCTGTCCAGTGGGCCGCGCAGCACCAGAGCCTCACCGCCCCCCGTACCCAACTGCTCCGCGACGTCCGCGGTGACCCGCGCGTTGGCCGTCGCCGTCGTGGCGAGTACCGGCACACCGGCCGGCAGCTCCGCCAGCATCGCCCGCAGCCGGCGGTAGTCGGGGCGGAAGTCGTGCCCCCAGTCGGAGATGCAGTGCGCCTCGTCGACCACCAGCAGACCGGTCGTGGCCGCGAGCCGGGGAAGCAGCTGGTCACGGAAGTCCACCGAGTTGAGGCGCTCGGGACTGACGAGGAGGACGTCGGTCTCGCCGCGTTCGACCTCCACGTGGATGGCGTCCCATTCCTCCGGATTCGCCGAGTTGATGGTGCGTGCCCGGATACCGGCCCGCGCCGCCGACTCGACCTGATTGCGCATCAGCGCCAGCAGCGGCGAGACGATCACCGTGGGGCCGGATCCACGCCGGCGCAGGAGCGCGGTGGCCACGAAGTACACCGCGGACTTGCCCCACCCGGTGCGCTGCACCACCAGAGCGCGGCGGCGCTCCCTCACGAGGGCTGCCACCGCCTGCCACTGATCCTCCCGCAGCCGCGCCGACGCCTCGGGGTGACCGACCAGTTCGGCGAGAATGGTGTCGGCTTCGGCGCGGAGCTTCAGATCGTCCATCCCCCCATGCAACCCGACGCCACTGACAATCGGCCACTTCACACCGCGTGACAACCGGCTCACAAGGCAGCATCGGCACGGTTCCGGCGCAGCGGTGCCGCCGGTCCTCGCCGTTCAGGGCCGAGCGCGCACCGAGCGTGGCGGACCGGCTGCTCAGGCGTCGTGCGACGACACACGGGGTAGGGATATAAGACCCGGGTCGCCCGATAACGGTCGGCAGTCCCAATTGCTCGTTGCCGCATCCCCGTTCGACAGGAAGAATTGAAGTCCGCTCCCCGCACGGCTCAGCCGTGGTCCGGTAGGGCTCTGCTGCGGTGTGCGCTCCCCCGAATCCGACCCCGCCCGTGCGTGGGCGCGTAGCCGAAGGGAGGAACGTGACCTTCGGATTCGCTCCTTCATCGGCGGCGGCGTTGTCGACGTCCGCCGCCTCCGCCCATCGCGTGCTCGAGCCCGCGGAGTGGGCCGCCGCGGGCATCCCGCTGCTGCGCAGTCCGCGGGAGGTCGTCAGCGGACTGCATGCCCGGCACCGTCCCGGGCCGGCCACTGCCGTCGTCGCGGTTCTCGATCCCGACGAGCGGCTGCGCGCGAGCGCCTCGTTCGTGCGCCGTCCGGCACCCGCGGACGGGTGGATGTTCCGCAACGCCCTGCTCGCCCAGTTGCGCCGGGTCATCCCGCATGACCTGCGGCGCCGCACTCCGGTGCGGACCGCCGTCCTGCTCTACTGCCGCGACGGCGACGCGCGCTGGACGGAGGAGGACGGCGCGTGGATGTGGGGCCTGCGCGACGCCTGCACCCTGCACGGTCTGCGCTGCGGGGCGTACATCACGCTGACCCGGGAGGGCTGGCAGGTGCTCGGCGAAGGCCGCGGCGGCCGCCGGCCGAACGCCGACTCGGCGCCCGAACCCTTCGCCAGCACCGTGCTGCCGCCCGCGCCGCCCCGCACCGGGGGTGCCGCGTCCGAAGTGCTCCGTCGCGTGGCGGCTCGCTGAACGCACGCGGGAGCGCGTCGGCCCGCGTGTTCCCAGGGCTGCGCGCGGCCCAGCCAGGCCGTACGGCACCCGTACCACCCACGCGGGCCCCCGGAGGCCCTGTCCGAGCACGCTCGCCGGGGTACACCGACGACGCCGGTCACCGTGGCCGACCGTACGAGGCCATGAGGGCAGAGCTCTCGGTGGCGCAGAGCGCTCGTCCGCTCACACCACGGCCTGCGTGTCCGGGCACGCCGTGCCGAGGCGGCCCCCCCCCGCATCGGGGCACGCCGAAGCAGCCGCCGCGCGGTGACCCCGCTGCGACGGCTGTCGCCGTGCACGGCGCCGGACGGGAGACCGGGCAACCCGGCCGTGCCGGAGGCGACTCAGACGCCCGCACCGAGCACCGCGTTGATCTTCTGAGGGTCACCACAGACGATCAACAAGGCGCCGGCCCGGGAGTGTGCCAGTGGCAGGGCCGTGGCGGCCACGGCGTCGCTACCGCCGTTGACGGCGACCACGACCACGGGACGGGAGGCGGCACGGGAGGCCACGGCAGCGTCCGCGTAGAAGACGTCGTCACCGGCATCGTGCTGTGCCCAGTAGGACGCTTCACCGAAGGACAGCTCGTGCGCCGCCCAGGGGTGCGGCTCACCGGTGGTGATCACCAGCACGTCTCCGGGGGCACGACCCGACTCGAGAAGCAGGTCGACTGCTTCATCGGCCGCGTCGAGCGCGCCCTCGACCGAGGCGGGGATCAATTGGATCTGCGGGGTCGCCGCGGCGGCGGGGACAGCCGGACCCGAGGGTCCGGGCTTGGTCGCGGCCACGTCCCGCGGCGTACGTTGCACCGGCGACGCGGGCCGGGGGCCGGGACGTCCGGGGCGCGGCGGGGCCGCTGGGCGGGGGCCGGGTACGGGACGGGGGGTCGGCGCGGTACGGCCGGTGGCCGGAGTGACGCGGGGACCCTGGGCACTCTCGTGAATCTGAGGCTCCTCGGGAATGAGAGGCATGGGCTGATATTTATCAAACGTTGGTGCGGCTCACGCGGGCGGGTGGCCCATCGGGGCAAGCAGAACCGTCAGAAGTCGAAGCCGAGCTGACCCTCGATCTCCGGAACGCCTCCGTCTGCCCAGGCACGGGCCTTCTTGAGATGCCGCCACCGGGGCAGCGCATCAAGATACGCCCACGACAGCCGGTGGTACGGGGTGGGGCCCCGCTCCTCCAGCGCGGCCCGGTGCACGGGCGACGGGTATCCGGCATTGGCCGCAAACCCGAAGTCTGCATGGTCGGCACCCAGTTCGGCCATCATTTTGTCGCGATGAACCTTGGCGATCACCGAAGCCGCCGCCACGGCCACGCACGACCGGTCACCCTTGATGACCGTACGAACCATCCAGGGGGCGCCGAGGTAGTCGTGCTTCCCGTCGAGGATGACCGCGTCCGGACGGACGGGCAGTCCCTCCAGGGCGCGTAGGGCCGCGAGCCGCAGTGCGGCCGTCATCCCCACATCGTCGATCTCCTCCGGCGAGGCATGCCCGAGGGCGTACGCCGTGACCCACTTGCGCAGCTCCGAGTCGAGCTCGGTGCGTCGCTTGACGGTGAGCAGCTTGGAGTCGGTGAGACCCATCGGAGGCCGGCGCAGTCCGGTGACCGCCGCGCAGACGGTGACGGGCCCGGCCCACGCGCCGCGCCCCACCTCGTCGACACCGGCAATGACCTTCGCTCCGGTCGTGGCTCGAAGGGAGCGCTCGACGGTGTGAGTAGGTGGTTCGTACGGCATGGCGCCCTTAGCCTACGCCGCCTGGATCTCGCGGCGACACCCCGGCTTCCCTGCATGGACGCACCGTCCCGCGGGAACCGGCGGTCAGGGTCCGACCGGACGCAGCAGCGGAACCATCAACTGGTCGATCATGTCCTCGAGGTCCTGATCCGTCCATTCACTCGTGCACATCTTTGACCGGTACATCATCATGGCCGGCATGACATCGAAGACGTAGCCGTTCGCAGCGTCGGGCCGCACCTCTCCCCGCTCTATTCCTCGGGTGATCACTTCCTTGAGGAGTTTCATGGTCGGCTCCACGACCCCGTCGAAGATCACCCCATGAAAGCGCTCGACCTGATCCGGGTCGCATTCGTGAATCACAGCGCGAAGCGCCGACCCCGAGCGCGAGAACATGGCGTCACGCGCGTGCCGACAGAGGGCCAGCAGGTCCTCACGCACGCCTCCCAGGTCCGGCGCCTTCTCCACTCGCGGCAGTCCGGCCTCGAGGGCGTCCGCGACGAGGTCTGCCTTGGACGGCCAGCGACGGTAGACGGCGGCCTTTCCGGTCTGGGCGCCGGCGGCCACCCCCTCCATGGTGAGGCCTTTCCATCCGACCGTGCCGAGCTGTTCCAGCGCGGCGTCGAGGATCGCGCGCTCCAGTACGGCGCCGCGCCGACGAGGACCGGCGGCCCGAGCGGGGGCGGCCGTCCAGCGCGAGGTAACCATCTGTCGTCTCCAACGAGCGGTGAGCGGAGTTTTCCGGGGAGTGCGGGGTGGCGGGGGGACACGCCAGGACGGGGGCATTGAGTGAACGCTTGCGTTCACTAGTGGGGACTCACTACCGTTGACGCGGTAGTGAACGGCCTCGTTCACTAATCCTGTTGTGGGGGACCCATAGTGACAACCTCTCAGTTGATTCAGGACCAGAAACCGGGTGCGGCCCGCCGGGAGGGGCATCCCGGCATCGCGCTCACCGTCATCGCGGCCTGCCAACTCATGGTGGTACTCGACGCGACGATTGTGAACATCGCGCTCCCGCACATTCAAGACGCGCTCCGGTTCAGCACGACCGACCTCACCTGGGTGGTCAGCGCGTACACACTCACCTTCGGCGGCCTGCTGCTCCTGGGTGCCCGAGCCGGTGACATCCTCGGACGCCGACGGGTGTTCATGACCGGCATCCTGCTGTTCACCTTCGCCTCCCTGCTGGGCGGGCTCGCCCAGGAGCCGTGGCAGTTGCTGGCCGCACGGGCCCTGCAGGGCGTGGGAGGCGCGATCGCGTCGCCGACGTCGCTGGCACTCATCACGACCACCTTCCCCGAAGGACCGGAACGGAACCGGGCCTTCGGCGTCTTCGCGGCCGTCTCCGCCGGCGGTGGCGCCGTCGGCCTGCTCGCCGGGGGCATGCTCACCGAGTGGCTGGACTGGCGTTGGGTGCTGTTCGTCAACGTGCCCATCGGCGTACTGATCGCCGTGCTCGCGCCCCGGTACATCGCCGAGTCCGAGCGGCACCCGGGCCGCTTCGACATCGCGGGCGCGCTCACCTCGACGACCGGCATGGCCGCTCTCGTCTACGGCTTCATCCGCGCGTCGGAGGACGGCTGGCGGGACAGTCTGACCCTCGGGTCCTTCGCCACCGCCGTGGTCCTGCTGCTGGCCTTCGCGCTCACCGAACGGCGTGCCAAGGAGCCGATCACACCGCTGAGGATGTTCGCCGACCGCAACCGGTCGGGCACCTACGTCATCATGCTCAGTCTTGCCGCGGCGATGTTCGGCATGTTCTTCTACATCGTCCTCTTCGTGCAGAACGTGCTCGGGTACAGCCCCATCAAGGCCGGGCTGGCCTTCCTTCCGGTCACCGCCGCCATCGCGGTGGGTGCGGGTCTGTCGCAGCGGTTCCTTCCGGTGCTCGGCCCCAAGCCGTTCATGCTGACCGGCACGTCGCTGGCGGTGACCGGACTCGCCTGGATGACCTTCATCAGCCCCGACAGCTCCTACCTCGGCGGGGTTCTCGGCCCCATGCTGGTCTTCGGCGCCGGCATGGGCCTGAACTTCGTGACCGTCACGGTCACCGCGGTCTCCGGCGTCGCCCCGCACGAGGCGGGCGCCGCCTCCGGCCTGCTCAACGCGACCCAGCAGGTGGGCGGCTCCCTCGGGCTGTCCATCCTCACCACGGTCTTCGGCTCGGCCAGCACCGACGAGGCCGAGAAGCAGCTGCCGAAATTCCTCGCCGATGGCTCGCCGGAGCAGAAGGCCGAGTTCGCCAAGAGCCATCAGCTGCCCGCTCCGTGGAGCCACGACATCCTCGCCCACGGCATCTCGACCGCCTTCGTTCCGGCGGTGGCGATGGCCGTGCTGGCCCTGCTCACCGCCGGGCTGGTCATACGCGTTCGCAAGAGCGACCTGGCCGCACTGGCCGGAACGGCGGGGCCCGGAGTGGGCTGACGGAAGGACGGCGCGGATCGTACGGGATCGTTCTCCCGCGGACGGCACAGGGGTCCGTCCGAGGCCGCCCGCCCGATCCGCGCGCCGCGTCCGCCCGTAACCGGAAGGGGCGCACCGAACAGCCGGCCACCACCCGGCCGCGGTGGCCGCGACGAACGGCACGACGACGAGAACCCACGACAACGGCCTGCACCCCAAGCACCTCTCCCCTGCCGCCACCACCTGCACGTCCGTGGGACGCGAAACCGATGCCTGTGCAACGGACGGTGGTTACGCAGAGTTCCCGACGGACCCGGAGAGTTCGCACCTGGGTCAGCCCGAGGCCGGCACCCAGCGGGGCAGGGCCTCCGTACGGCGCACCCACTCGGCCGGCGGCGCCCCTGCCTTCGCCGAGGCCAGCACACCGCCCACGATGGCGCACGTGGTGTCCACATCGCCGCCGACCTGGGCAGTCGTCCAGAAGGCGCCCTCGAAGTCCTGGAGGCTCCGCGCGGCCGACCAGAGCGCGAAGGGCACGGTGTCGTGGGCCGTGGTGCGCCGACCGCGGCCGAGGACGGCCGCGACCGTGGCCGCGTCGCCGTAGTCGAGCATGTCGCGGGCGCGGCGCAGGCCCGCGCCGACGGCGCTCCTGGCCGGCACGAGGGCGATGACACCGTCGAGCAGGGCCTCCGGGCTCGGCGGGCCGTCTTCCGCGGCGGCCAGCGCGGCGGCCGCGGCGACGGCCATGGCACCCACGACGGCCTCGCGGTGCTGATGGGTGGGGTAGGCCGAGATCTCGGCCTGATGGGTGGCCTGCTCCGGGTCGTCCGCGTACCAGGCACCCAGCGGGGCGATCCGCATCGCGGCGCCGTTGCCCCAGGACCCCTGGCCCTTGAAGAGTGCGGCAGCGAGCTCCCGCCAGTCCCCGCCCTCCCGGACGAGACGCAGCAGGCGGTTGACCGCGGGGCCGTACCCCCGGTCGAAGTCGTGGTGCCGGGCGAAGGACTGCGCCAGGGCGTCCTGGTCGATGCGGTGGTGGGTGGCCAGGACGGCGACCACGGAGCATGCCATCTCGGTGTCGTCCGTCCACTGCCACGGGCCGGACGGCAGCTCACGGCGCTTGAGCAGCGGATAGTTCGCCGGAACGAAGAACTGCGAGCCCAGCGCGTCCCCCACCGAGAGTCCGCGCAGGCCGGCCAGGGCGCGCTCCAGGCGCCCACCGGGAGAGGAGTCGAAGGTCATTGCTCAGCCGCTCCATCCAGTGATCCCGTACGGTTCCGGATCCCGCCACCGCTCGAACGGACGGTTCAAGGTGTACTTGCCGTCGCCCCCGAGAACGAGCATCCGCATCTCGCCGTTCCCCGGATTGGACAGCGACTCGAATTCGGCGACGGTCCAGTGGAACCACCGCATGCAGAACAGCCTCATCGCGAGGCCGTGGGTCACCAGAAGCACGTTGGGCGGGTGGTCGGGGGCCTCGAAGCTGCGGAAGAGGCTCTCCAGGAAGTTCCCCACCCGGTCATAGACATCCGCCCCGGACTCTCCCTGGGCGAAGCGGTAGAAGAAGTGCCCGTAGGCGTCCCGGTAGGCCTTCTGGAGACGGACGTCGTCGCGGTCCTGCCAGTTGCCCCAGTCCTGCTCGCGCAGCCGCGGCTCCTCCCGCACCCGTATGAGAGCGGGATCGAGGTGGAAGGCACGGAGGGTCTCGTGCGTGCGGCGGTAGGGAGAGACGTACACGCTCACCCGCTCCCGTCCGAACAGCTCGCGCAGCTCCTTGCCCGTCTGCTCGGCCTGCTGCCGGCCCCGCTCGGTCAGGGCCAGCGCGTGGTCCGGCTCGCGCTCGTACACGGTGTCATCAACATTGCCCGTTGACTCGCCGTGCCGGACAAGGACGATGCGCCGTGGTCGTGCCATGCCAGAACACTAGATCGGGCGAGGGCCGATCGAAGACTCCAGCGACCCCCGTACGGCGTACATCACACACATCGTGCACCATCGGTCACATTCGGGCCCGTACGCTCCGGGTACGGCGCTCTACGGTACGCACACGGCACGTCACACGGTCCAGGCGGGCTCCAGGTCCACGATGTCGCCCGTGAGGGCCGCGATGTCGGCCTCGGTCTGGGCGCGCAGCGCGAGGCGTTCCACACGCTCCGTGCGGTACTTGCCGTGCTCGGCGGACGACTGCCACATCGACAGCACCAGGTACTCGCTGCCCGGCGCCTCCCCGAACAGACCACGCACCATGCCGGGCGATCCCGCCATCGCCGGGTTCCAGACCTTCTCCTGCATCAGCGTGAAGTGCTCGGCGCGCTCCTCGTGGACCCGGCACAGCGCCACCCGCAGCAGGTCGGCGTCCGTGAAACGCGGTTGGAACCCGGTCTTCACGTCGAACCGGTGGTCGAACAGCCGGACCTGGGCGTCCTTGAACGTACCGGCCTGGGCAGCCGCCAGGCGGTCGTGGGAGCGGGCCATGAAGGAGTCGTAGAAGGCACGGCTCTCCCAGAAGGCGAAGATATGTGCCACCCCTTGCCGTCCCCGGCTCCAGCCACCCCCCTGCCCCCGAAACCCCGGCTCCCCCAGAAGCCCCGCCCACTTCCGCTGCCCCCGCTCGAAGCCCCGGCGGTCCACCACGGTGCAGCGAATCCACTTGACCAGCACCGCGCCATGGTAAGGCCCAGTGGCGTGGCGTCGGTCACTCTCGTCGGGACAGCACCCGCGCAGACGGACCCGCGCACGTGGCACGATGGACAACGAGCGTCCACGAGCCGGAAGTTGGGGCGGGAAGGGCGCACGGGACCGGGAAGGGGGAGTCCGGTGGGCGGGCTCAGCAAGGGCATCCGCAAAGTCGAGGTCGCGCTCAAGTGGGATCCGAGTCCGGCGGGAGCGCCACCCACCGACCTGGATCTCGTGGCCGCCACCTACGAGGCCGGCGACCCTCACGGCGCTCCGGCGTACCTGGTCCACTTCGACAGCCGCTCCCCGGACGGCACGATCTACCTGGACCGCGACAGCCGGGACGGTCAGGGATTCGGATGGGACGAGGTCATGACACTGGAGCTCCACCGGCTCGCCGAGCGATACGCGCGCGTGGTGGTGGGTGTCGTGATCCAGCAGCGCACCGCGCACCGCACGTTCGTGAACGTGCTGAACCCGGGGCTGCGCATCCGTGAGGGGTACACCGTTCTCGCCCAGGACGACTTCGGTGGTGTCCTCGGCGCGACGGCGGCCACTGTCGCGGAGTTCGTGCGGGACGGGTCCGGCAGCTGGGACATCCGCCCCGGCGTCCACGGCTTCGAGGACGATCCGGCGACGTTCACCCGCCACATGGGCCGCGTGCGTCCGTCATAGCCGATGCGCGCGCCTCGGCCGCGGCCGCGGCCGCACGAGGATGAGCATGGGTAAGGGGCGTCGGCCCTGGCCGACGCCCCTTACTTCTCTACGCTCTGGTCAGATCAGCGGACTCAGCTGCAGCCGCTGGTCGAACCGCAGCCCTCGCAGATGTAACAGGAACCGGCCCGCTGCATCTTGGTGCCGCAGGAGAAGCACAGCGGGGCGTCCGCCTGGATGCCCAGTTGCATCTCCACCAGCTCGGCGCTGGTGTGCGCCTCCTTCGGGGCGGGCTTGACCGCCTCCGCCTCGGTCTTCGGCGCGGCGACGGCCTTCAGGTCGGTCTTCCGCGGTGCCGACTGGGCCAGGCCCTCGACGTCGACGTCCTCGTCGATCGGCTCGTAGGAACCGGTCTCCAGGTGACGCTGGCGCTCCTCGGCGGAGTGGATGCCGAGCGCGGAGCGCGTCTCGAAGGGCAGGAAGTCCAGGGCCAGACGGCGGAAGATGTAGTCGACGATCGACTGCGCCATCCGCACGTCCGGGTCGTCGGTCATGCCGGCCGGCTCGAAGCGCATGTTGGTGAACTTGGAGACGTACGTCTCCAGGGGCACGCCGTACTGAAGGCCGACGGAGACCGCGATGGAGAAGGCGTCCATCATGCCCGCGAGGGTCGATCCCTGCTTGGACATCTTCAGGAAGACCTCGCCCAGACCGTCGTCCGGGTAGGAGTTGGCGGTCATGTAGCCCTCGGCGCCACCGACGGTGAAGGAGGTGGTGATGCCGGGACGGCCCTTGGGAAGGCGCTTGCGGACCGGGCGGTACTCGACGACCTTCTCGACCGTGGCCTGCGCTGCCTCGGCGGCCTCCGCCTTCTCCTCGGAGTCCTTCTTCTTCGCGGACAGCGGCTGGCCGACCTTGCAGTTGTCACGGTAGATGGCCAGCGCCTTGACGCCCAGCTTCCAGGCCTCGAAGTAGATCTCCTCGACCTCCTCGACGGTCGCCGACTCCGGCATGTTGACCGTCTTGGAGATGGCGCCGGAGATCCACGGCTGGATGGCGGCCATCATGCGGACGTGACCCATCGGGGAGATGGCCCGCTCGCCCATGGCACAGTCGAACACCTCGTAGTGCTCGTGCTTGAGGCCGGGGGCGTCGATCACGTTGCCGTGCTCGGCGATGTGGGCGACGATCGCCTCGATCTGCTCCTCCTGGTAGCCCAGGCGGCGCAGGGCCTGCGGCACGGTGCCGTTGACGATCTGCATCGAGCCGCCGCCGACCAGCTTCTTGAACTTGACCAGGGCGAGGTCGGGCTCGACACCGGTGGTGTCGCAGGACATGGCCAGGCCGATGGTGCCGGTGGGCGCGAGGACGGACGCCTGGGAGTTACGGAAACCGTTCTTCTCGCCGAGGCGCAGCACGTCCTGCCAGGCCTCCGTGGCGGCGGCCCACACCGGGGTGTCCAGGTCGTCCATGCGGACGGCGCGGGCGTTGGCGTCGGCGTGCTGCTTCATGACGCGCTGGTGCGGCTGGGCGTTGCGGGCGTAGCCGTCGTAGGGGCCGACGACGGCGGCCAGCTCGGCGGAGCGCTTGTAGGCGGTGCCGGTCATCAGGGAGGTGATGGCACCGGCGAGGGCGCGGCCGCCGTCGGAGTCGTAGGCGTGGCCGGTCGCCATCAGCAGGGCGCCGAGGTTGGCGTAGCCGATCCCCAGCTGGCGGAAGGCGCGGGTGTTCTCGCCGATCTTCTGGGTCGGGAAGTCCGCGAAGCAGATGGAGATGTCCATCGCGGTGATGACCAGCTCGACGACCTGGGAGAAGCGCTCGACGTCGAAGGACTGTTTGCCCTTGCCGTCGTCCTTCAGGAACTTCATCAGGTTCAGCGAGGCGAGGTTGCAGGACGTGTTGTCCAGGTGCATGTACTCGCTGCACGGGTTCGAGCCGTTGATGCGGCCGGACTCCGGGCAGGTGTGCCAGTGGTTGATCGTGTCGTCGTACTGGATGCCCGGGTCGGCGCAGGCCCAGGCGGCCTCGGCCATCTTGCGGAAGAGGGACTTGGCTTCGACCTCCTCGATGACCTCGCCGGTCATGCGGGCACGCAGACCGAACCTGCCGCCCTGCTCGACCGCCTTCATGAACTCGTCGTTCACGCGGACGGAGTTGTTGGCGTTCTGGTACTGGACGGAGGTGATGTCGTCGCCGCCCAGGTCCATGTCGAAGCCCGCGTCGCGCAGGGCGCGGATCTTCTCCTCCTCCTTGACCTTGGTCTCGATGAAGTCCTCCACGTCGGGGTGGTCGACGTCGAGGATGACCATCTTGGCGGCGCGGCGGGTGGCACCACCGGACTTGATGGTGCCGGCGGAGGCGTCGGCGCCGCGCATGAAGGAGACAGGGCCGGAGGCGTTGCCGCCGGAGGAGAGCAGCTCCTTGGAGGAGCGGATGCGGGAGAGGTTCAGGCCGGCGCCCGAGCCGCCCTTGAAGATCATGCCCTCTTCCTTGTACCAGTCGAGGATCGACTCCATGGAGTCGTCGACGGACAGGATGAAGCAGGCGGAGACCTGCTGCGGCTGCGGCGTGCCGACGTTGAACCAGACGGGGCTGTTGAAGCTGAAGATCTGGTGCAGGAGGGCGTAGGCCAGCTCGTGCTCGAAGATCTCGGCGTCGGCGGGCGAGGCGAAGTACTTGTAGTCCTCACCGGCCTTCCGGTACGTCTTCACGATGCGGTCGATCAGCTGCTTGAGGCTGGTCTCGCGCTGCGGGGTGCCGACGGCACCTCGGAAGTACTTGCTGGTGACGATGTTGACCGCGTTCACCGACCAGAAGTCGGGGAACTCGACGCCACGCTGCTCGAAGTTGATCGAGCCGTCGCGCCAGTTGGTCATGACGACGTCACGGCGCTCCCAGGCCACCTCGTCGTACGGGTGCACGCCGGGGGTGGTGTGGATGCGCTCGATGTGCAGTCCCTTGTTCCCCGCCTTGGAGCCCTTGGCTCGGGAACCTCGTGTCGGACCGCTCGCCGTCTCTGTCATGCCGCCTCCCTGTACGGGCGAAAACGCCCTGAAGTGCCCCGTTGTTCCGGAGACACAGTGTTCTGTCTGGTGCTGCGGGCACCTGCGTCGCCGCCGCCCACAGCCGTCTTCCTCATCGCCGCCGAGCCGGACCCGTACCAGCGGTCCCGGCCCTTCCACCGATCAGTCGGCGGCGCGTGCGGACACGGGGGCCTCGGCCGTCCCACCGCGCCCGCGGTCGTCTTCCTGGCTCCCCGCGCCGCCGCCGGCCTCCTGCTCCGCGGCGGGGCGTCGCGTGGCTTCCCTCAGCTCCGCGATGGCGGCCTCGAAGTCCTCGAGCGATTCGAACGCCCGGTACACGGACGCGAACCGCAGATAGGCGACGAGGTCGAGCTCCTGCAAGGGGCCGAGTATGGCCAGTCCCACTTCGTGGGCGGCCACCTCGGCGCATCCGGTCGCGCGCACCGCCTCCTCGACCCGCTGGCCGAGCAGCGCGAGCGCGTCCTCCGTGACAGGCCGTCCCTGGCACGCCTTGCGCACGCCGTTGATGACCTTGGTACGGCTGAACGGCTCGGTGACTCCGGACCGCTTGACCACCATCAGTGAGGCGGTCTCCACGGTCGTGAACCGCCGCGAGCACTCAGGGCACTGGCGGCGCCTGCGGATGGACGTGCCGTCGTCCGTCGTACGGCTGTCGACGACGCGGCTGTCGGGGTGCCTGCAGAAGGGGCAGTGCATGGGACTCCAACCCTCCTCACAGCAGACTCGATAGCCTCACCAGGCCTCATGGGCCCCGCGAAGCAGCCACCAGCATAGGCGATGATCCAGGCTCCGAAGACCCGGGACCACAACTTGTGGGTCGCAGTAGCCATCCAACCACTAGATGTAGGGCCTGTGTCGTTCACCCAGCTCGCCACGCGTGTCGTGTACCGCGCTACGCGTGTCGCACGCGTACGGCCCGGATCGGCGCGGCCGCGCCGATCCGGGCCGCAGTCGCGGAAGTCCCGTCACCACGCCTGGGCACCGGGCACGCCGACGCACACCCGTATCGCCGGCGGGCCCGGGGAGATACCGTGAGCGCCGCGGGGAGGACGCGTGGGACTCCCGGGCAGAAGGGAACCGGCGCTCGGTCGACGAGGCGCCGGATGGCAGACTGGGACGGCGGCCCACAAGGTCTGCACTCCGGCGGTGAAGAGTACAGCAACAGACCTTTTCGCCCGCCGGGCACCGCGTCGGCCATACACCCAGACACGTGATCAAGTCCGGTGATCCACTCTTTTTCACTCGAACGTGTGTTTGGCGCAACCTTTCGAAAGCAACTACCGTTGTGCCGGAGGGAGACCATCGAGAGGGGCCGACGAAGTGACCACCACCGCAGACAGTGCCACCATCACTGCCCAGGACCGCTCCCAGGGCCGACTCGAGCCGGTGCATGCGATGAACGAAGCCGCGAATCCCGAGGGGCCCAAGCGCTCCCTTCCGGGCCGACCTCCAGGCATCCGGGCGGACAGCTCGGGCCTCACCGAACGGCAGCGCCGGGTGATCGAGGTCATCAGGGACTCGGTGCAGCGACGCGGCTATCCGCCGTCCATGCGGGAGATCGGCCAGGCGGTCGGCCTGTCCAGCACCTCCTCGGTGGCACACCAGCTCATGGCCCTCGAGCGCAAGGGCTTCCTGCGCCGTGACCCGCACCGCCCGCGTGCCTACGAGGTCCGCGGCTCGGACCAGGCCGCCCCGCTGCAGCCCACGGACACGGTGGGCAAGCCCGCCGCGTCGTACGTCCCTCTGGTCGGCCGGATCGCCGCCGGTGGCCCGATCCTCGCCGAGGAGTCGGTCGAGGACGTCTTCCCTCTCCCCCGGCAGCTCGTCGGCGACGGTGAACTGTTCGTCCTGAAGGTCGTCGGCGACTCGATGATCGAGGCCGCCATCTGCGACGGCGACTGGGTCACGGTCCGCCGCCAGCAGGTCGCCGAGAACGGCGACATCGTGGCCGCCATGATCGAGGGCGAGGCGACCGTCAAGCGTTTCAAGCGGGAGGACGGCCATGTCTGGCTCCTGCCGCACAACGCGGCGTACGAGCCGATCCCGGGCGACGACGCGACCATCCTCGGCAAGGTGGTGGCGGTCCTGCGACGCGTCTGAGGAGCGCAGCGGCGGGCCTGTCGACCCGCCCCTTGATCGGGCCCCGGAACCTCTGCGCCGGTTCCGGGGCTCTGTGCTGAGCGCACTCAGCCGGCCGCCGGCTGCTCCTCCTCCGCCTGCCGGGCCACGGCATCGATGGCCGCCAGCGACTTGCGCACCTGATTCCGGTCGGTGGTGTGCCAGAAGTCCGGCAGTGAGGCCTTCAGATAGCCGCCGTAACGCGCGGTGGCCAGCCGCGGATCGAGTACGGCGACCACCCCGCGGTCCCCGGAGGCACGGACGAGACGTCCGGCGCCCTGAGCCATCAGCAGGGCCGCATGAGTCGCGGCGACCGCCATGAACCCATTGCCCCCGGCGTCCTCGACCGCCTTCTGGCGGGCGCTCATCAGCGGGTCGTCCGGGCGCGGGAAGGGGATCTTGTCCATGACGACCAGCTGGCAGCTGGAGCCGGGGACGTCGACACCCTGCCAGAGGGACAGCGTGCCGAACAGGCACGTCCTCGCGTCCGCCGCGAAGTTCTTGATCAGCTCGCCCAACGTCTCCTCGCCCTGGAGCAGGATCGGGAACTCGGGGATGCGCGCACGCAGCTCCTCGGCGGCGAGCTGGGCGGCCCGCATCGACGAGAACAGGCCGAGTGTGCGGCCGCCCGCCGCCTGGATCAGTTCCGTCAACTCGTCGAGCATGTCCCCGCGGTCGCCGTCCCGTGCCGGGCGCGACAGGTGCTTGGCGACGTACAGAATGCCCTGTTTGCGATAGTCGAACGGCGATCCGACGTCCACACCCGTCCACTGCGGCACGTCGTCGCCCTCCGTGCCCTCCGGAGCGAGACCGAGGGAGGCGCCGACACCGTTGAAGTCGCCGCCGAGCTTGAGGGTCGCCGAGGTCAGGACCACGGAGCGGTCCGCGAAGAGCTTCTCGCGCAACAGGCCCGAGACGGACATGGGGGCGACACGCAGGGAGGCCCCGAATCGGTCGTGCCGCTCGTACCAGACGACGTCCCACTCCGAGCCGTTCGTGATGCGCTCCGCCACGTCATGCACGTTCTCCACGGAGGCCAGCGCTTGCTTGCGGACCGCGTCCTCGTCCTGGACCGACTTGTCGCGCGTCGCACCGAGCGCCGAGATGACGTTGCGCGCGGCGTCCCGCAGCGCCAGCAGGGCATAGCCGAGGTCCTCGGGGATCTCCTCCAGCCTGCCCGGCAGCGCCAGCTCCATCAGCCGCTCGAAGCCCTCGGCGGCCGTCTGCAACTGATCGGCGGCCTTCTCGTTGACGAGCTTCGCGGCCCGGCGCACCGCACGGTTCACCTGCCCGGGCGTGAGCTCGCCGGTGGCGACGCCGGTCACCCGTGAGACCAGCTCATGAGCCTCGTCGACGATCAGCACCTCGTGCTGCGGAAGGACCGGCGCGCCTTCGATGGCGTCGATCGCGAGCAGCGCGTGGTTGGTGACGACGACCTCGGCGAGCTTGGCGTGCTCGCGGGCCATCTCGGCGAAGCACTCGGCACCGTAGGCGCACTTGGAGGCGCCCAGGCACTCCCGCGACGAGACCGAGACCTGCCCCCAGGCCCGGTCGGACACACCGGGTGTGAGGTCGTCACGGTCACCGGACTCGGTCTCGTCCGCCCAGTCGCGCAGCCGCAGCAGGTCCTGGCCCAGCTTGCTGGTGGGTGCGGCCGCCTCGAACTGGTCGAACAGGCCCTCCTCCTCGTCCTGCGGGACGCCCTCGTGCAGGCGGTGCAGGCACAGGTAGTTCGAGCGGCCCTTGAGCATGGCGAACTCCGGGCGGCGGCGCAGCAAGGGGTGCAACGCGTCGACCGTACGCGGCAGGTCGCGCTCGACGAGCTGGCGCTGCAACGCCAGGGTGGCCGTCGCCACCACGACTCGCTCCCCGTGCGCGAGCGCGGGCACGAGGTAGCCGAGGGACTTGCCGGTACCTGTGCCGGCCTGGACCAGGAGGTGCGAGCCGTCGTCGATCGCGTCCGCGACGGCCTGGGCCATGGTCACCTGGCCGGGGCGCTCCGTACCGCCGACGGCTGCGACGGCGGCATGCAGGAGTTCGGGGAGAGAGGGCTTCGTCATAGCGCGACCACCCTACGGCTCGGGACTGACAAACGGGCGGTCGAGGCGCGGACCAGGGGCTCTGCAGGCCCTCAGCCGGTTCTGCGCGACGGGAACCGAACCGGCACGGCGGACGTTGCTCATTGTGACGACGGTGCGACGGACTGTCACAGCAGCTCTCGCAAGGACCGGTCCCGGATCATGAGGGCGGCCCGCTTGTCGGGCAGGTCGGTCTCGGCCGCGAAGCGGAATCCGGCGGTCAGAAAGGCGGCCAGGGAGGGTGTGTTGCGAAGGTCGGGTTCCGCTACGACGCGGGAACAGCTGAGGCGTTTGTCGAGGATCAGGTCGGCCACGGCTCGGAGCAGAGCGCTGCCGAGTCCTCGGCCTCGGTCGCTGACGCTGCCGATGAGGAGGTGGACACCAGTGTCGTGCGGCCTGGCGGGATAGTGGCGGGCCAGCGGATCGAGATCGGCCCGGTAGATCTCCCAGTAGCTCATCGGTGTGCCCTCGAGGAGGCCGAGGCACGGGACGCTGCGGCCGTCGCCGTCCAGCTGTGCGCGCAGATGGGCCTCGGTCACGCCGTGCGATCCGGCGAGCTGCCAGTACTTCGCGACGGCCGGGTCGTTCATCCACCGGCCGATGACCGGCAGGTCTCGCTCGACGCGGACGGGTACCAGTTGGAAGTCGCCGACGGAGGTGGCGATGGCGCCCCAGTCACCGACGCCGTCGAGGAGGTCGTCCACGGCGGAGCCGATCGCGGTCCTGTCCGCGAAGAGTGAGACGCATTCGTCGGGCAGGTGAAGGTCGAGCGTGTCCTCGCAGTCGGTGCCCGCGTCGGCCGGTCCGGAGCGGAGATCGGCGCCGATGGCCCCCGGGGCGACCACGGCGGCGGCTGCCACGGGGATAGGCCAAGGGCCGAGGTCGGGGTCGCCGGTGGTGGCGGGGGCATGGTCGGTGGCTGCGCCGGCGTCGCCGGGATACATGGCGCGCTCCTCTCGGCGGGGAGGGGTGTCAGGAGTGCAGGGGGTTCGCGATGGTGACGTAGACGGACTGGGTGTCGACCGGGCCGACGAGTTCGTCGAGGCCGTGCAGCCGGGTCAGCAGGTTGGCCTTGCATCGCAGGACCGGCGAGTCGAGCAGACGGGCCGGCAGAGTGGAGCGGGTACGGGCGGGGCCGGAGGCGAGACCGCGGAGGAAACAGCGGAAGGCGGCCAGGAGCAGCCGTTCGTCGGCGAGCCCCTGGGAGCCGAACGCACCGATGAGACCGAAGACGTTGTTGACGGCGACGTAGTAGCCGAAGCGTTCGTCCGTGACCTCGTCCGGGACGAAGGTGTCGCTGTGCTCACCGATGCCGGGCAGCAGGGCGTCGAGTTCCGTGCGCCGGGAGGCGCGGAAGTAGTAGCCCTGGTTGTCGCGGTAGCGGCCGCCCGCGGGCCAGCCGTCGGCGTCCAGCACCACCAGCGCGTTCTGCTGGTGGGCTTCCAGGGCGATCCCTGCCTCGCCGTCGAGCCACACCACCGGACGGATCACCTGTTCGAGATAGCGCAGGAACCACTCGGCGCCGACGGCCTCTCGCGGACGCCCGGTGCGCAGCGCGAGGGACCTGACGAGGCCGGCCAGCCGGGACCGGACGACCGGGCCGGCTCCGGCCTGGTGGAACGGCCTGGGCGCGACGAGACCGGCGACGCAGCAGACGTCGTCCGCCGGGCCGAACGGATTGTGCCGGATCATCACATCCAGCCCTGGTACGGGGGCGCCGTCCTGGTCGTCGACGGCGAGCCAGGCCGGGTCGCGGACGATGTCGAAGCGGGGGTGTGCCGCCCGCCACCGCCGGGACAGGCCGCCGCGCAGAAGGCGGTGTACCTCGACGCCACGGTGCAGTTCCTTACGGAGGTTCTCGCGACGGGAGTTGGTGATACGCAGGCCCAACGACAGTTTGAGCATGGCCGGTGCACCGGTGCGGTGAACGGTCCGTACGGAGGAGGTGGGATGCCAGGCGGGGCCGTGGGGTCCCAGGTCGAGGAGCAGTCCAGCGTCGAGCAGGGCCATGATGCCCGGGCGGTGCCGGACGTCGCGCGCCTGCCACGGATGCAACGGCAGAGCGGCGTATCCGTCGGCCAACGGCAGGCCTGCCCCGGCGAGTCGGGCCATGAGCCGCTCGGCCGGTACGGGCCGGCCGCTCTCGGTCCACGCCGAGTCGCCGGCGAGCACGGAGGGGGCGACCGCCATCCAGTGCAGGGGGAAGGAGCCTCGAAGTTCTGGTGAGTAGGGACGGGCTTCGGCCTCGGACAGACCCTCACGGCTCTTCGGCGCCGGATGCAGCGGGTGTCCGAGCACAAGGGCCTGCTCCGCGGAGAGGAAGCGGTCGGGACCGTCGGCGGGATGGTCGCGGCGGTCGGCGAGAAAGAGGGTGGTGCGCCGGACCGAGTCGGCTACACGGGCGACGAGATCGACGGTTTCGTCACCGACAAGAGCAGCTGTCGGAACACCGTCGGCGGGATCAGCCGGAGGGACACCGGCAGGGACGGGAGGAGGGACCGCGGGTGGAGTCACCGCTTCCCGCGCGAGCAGGGTGGCGACCATGACGGCATCGGCCGGGGTCGCGTCGTCCGGGGCGCCGGCCAGGCGAGGCAGGCCGAAGCGGTGCCAGCCGGTCGGCGACCAGTGGTGGACCGGGACGAGGAGGGCCATACCGCTGGCCGGGAGGGGGACACGCAGGGTGTCGCTGCCGGGGTCGGCGATACCGGTCTCGCGCACCCAGCAGCGGAGGAGGTTCTCCAGGGCTGCGGCCTGGGCGGCGGTGTGCGGTTCGGGGTGGTCCAGTAGGTCCGTGGGCGCGGCGGCCGGATACGGAACGTGGGGTGCGCCGTGGAATTGGCGGGGGACCGTCTCGGTCGAGCCCTGAGAGGCGGAGGGATGACCGTGAGTTGTAGGGGTTGCGTTCAAGACGGTTCCTTGTGGTTCTTTGTGGGGGTTGTTCGGGGCTTCGGGGCGGGGCTTTGGGACTCGGGCTCAGGTTCGGCCGAGTCCTGGGCGGTGTTCGCGGCTCGGGTCCGGGTCGGGTCCGCGGCTCGGGCGGTGAGAAGTTCGGATGCTGCGAAGCTCAGGTGGCGAAGAGTTCGAGCAGTGCGGGGCCGTGGAGCTGAAGCCGTCTCCTCCGGGGGCGGCAGTCCCCCTCCTCCGGATCCTGCCCGTACGGCTGAGATCCGCCCGGCCTTCCGCCGTGCTCCGACCTGCCCTGCCTCCGGATGACCCATGCGCACGGAGGCCGGCCGACAGGCTCACTCGGTGAACGACCGACTGCTTCGGACGACCGGCTGCCGCGACCCGCCAGTCGCTCCGGTCCGTCGACGAGCTCGCAGACCCGCTCCGTTGACCTCCATGCCCGCCACCCTGCTCGCCGACCTGCTGGCCGGCCCGCCACCGCAGTCCGGCTGTCCGTCAGCCCGGCGGGCCCGGCAGTCCGGCAGTCCGGCGGGCCCGGCAGTCCGGCAGTCCGGCGGGCCCGGAGGCGCTATCCCGCTCCCGTCGCGCGTCCGGAGGATCGACGTCGTCGGCCGGGTGGCCCGGTGCGGCGCGCACGGTCGGTGTGCGTCCGGGCCGCCGCTTCGACCGCGTCCGCCAGCCGGTCGAGCACCGCTGCCGACTGCTCGTCGGTGATCGTGAGCGGGGGCAGAAGCCGTACGACGCTGGCATGCCGACCGCCGATTTCGACGATGAGGCCCCGTCGCAGACATTCCCGCTGGACCGCGGCCGCGAGGCCGGGATCCGCCGGCCTGGGCGGGCCGGCCCCGGACGACGGCGGTGTGGCGTCCTCTTCGGCAGCGCTGCCGGCCGGACTCACGAGTTCCAGGCCGATCATCAGGCCCCGCCCCCGCACCTCGCCGACGCACGGGTACTCCTCGGCCAGTGGGACGAGTTGGGAGAGCATGTGGGCGCCCAGGGTGGCGGCGCGCTCGGCGAGGCGGTTCTCGCGGACATGGGCGAGCGTGGCGGTGCCCGCGGCCATGGCGAGTTGGTTGCCGCGGAAGGTTTCGGCGTGATCGCCCGGTTCCCAGACGTCGAGTTCGTCGCGGTAGACCACGACGGCCAGCGGAAGGCTGCCGCCGATGGCCTTGGACAGCACCATCACATCCGGTGTCACCCCGCTGTGTTCGACTCCCCAGAACGCGCCCGTACGGCCGACGCCGGTGTGGATCTCGTCGGCGATCAGCGGCACGGAGCGCTCCGCCGTGAGCCGCCGCATCCGCCGCATCCAGTCGTCGGGCGCGGGAATCACGCCGCCCTCGCCCTGCACCGGCTCGAGGATCATCCCTGCGGGCAGGGGCACACCCGACCTGGGGTCGTCCAGTACGGACTCGGTCCAGCGGGCGGCCAGTTCGGCTCCGTGGGGCCCGCCGACACCGAAGGGGCAGCGGTAGTCCTGCGGGTGGGCCAGCCCTGCGACCCGGACCTCGGAGGCGTGCCCGGAGGCGGCGAGCGCGCCGATGGTCGTCCCGTGGTAGGCGCCCGCGAACGCCATGATCCCGGTGCGGCCGGTGGCCGCCCGGACGAGTTCGAACGCGGCCTCCACCGCGTCCGTCCCGGCCGGGCCGCAGAACTGCACGCGCGCGTGGTCGGCGAGCCCGGCGGGCAGGGTGCGGAACAGTTCGTCGACGAAGGCGTCCTTGACGGGTGTGGCCAGGTCGAGCGCGTGCAGTGGTGCGCCGGAGTCGAGGACCTTGCGAACGGCCTCGAGGACGACGGGATGGTTGTGCCCGAGGGCGAGGGTGCCCGCGCCCGAGAGGCAGTCCAGATAGCGGCGGCCGTCCGCGCCCTCGATGGTCAGCCCGCGCGCCCTGACCGGAACGATCGGCAGGGCGCGCGCGTAGGTGCGCGCCGCCGACTCGCGCGCCGACTGGCGCCGCAGGATCCCCTCGTGCAGGGTGTGCGCCCCTGCGGACGCACACCCTGCCGGCGCACCCTCACCGGAGGCAAGCCCGCCAGGTGCAGACCCCCGTGGCCCGGGTCTCCCGGGCGCAGACTCCGTCACGGTCACGGCTCCCTGTCCTCCCGCTGTCCCGAGGCGTCGGCATCCACCTGTTCCGAGGGGCCGGCCTCCCAACCGCCGGTGAGTGCCGACCGGTTGCCCACTGCGGCCTGCCGGTCGGCACTATCGTCGGCGCAGTGGCCGACGCCGCCGACGGCGAGTCACCCACCGTCGGCACGGGGACCCGGGCGCGGACAGCAAGCCCCTCACCGTTACAACCGCCGATCGCTCGGGGAGTTACGGGTTGCCTCAAGATCCTTGCCGTGACGGAACCGTTGCCGTTCCGTCGGCAGTCCCCCACAGCGACCGCATAGTGTGTGGTGCCGTTCCGCACACGGTGAGCGCGCACGACCCCGGCCCGGGCCGGCTCGGGGTGGCTGCGGCGGCCACGGTGGCACCGGCACGTCTCGTCACATCAGGGGGAGTCAGAGCATGCGACCCATACGCCCGTCCGTCACCGCTCGCCGAAGGGGGAGCGCCCGGCGCACGGGTTCCCCGGCGTTGGCCGCCCTCGCTCTGGTCTCGGCACTGGCGCTCACCGCCACCGGCTGCAACGGGGACGACACCCACGCGGACGGCAGGCCCTCCGCGAGCGCCGACGACGCGGACGGTTCGGCGGGCGACGGCAAGATCAAGATTCCGGACGACCTCCGCGACAAGCTCAAGGAGCACGGGATCGACCTCGACAAGTGGAAGGACGGGGCCTGGAAGAACTGGGACAAGGACGACTGGCTGCGCGAGGCCAACGACTTCGTCAACCCGATCATCCAGGGGCTGTGGGACCCGGACCGGATGCGCCGGGCCGAGGACCCGGACAAGGGCGTCGACGACAACGACATCTCCGGTGACCAGGGTGTCACCGACCCGACCCCGGTGCCGGTGAGGGCACGGGCGGTGGCGCCGCCGTACCACGACAACGCCGCGACGGCGGGCAAGCTCTTCTTCGACTCCCCCGAGGGCACGATGGTCTGCTCGGCGACGGTGGTCCAGGACCCGGCCCGCCCGGGCAAGTCCGACATGGTGTGGACGGCCGGTCACTGCGTGCACGCCGGCAAGAAGGGCGGCTGGTACCGCAACATCGCCTTCGTGCCGTCGTACAACAACGCGCGGATGAGCACGGACCAGTTGAAGAACGCCACCAGGGAGCAGGTCGCTCCGTACGGTGTGTGGTGGGTCGACTGGGCGCAGACCTCCGACCAGTGGATCGAGCAGGGCGGTGCGACCGGCGGACAGGGCGCGCCGTACGACTTCGCCGTCATGCATGTGACGCCGGAGAAGGACGGCGGCGGCAAGTCGCTGGAGGAGACCTTGGGTTCGGCGCTTCCGGTGAACTTCGACGCACCGGCCGTGCCGAAGGTGGAGAGCATCACCGCGACCGGCTACCCGGCCGCGCCGCCGTACGACGGCCGGCTGTTGTACCAGTGCCAGGACAAGCCGGGACGACTGTCGGTCAAGGCCTCCGACCCGACGATGTACCGCATCGGCTGCAGCATGACGGGTGGCTCGTCCGGCGGCGGCTGGGTCGAGAGGGGCGCGGACGGCAAGCCCGCGCTGGTGTCCAACACCTCGATCGGCCCGGTGACCGCAGGCTGGCTGGCCGGTCCGCGGCTCGGTCCGGTGGCCAAGGGCGTCTACGACGCGGTCAGCAAGAAGTTCGCCGGGCAGTGAGAAGCGCCCGGTGAGCGCCGGGATTCGCCGACGGCGGTGGGGCACGGAAACCTTCACCACCCCACCGCCGTTCGCCCTCATCCGCACAGGCATAGTGGGATGTCGCTCCCGCCGGTTCCCGCGCATACCGCACGGGGATCGCCACGGGCGTGATCTGACAAGCGCGTGACACCAATCGGCGCGCGACACCGAGGCCGTTCATCGGCAACCCGCGCGGCCGTCAGCCATGGCGCGCGGCAGGCAGACGAATCAACGGGGGTTCTCCTCACCATGCGATCCATACGTACGCCGTCCGCGCTCCGGCACGGACGCCGGCGCGCCGTCCTCGCCGCCACCGCCCTGGCGGCGACCCTGACGCTCACCGCGACGGCCTGCGACGACTCCGGCAAGGACGACGCGAGCGGCGAGCCGGGCGCCACCGCTTCGCAGGCCGCCGAAGACGGCAGCGGTGGCGGCGACGGCAAGGTCCACCTCCCTGCCGACATCGCGGACAGGCTCAAGGAACACGGGATCGATGTCGACCAGTGGCAGAAGGGCGGCTGGAAGGACTGGGACAAGGACAAGTGGCTCAGCGCCGCCAAGGACTTCGTCAACCCGGTGATCGAGGGGTTGTGGAAGCCGGAGCGGATGAAGTCCGCCAAGGAGGCCAACAAGACGGTCTCCACCAAGGACGCCGCCGCCGACCAGGGCGTCAGCGATCCTGCGCCGCAGCCCGTCCGGGCCCAGGCGGAGAAGACCCCGTACCACGAGCACGCCGCGCCGGTCGGCAAGGTCTTCTTCGACTCGCCCGCAGGTTCGATGGTCTGCTCCGGCACCGTCGTCAAGGACGTCAACCACCCCGGCAGATCCAACCTGGTGTGGACGGCGGGCCACTGTGTGCACGCGGGCCGGGGCGGCGGCTGGTACCGCAACATCGCGTTCGTCCCGGCCTACAACGACCTCGGCAAGTCCGCGTCCGCGCTGAGCGATGCCGACCCGTCCGAGGTCGCCCCGTACGGCGCCTGGTGGGCAGACTGGGCCTCCACCTCGAACCAGTGGATCCAGGGCGGCTCGGAGACGGGCGGCGCGGGTGCCGCGTACGACTACGCCGTGCTGCACGTGAAGCCGGAGTCCGGCTCGAAGTCGCTGGAGGAGACCGTCGGGGCCGCGCTGGACGTGGACTTCTCCACGCCGTCGGCCACCGAGGTCACCACGATGGGCGCCTGGGGCTACCCGGCCGCGCCGCCGTACAACGGTCTGAAGATGTTCCGATGCCTGGACCGGCCGGGCCGGTTCTCGCTCAGCCCGTCCCTGCCGACGATGTACCGGATCGGCTGCACCATGACCGGTGGCTCGTCCGGCGGCGGCTGGTTCCGCGTGGTGGGCGGGAAGACGGAGCTGGTCTCCAACACCTCGATCGGCCCGTCCGACAACACCTGGCTCGCCGGTCCACAGCTGGGCCGGGGCGCCGAGGCGCTGTACGAGAACATGAGCAGGACGTACGGCGGCCGCTGACGCCGACGGCATGACGAGGGCCCGCTCCCTGCGACAGGGGCGGGCCCTCGTACTGCGCGTCCGAAGCAGGACGTACGTGTCGAAGCGCGTCCGGAACCGGACGGCTCAGAGCGCGGCAGCCGGCACGTACGGCGCCAGGTCCGCGGCGAGCTCCTCGTGCACCCGGGCCTTGAGCAGCGTGCCCTCCGCGGTGTGCTCCTCGGAGATCACCTCGCCCTCGGTGTGCGCACGGGCGACCAGCTTGCCGTGGGTGTACGGCACGAGCGCCTCGATCTCCACGGACGGGCGCGGCAGCTCGTTGTCGATCAGGGCGCGCAGCTCGGCGACGCCTCGGCCGGTGCGGGCCGAGACGGCGATCGAGTGCTTCTCGATCCGCAGCAGCCGCTGGAGCACCAGCGGGTCCGCCGCGTCCGCCTTGTTGATCACGACGATCTCGGGTACGTCGGTGGCGTCGACGTCCCTGATCACCTCGCGGACGGCGGCCAGCTGCTCCTCCGGGTTCGGGTGCGAGCCGTCCACGACATGGAGGATCAGGTCGGAGTCGCCGACCTCCTCCATGGTGGAGCGGAACGCCTCGACCAGGTGGTGGGGCAGGTGCCGGACGAATCCGACGGTGTCGGCCAGCGTGTACAGCCGCCCGCTCGGGGTCTCGGCCCGGCGCACGGTCGGGTCCAGGGTCGCGAACAGCGCGTTCTCGACCAGGACGCCCGCGCCGGTGAGGCGGTTGAGCAGGGAGGACTTGCCCGCGTTGGTGTAACCGGCGATCGCCACGGAGGGCACCTTGTGCCGGCGGCGCTCCTGGCGCTTGATCTCACGGCCGGTCTTCATGTCCGCGATCTCCCGGCGCATCTTCGCCATCTTCTCGCGGATCCGGCGCCGGTCCGTTTCGATCTTGGTCTCACCGGGGCCGCGGGTGGCGAGGCCGCCGCTGCCGCCGCCCATCTGGCGGGACAGGGACTGACCCCAACCGCGCAGCCTCGGCAGCATGTACTGCATCTGCGCCAGCGCGACCTGCGCCTTGCCCTCCCGGGACTTGGCGTGCTGCGCGAAGATGTCCAGGATCAGGGCCGTACGGTCGATGACCTTGACCTTGACGATGTCCTCGAGGTGGATCAGCTGGCCGGGGCTGAGCTCACCGTCGCAGATGACGGTGTCCGCGCCGGTCTCCAGGACGATGTCACGCAGCTCGTCGGCCTTGCCGGAACCGATGTAGGTGGCCGCGTCGGGCTTGTCGCGGCGCTGGATCACGCCGTCCAGCACGATCGCGCCTGCGGTCTCGGCGAGGGCCGCGAGCTCAGCCAACGAGTTGTCCGCGTCCTGCACGGTCCCCGAGGTCCAGACGCCGACGAGGACGACCCTCTCAAGGCGGAGCTGACGGTACTCGACCTCGGTGACGTCCTCGAGCTCGGTGGAGAGGCCCGCCACACGGCGCAGGGCCGCGCGGTCGGAGCGGTCGAACTGGTCGCCGTCCCGCTCTCCGTCGATCCCGTGGCTCCAGGCGACGTCCTCTTCCATCAGGGCATCGGCCCGAAGACCCTCGGGGTAGGTGTGCGCGAGGCGCTTGGTGGCCTGGGAAGAGGAAGAAGAGGAGGTCATTGGGTCCTTACGTCGTTGGGAATCCGTGGTGCGGCGACGGATTCGCGGCGGGCCCCGACGGGCTGTCCACGGCGCTTCCGTCACCGCTGTCAACGCACGAGTGCCCCGGGAGATTCCCCGTGCACGGTGCCGTGCCGACCCGACGATGGTCGCACGGGACGGCCCGTCTCGTCACGGTGTTATCGTCCCGCCACGGCGGTCACGTCCTCGCCGCCGTCGGCACGCGCCTTCTCACCGCCCGCGGCGCACCGAGCGGCCCGCCACGGCCGCCTCCTCTCCCTCGGCCCTTCTCCCTTTCCACCGTCACCGCTCACCCCCGTCACCGCTTCAGCGTCGGCGGCAGGTTCCGCTGCCGCGGGTCGGGCTTCCAGTCCGGGTGTCCCGGCATCGGCGGAGTCTTCGCACCGTACAGCCAGGTCTTGAAGAAGCCGCTCAGGTCCCGTCCGGCGACGGCCGAGGCCAGCCGCACGAAGTCGGCGGTGGTCGCCGTGGAGTCCCGGTTGCCCCGCACCCAGGCGCGCTCCAGGCGCTCGAAGGCGGCCTCGCCGATCTGCCGGCGCAACGCGTACAGGACGAGGGCCGCGCCGTCGTAGACGTTCGCGCGGAAGATCCCGGTCTTCCGGCCGGCCCCCGGCGGCTTCGGCAGCGCGGGCGGGCCCCCGGCCGCGCGCCACTGGTCGGCGGCCGCGTAGGCGGCCTTCATCCGTTCCTCCATGGACTTGTGCGCCTTCTCCTCGGCGTACAGGGCCTCGTACCAGGTGGCGTGCCCCTCATTGAGCCACACGTCGGACCAGGCGCGCGGGGTGACGCTGTCGCCGAACCACTGGTGGGCCAGCTCGTGCACCATGACCGACTCCACGTACCACTTCGGGTAGGCGGGGTCGGTGAACAGATCTTTCTCGAAGAGGGAGAGGGTCTGTGTCTCGAGTTCGAAACCGGTCGTGGCCGAGGCCATGAGCAGGCCGTACGTCTCGAGGGGGTAGCGCCCGACCTTGCTCTCCATCCAGGCGATCTGGTCCGAGGTCTTGTCGAGCCACGGTTCGAGCGCCTTGCGGTCCTTGCTGGGGACGACGTCGCGGACGGGCAGACCATGCGGGCCGGTGCGGTGCAGCACGGCGGAGCGGCCGATGGAGACCTGGGCCAGTTCGGTGGCCATGGGGTGCCGTGTGCGGTACGTCCAGGTGGCCTGGCCGCCGGCCCGCGTGACGCCCTCCGGCAGACCGTTGGCGACGGCCGTGTACCCCTCGGGGGCGGTGACCCGGATGGTGAACATCGCCTTGTCGGACGGGTGGTCGTTGCACGGGAACACCAGATGCGCCGCGTCGGCCTGGCCGGCCAGGGCGAGACCGTCCGCGGTGCGCACCCAACCGCCGTCACGGTCCGTCACCGGCGCGGGGTCGCTGGTGTGGTGCACGGTGATCCGGGTCAGGCCGTGCTCGGGCAGCGGGGCCTTCGGGGTGACGAGGAGATCCTCACCGGCGGTGGTGAACGTGGCGGGCCGGCCGTCGACCTCCACGGAGGCTACCTTGCCGTGCCCGAAGTCGAGGTTCACTCTCCGCAGTGCTCGCGTCACCCTGGCGTCGATCGTGGTGACGGCCCGGAGCGGCTTGCCGTTGTCGCCGGAGTAGGCGAAGGAGAGGTCGTACGACACCACGTCGTAGCCGGGGTTGCCCAGGTACGGGAAGAGCCGGTCGCCGATGCCGAGCGGAGCGGGCGGGGCGCCCGCGGCGAGGAGGCAGACGGAGACGGCGGACGCGAGAACGGTCGCCTGCAGGCGACGCGTGGCACGGTGACGGAGAGTGCGCGGCATGCACTCACGGCTATCAGCGCCCGGCGGTGGTGCGGCGACGACGCGCGCCACGGCCCACCCGAACGGGGCCCTCCAGGTTGCGGGCGAGGTGACCCCACCCTGTGCCTGCCCCGGTTCAGCTCCCCGGCACGCGCCCGCCCCGCCCCGGTTCAGCTCCCCGGCGGCTGGGGTTGCGGCCGGGCGCGGCTGACGTCGTAGACGCCCGGGACGTTGCGCATCGCCCGCATCAGGGCGGGCAGGCGGGTGGCGTCGGGAAGTTGCAGCGTGTAGGTGTGGTGCACGCGCTGTTGCGTCGGCGGGGCCACGGTAGCGGAGATGATCTCGACGCCTTCCAGTGCGATGGCCTCGGTCAGGTCCGCGAGCAGACGTGGACGGCCGAACGACTCGGCGAGCAGCGTGACACGGCACTCGGCCGTCTCGCCCCAGCGCACGCCGACCTCGGGGCGCCCCGCACCCGTCATCCGGGTCGCCGTGTCGCACTCGACGCGGTGCACGGTCACCGCTCCCCCGCGGACGGCGAAGGCGGTGATCTCGTCCGGCGGCACCGGCGTGCAGCAGCCGGCGAGCCGCACCGTCGCGCGGGGCCGGTCGACGATGACGGCGCCGGCCGAGGACCGGCCGCCGCGTGCCCCGGGCTGGGGGCCGGCCGCCCCTTCGGGCCTGCCGGAATCCTCCGCCGTGGCCGCGACGGCCGGGGGCGCGCCGTCGACGGCTCCCTGAGCGACCTGCGCGGGCCCGCTCGCGGAGTCAGGGGCGCCCGCCGCGGCTCCCCCGGCGCTGTCGGCCGCGTCCTCGGCGGCCGCCGGATGTGCCGCCAGCCACCGCTGGATGGCGATGCGGGCAGCGGGGGTGTGGGCGTGATCGAGCCACTCCCTGGACGGCTCCGAGGCCGGGTCCTGGCCCATGAGGAGCTGGACGGTGTCGCCGTCCCGCAGGACGGTGCTGAGCGTCGCCAGGCGGCCGTTGACGCGGGCGCCGATGCAGGCATGGGCGTCCTCGCCGTACTGCGCGTAGGCCGCGTCCACGCAGGTCGCCCCCTCGGGCAGGCCCAGCGTGCCGCCGTCGGGCCGGAAGACGGTGATCTCGCGGTCCTGGGCGAGGTCCTCGCGCAGTGTGGACCAGAAGGTGTCGGGGTCGGGTGCCGCCCGCTGCCAGTCGAGGAGGCGGGAGAGCCAGCCGGGGCGGGTGGGGTCGACGCGTTCGCCGTCGCCCGTCGACTGCTCCTCCGACGGAGGAGCGTAGGGATTGCCGAGCGCGACGACGCCGGCCTCGGCGACCTTGTGCATCTGGTGGGTGCGGATGAGGACTTCGACGACCTGGCCGTCCTCCCGGGCGACGGCCGTGTGCAGTGACTGGTAGAGGTTGAACTTGGGTACGGCGATGAAGTCCTTGAACTCGGAGACGACCGGGGTCATACAGGTGTGCAGCTCGCCGAGAACCCCATAGCAGTCGGCGTCCTCGTTCACCAGCACGAGCAGCCGGCCGAAGTCGCAGCCGCGCAGCCGGCCGCGTTTGCGGGCGACGCGGTGCACGGACACGAAGTGCCGGGGTCTGACGAGGACTTCGGCGGAGATGTCGGCCTCGCGCAGCACACCGCGGACCTGCTCGGCGATCTCGGTGAGCGGGTCGCCCGGGCGGACCGCGTTCTCCGCGATCAACTCCCGTGTGCACTCGTACTCCTCCGGGTGCAGGACCGCGAAGACCAGGTCCTCCAGCTCGGTCTTGAGCGCCTGCACACCGAGCCGCTCGGCGAGCGGGATGAGCACGTCCCTGGTCACCTTGGCGATGCGGGCCTGTTTCTCGGGGCGCATGACGCCGAGCGTGCGCATGTTGTGCAGCCGGTCGGCCAGTTTGATCGACATCACGCGGACGTCGTTGCCGGTGGCGACGAGCATCTTGCGGAAGGTCTCGGGCTCGGCCGCGGCGCCGTAGTCGACCTTCTCCAGCTTGGTGACGCCGTCGACGAGGTAGCGGACCTCCTCCCCGAACTGCTCACCGACCTGGTCGAGTGTCACGTCGGTGTCCTCGACGGTGTCGTGCAGGAGCGAGGCCGTCAACGTGGTCGTCTCGGCGCCGAGTTCGGCGAGGATCAGGGTGACGGCGAGCGGATGCGTGATGTACGGCTCGCCGCTCTTGCGCATCTGGCCGCGGTGCGAGGACTCGGCCAGGACGTAGGCGCGGCGCAGCGGTTCGAGGTCCGCGTCGGGAAAGTGGGCGCGGTGCGCCTCGGCGACGTGGCCGATGGCGTCGGGCAGCCGGTCGCGGGCGGCGGGGCCGAGCAGCGCCGCCCGGCCGAGGCGGCGAAGGTCGATCCGCGGGCGGGCTCTCCTGCGGGGCGCCGCGGGCGCCACCGGGCCCGGGGCCGCGGGATTCGTGGCATCCGCACTCATGGGCACCTCCGGCTGCGTGGACCGGCGGACGGGGTGCCCCAGGGCGTACTCGGCTCAGGGGTTGGCGTCGGATCCCCCGTCCGGGCCGGTGCTTGATGCTACCGAGCCCAGCACACCGGGCCGACCGCCTCTCGAAGAGCGTGAAACGGATCACCCATTCGAGCGACGGATCAGAGGTTTACGAATTCCGGCCATCTGATGGCGAGTCAGCCGTGGATTCACTCCCGCGTCCGCGCAGCGGGCATGGATCCTGCGCCGTATCGGGCTCACCGCCCCGGCTGGGCGCGCTCCCCGCGCGCTCAACCCGCCGCTGTTTCCAGCCACTCCGCGTCGATCTCCCCCTCGGCGACGATCACTGCGGGGCCGGTCATCTCGATCTCTCCGTCCGGGCGCTCGGTGATCACCAGCGTTCCGCCGGGCACGTCCACGGTGTAGGTCACCGGGGTGCCGGTGACGGACGGGTCGGCGCCGTCGCGCCGGGCGGCGGCCACGGCGACGGCACAAGCGCCCGTGCCGCACGAGCGGGTCTCGCCGGCGCCGCGCTCGTGCACGCGCATCGCGACGTGCCGGGGGCCGCGGTCGGCCACGAACTCGACGTTCACCCCGTCCGGGTAGGCGGCGGCCGGGCTGAACGGGGGCGGGGAGTACAGGTCGCCGGCGTCCGCGAGGTCGTCGACGAAGGCGACCGCGTGCGGATTGCCCATGTTCACGTTCCGCGCGGGCCAGCTGCGCGGTCCGACGCTCACCGTGACCTCCCCCTCGGGGAGCCGTGCCCGGCCCATGCCGACGGTGACGTCGCCGTCCTTGGCGATGTGCACCGTCTTCACTCCGGCGCGGGTGGCGATCGCCAGGTCGCCCTCGGTCACGTGTCCGGCGTGCTGGAGGTAGCGCGCGAACACCCGTACGCCGTTGCCGCACATCTCGGCGATCGAGCCGTCGCCGTTGCGGTAGTCCATGAACCACTCCGCCTGGGTGGCCATCTGCCGGGCGTCGGGGTGCGCGGCCGACCGGACGACGTGCAGCACCCCGTCGCCGCCGATGCCCGCGCGCCGGTCGCACAGGGCGGCCACCGCGGTCGGGGACAGCTCGACGGCGTTCTCCGGGTCGGGGACGATCACGAAGTCGTTCTCCGTGCCATGACCCTTGAGGAAGGCGATACGGGTGCTCATGCCTCGATCGTACGGGGTGGGTGCGACAACTCGGTGGCCACACCCGGCAGCGCATGATCGAGCCCGACCGGCGTCGGCGAGGCTCGTGATCGGTACAGCTCTGCCCCGGTGATGCGACGGCACCGTCAGGTGCCGTGCCGTGCGTCGCGAGCCGGTGAACCTCTCCGGTCGCAGCACTAGCGAAGCCGGGCGACCCGCCAGACGGCGAGGACCACGACGACGGCGGCGAGCAGCACATAGGCGCCGATCAGCCGCCAGTCGGGGCGTCTGCCGGTACCGCGCGGCGGCAGGCCCGGCCAGGTGTACCCCACGCGCCGGGCGGCCATCATGCCCCAGCCGGCCGCGCACAGGCAGATCAGCAGCCCCAGCATGGCGATCATCGCGCCGCTGTCTCCGTCGAAGGCCAGCGGGAACGCGAACATCAGCGAGCCGACGGCGGCCAGTCCCACGATGGGGGCGAGCTGCCAGATGCGCAGGCGCCGCTGCGGGCGCAGCTCGACCTCGACCTCGGGGCCGGCGTACATCTCCTCGGGCTCCGGGCCGTCCGCGGTCACGCCGTCCTGCGTGTCGGGCCCGTCGGGGCTCAGCGAGTCCTCGTCCGGTTCCGCACCGGCGCGCTCCAAGGTGATGCGCTCGGTGCCGTGCGCGGCTTGTGCGCCGCGTGCGCCTTGTGCGGTGTCGCGAGGGCCGGCCTCCATCGCCACGCGCCCTCCCAACTAGGACTCCACTTGGTCGATCGAAGCTCGATGATGGCACGGTCCCGGAGGCTCGGATGACGGCCTGGGCGTCCCGATGCCATCACGTGATCAGGCTGTAACCGGTCGTTCGACCAACGCCAGCGCGAGCGGCGGAAGTTCCCGGCGGTCCGCGGCGGCCCCGCTCAGCCAGTGCACGCGCGGGTCGCGCCGGAACCAGGTGTCCTGGCGGCGCGCGAAGCGTTTCGTGGCGCGTACGGTCTCCGCACGCGCCTCCTCCAGCGTGCACTCCCCGGCGAGCGCCGCGAGCACCTGCTGGTAGCCGAGTGCCCGGGAGGCCGTACGCCCCTCCCGCAGGCCCTGCGCCTCCAGTGCGCGCACCTCGTCCACGAGCCCTGCCTCCCACATGCGGTCGACCCGGCGCGCGATGCGCTCGTCGAGTTCGGGGCGCGCCACGTCGACCCCGATCTGCACGGTGTCGTAGACGGAGTCGTGTCCCGGGAGGTTGGCCGTGAACGGGCGGCCGGTGATCTCGATCACTTCCAGCGCCCGGACGATTCGGCGGCCGTTGCTGGGCAGGATCGCCCGCGCCGCCTCCGGGTCGGCGGCCGCCAGGCGGGCGTGCAGCGCCCCGGAGCCGCGCAGCGCGAGTTCCTCCTCCAGGCGGGCCCGCACGGCGGGGTCCGTGCCGGGGAACTCCAGGTTGTCCACGGCCCCGCGGACGTAGAGGCCGGAGCCGCCGACCAGGACCGGCCAGCGCCCCTCGGCGAGCAGCGCGTCGATGCGCTCCCGCGCGAGCCGCTGGTACTCGGCGACGGAGGCCGTCACCGTCACCTCCCAGACGTCCAGGAGGTGGTGCGGTACGCCGCCGCGCTCCTCGGGCGTCAGCTTCGCGGTGCCGATGTCCATCCCTCGGTAGAGCTGCATGGAGTCGGCGTTGACGACCTCTCCACCGAGACGCTGGGCCAGGAAGACGCCGAGGTCGGACTTTCCGGCCGCGGTGGGGCCGACGACGGCGATGACGCGGGGGGCGGGGGGTGCGCTGCTCACCGCACCAGTTTCGCAAACCTCCCCCGTGCCCCTCGAACGAGGACGGCACACGCGCGAGGTCGTTGCCCGTTGCGAGGTTCACGCGGCCGGATGCCGGGGGGCGGTGGTTCTGGCGCCACGGACGGACACACCGGGCTACACGGTTTCGCCCGCACGAGTAACGTATGGAGTTGATATGGGCGTTTTTGCGCGACTTTTTCGGAGGTCAAAGGCTGCGGAGTCGAGGACTGCGGAGGAGGCGTCGACCGCGGACGAGCCGGCCGGCGCGGTGACGGCCGGCTCGGAGGCCGCGACGGTCGCTTCCGGGCCGGACGGGACGACAGCGGCGAACGGGCCTGCCGGAGCGGACAGCGGTGCCGGGGGCGGTACGGCGAAGCCCCCGCAGGCCGGGGGCGACGGTGCCGCGGCCGGAGGCGACGGCGTGGACATCCCCAGGCAGCAGTCCACCGACGAGGTGGCCGAGCAGGAGGCCGGCGAGGGCGCCCGCACGTAACCCCCGGCAGGGAAGGTGAACCATGGGTCTGCTGGACAACATGAAGGCCAAACTCGGCCCGGCCAAGGAGAAGGTCGCGGACCTCGCCCAACGGCAGCAGGGCTCGATCGAGCACGGCCTGGACAAGGCCGCGAGGACGGTCGACGAGAAGACCAAGGGCAAGTACAGCGAGAAGATCCACGCGGGCACGGACAAGGCGAAGGGCGCCGTCGACCGTATCGCCCACGGAAGTGAGCGACCGCCGGACACGGGCACGGACACGGGCACGGGCACCGCGCCGGGCGGCACGACCGCCCAGACGCCTCCGCAGACGCCTCCGGAGGGCCCCCCGCCCTCCTCCTGAACGGCGTTGCGAACGCCACGACGGCCGCACAACGGCGGACGGCCGGGAAGCAGGCAGCCCTTCCCGGCCGTCCGCCGCGCCGGTTCCTCTCCCACAGGCCCGGCTTGGGCGCTCCCGTGCCGTACCGGAACCGGACCCCGATCAGACGGCCCGATGCCGAGGCGGCCCGGCGACCTGTCAGGACCAGGCGGCGACGAGGTAGCCGACGCCGTAGGGGGCGGCGTCGTGGAGCAGGGTGCCGGAGAGGCCGGAACCCTCGGCGGCGCCCGCGAGGACCTGCCACGGGGCCCGGCCGGAAGCCTTCAGCTCGTAGGCCAGCTCGGCGTCGAGAGCGGTCAGCGCCGCCAGGTCCGCGGCGCCGAGCGCGCGGGCGACCTCCGCGTCGAAGGGCTCGGCCCGCTCATCGAGGTAGCCGGGCGCCTTGAGTGACCGGCAGGCGCTGGCGTCGCCCATCACCAGCATCGCCACCCGGTCGGCGCGCGCGGCGATGTCCCGTCCGACCGCGACGCACCGCTCGGGCGCCAGCGGCTCGCCCACGCCCAGCCCCTCGATCGGAGCGTCGGACCAGCCGGTCCGCTCCAGCAGCCACGCCGCGACGGCGAGCGAGGGCGGCAGCTCGCGCTCGGACACGGGTCCCGTGCGCGCGCCGGTGTCCGTGGGCCCGCCGAGCCGTACGTCCAGGTCCACGCCGAAGCCGCGGAAGGATCCGCGGGTGCCTTCCGGGTGCGGGCCGCGCCCGGACTTCTCGGCGGGCCCCACCACCATGAGCAGGCCGGGCCGGGCGGCGGCCAGCACACCCAGCGCGTCCGTGCACGCGGCGCGCAGGGTGTCCAGCTCGGGCGCCGCCCCCGCGGCGACGGCGGGCACGAGAAGGGGCGGACAGGGACAGACTGCGGCGGCGACAAGCATGATCGGCAGGGTAACGCGTGCACCGCTGGTCCCCCGCCAGGAGTGGTCAGCCGCAGCCGCAGCCGCTGCCCGCGGCCGCCGGCAGCGGCTCCGGGACGCCGATCTTCGGCAGACCCAGCATGACCCCGGCCGGCTTGGCCGCCTCCGCGGCGGTGCGCTTCTCCCAGGCGTCACCCGCCCGGGTGCGGCGCACGTCCAGCACCGGCCCCTCGGCCAGCAGGTGGTGCGGTGCCGCGTAGGTGACCTCCACCGTGACCACGTCGCCGGGGCGCACCTCCTGCTCCGGCTTGGTGAAGTGGACCAGACGGTTGTCGGGGGCGCGACCGGAGAGGCGGTGGGTGGCGCCGTCCTTGCGGCCCTCGCCCTCCGCGACCATCAGTTCGAGCGTGCGGCCGATCTGCTTCTTGTTCTCCTCCCAGGAGATCTCCTCCTGGAGGGCGACGAGCCGCTCGTACCGGGCCTGGACGACCTCCTTCGGGATCTGGTTCTCCATCTCTGCCGCCGGGGTGCCGGGCCGCTTGGAGTACTGGAAGGTGAACGCCTGAGCGAATCGTGCCTCACGGACGACGTGCAGCGTCTGCTCGAAGTCCTCCTCGGTCTCGCCGGGGAAGCCCACGATGATGTCGGTGGTGATGGCCGCGTGCGGGATGGCGGCGCGCACCTTCTCGATGATCCCGAGGTAGCGCTCCTGCCGGTAGGAGCGGCGCATCGCCTTCAGCACCGGGTCCGAGCCGGACTGCAGCGGCATGTGCAGCTGCGGCATGACGTTCGGGGTCTCGGCCATCGCGGCGATCACGTCGTCGGTGAAGTCGCGCGGGTGCGGGGAGGTGAACCGGACGCGCTCCAGGCCCTCGATGTTCCCGCAGGCGCGCAGCAGCTTGCTGAAGGCCTCACGGTCACCGATGTCGGAGCCGTAGGCGTTGACGTTCTGCCCGAGCAGCGTGATCTCCGAGACGCCCTCGCCCACCAGCGCTTCGACCTCGGCGAGGATGTCGCCCGGGCGACGGTCCTTCTCCTTGCCGCGCAGCGCCGGGACGATGCAGAACGTGCAGGTGTTGTTGCAGCCCACGGAGATGGACACCCAGGCGGCGTACGCGCTCTCGCGGCGCGTGGGCAGCGTGGAGGGGAACGCCTCCAGCGACTCGGCGATCTCGACCTGCGCCTCCTGCTGGACGCGGGCGCGCTCCAGCAGGACCGGCAGTTTGCCGATGTTGTGCGTGCCGAAGACGACGTCCACCCAGGGCGCCTTCTTCACGATGGTGTCCCGGTCCTTCTGCGCCAGGCAGCCGCCGACCGCGATCTGCATGCCGGGCCGTTGCGACTTCTTCGGCGCGAGGTGGCCGAGGTTGCCGTAGAGCCGGTTGTCGGCGTTCTCCCGGACGGCGCAGGTGTTGAAGACGACGACGTCCGCGTCGCCGTCCGACCCCTCGGGCGCCCGTACGTATCCGGCGTCCTCGAGCAGCCCGGCCAATCGCTCGGAGTCATGGACGTTCATCTGGCACCCGTAGGTGCGGATCTCATAGCTGCGAGTGACGCCCACTTCTTGGCTCCGGTCGATGCTGCTCATGCCACAAGGGTAGGCGCTCGCCGGAGTACCCCGGACGGCGCAGTCGGCGGCGCCGGCCCGGTGGCCGTGCCGCCGCGGCGCGGGACCGCTCCCGCGCCCTGCGGGGGCCCTCGCTCGCACGGCGGCCGTGCGGCCCCGTCGTTACGCTCGCAGCAGCCCTCTCGGACAGGCCGCAGCCCCTCTCGGACAGGTCCGCGGCCCTCTCGGACAGGTACGTGTGATGCAGCCTCACGACGCCCTCCCGGCGGCCGCCCCGGACGCGCCCGCGGCCGCCGCACCGCGCTCCTGGCTGCTGCGTCCGGCCGGTCCGGCCGCGGTCGCGCTCCTCGCCGTCGTCCTGCTGGCCCGGGCCGCGCGGGTGGCGGTGGTCTCCGCCCAGGGCGGCATGGACAACGCGTTCCTCGTCCACGCCGGGCAGGTCTGGCTGCACGGCGGTGCCCCGTACGCCGACCGGCGCTTCCTCTATCTGCCGAGCGCCGTGCTGTTCGCGGGCGGCCAGGCGCTGCTGCCGGCGTCGGTGCTGCGGGTGGCCGCGCCCGTGGCGTGCGTCGGGATGGTGGCCGCGGGCTGGTGGTGCGCGATACGGCTGTTCCGGGTGCCGGCGGGGAGCCGGTTCGCGGTGCTCGGGCTGCTGGCTCTGGTGCTGTGCTGGGCACCGGCCGGCCATCTGATGAACCTCGGCAACTGGACCGCCGTGAGCGCCCTCGCACTGCCGTCCGCACTGCTGCTGGCGGACCGCGGCCGCTGGGACGCGGCCGGGGTGGTCCTCGGGGTGTCGCTGGCGGTGAAGCCACTGCTCCTGCCGGTCGCCGTGCTGCTGCTCCTGGCCCGGCAGTGGCGCGCCCTGGCCTGGATGGTGGCGCTGCCGCTGGCCATGTCCGCGGGCGCGGCGCTCGTCGTACCGGATTCGAGCCATTTCTTCACCCGCACCCTGCCCTTCCTCCTCAGCGGTGGGGACGCGTTGATGCGGCCGTTCGACTGTTCTCTGCCCGCGGTGCTGCCGCGCCTGGGGGTGCCGCCGCTTTCGGCCCAGGTGGTGGCGCCGGTCGCGGCGTCGGCCGGCCTGGTGTGCGCCGGGCGGCGGTGGCGGCGCGCCGCGCCCGGTCCGGCGCGGCTCGCGGACACGGCCGCGATGCTCATGCTGGCGTTCTTCCTGGTGTGCCGGCCGTCCTACGAGCACTATCTGGTCGTCGTGGTTCCGCTGCTCGTCGCCGGGGCGCTGGAGGCCGGCTCGGTGACGCGGTCGCCGTGGTTCTGGGCGGCGCTCGTCCCGCAGGTGCCCGAGTTCGCCTTTCCCCACCTGGACGCGTCGACGCGCAGGGCGTTCAAGGACGTGTTCACGTTGTGCGGTCTCGCGTTGGTGCTGGGCGTGCGGTGCGCGCGTGAGGGACGGGTGGGTCAGGCGCCGGCGGGGTCCCAGCCCTGCCGACGGAGCACCGCGGAGACGTCGGGTGCCTCGTAGTGGTCGCCCTTGAGCACCTTGCCGTCGGCGCGACGGGTGACCTGGCCGTCCGGGCCGAGTTTGGTCATGTTGGAACGGTGGATCTCGGCGATCACCTCGTCCAGGTCGATGCCGTGCACCAGGGCGGTGCCGTACGCCACGTAGACCACGTCCGCCAGCTCGTGGGCCAGCCGGTCGAGCGGGCCGCCGGCCGAGACCTCGGCGACCTCGGCCGCCTCCTCCGCCAGCAGCTCGCCCCGGTGCGCGCCGAGCTCCGGCGACACGCGCGTCGGGGTGCTGCGGACGTCGAGCCCGAAGGCGCGGTGGAACTCACGGACCAGATCGGCGGGCGAAGAACTCATGCGGCGACTGTAGCCGCGGCCTGTGACAACCCGTCCGCCCCTCCCGCGGTCGCCCCGCTCGGCGGGCCTGGTCTGCCGGCCCGGTCTGCGGGCCTGGTCAGCGGGCCTGGTCAGCGGGCCGTCCGGCTGGCAGGATCGCGCGCATGTCCACGGTGTTCCCCTCGATCGGCAGGCGCCGCGGTGTGCAGGGCGCGACCGTCGCCGCCGTGGTCCTCGGGCTGCTGCTGTGGTGGCTGCTGCCGCTGGGCGACCGGCCGCCGAGCGGGACGATCACCTTCAGCACCGGGACCCTGCGCGGGGTCTACCAGGAGTACGGCGAACGGCTGCGCACCGCGTTCGCCAAGCGCATGCCGGACCTGAATGTGCGCCTGCTGACCAGCGACGGCTCGCAGGAGAACGTCACGCGGGTGGCGACCGGCAAGGCCGACTTCACGATCGCGGCGGCCGACGCGGTGGAGACGTACAAACTGAACCACGGTTCGGGCGCCGACCGGCTGCGGGGGGTCGCCCGCCTCTACGACGACTACGTGCAGCTCGTCGTCCCGCGCGACTCGGGGATCGACTCGGTCGCTGACCTGCGGGGCAAGCGGGTGGCCGTCGGGCCGCCGGAGTCGGGCGTGCGGCTGATCGCGGAACGGGTGCTCAAGGCGGCCGGGATGGACCCGCGCCAGGACATCCGGCCCGCGGGCGACGGCATAGACACGGCACCGGGCCGGCTGCGGGAGGGCGCGATCGACGCGTTCTTCTGGTCGGGCGGACTGCCGACCGACGGTCTGACGCGACTGGCCTCGAAGTTCGCGTTCCGGTTCGTGCCGATCGACGAAGACCTGGTGGCCGGACTGCACGCCCAGGGTGGCGCCACGCGCTACTACCGCGCCACCGAAATGCCCGAGTGGGCGTACCCGTCCGTCAAGAACGGTTCGACGGTGCCGACGATCGCCGTGTCCAACGTGTTGATGACCCGCAAGGACGTGGATCCGAGACTGACCGAGTGGATCACCCGGATCGTCATCGACAGCCGTGACCGCATCGGCGCCCACGTCCACTCCGCCCAGTTGGTCGATCTGCGCACCGCGATCTACACCGACCCCCTGGCCCTGCACGAGGGCGCGCGCCGCTACTACCGCTCGGTGAAGCCGTAGGGACGCCGCACCCTTCTACGCCCGCTGCGGTCCCGACCTCGGCACCGTCACCGTCACGCGCAGGCCCCGCGGCTCGTGGTGGCCGTAGGCGATCGAGCCGCCACCCGCGGCCAGCAGCGCGCGGGAGATGGACAGGCCGAGCCCGGAGCCCTTGATGTTCTGGTGGCGGCCGCTGCGCCAGAAGCGGTCTCCGATGCGGGCCAGTTCCTCGTCGGTGAGGCCGGGGCCCTGGTCGGCGACCACGACCGTCGAGGTGCCGCCGGCCCCGGAGACGGTCACGTCGACGCTCTCGCCCTCCGGCGTGAACTTCACCGCGTTGTCGATCACCGCGTCCAGTGCGGACGACAGCGCCACCGGGTCGGCCCACGCGGTGGTGGCCGGGCACTGCCCCACCAGCCGCACCCCCTTGGCCTCGGCGGTCGGCGCCCAGGCCGCCACCCGCTCCGCGGTCAGCTCGCCGATGTCGATGAGCTGAAGATTCGCCTCCGCGTGCTCGGCCAGCGCCAGGTCCAGCAGGTCGTCCAGGACCTGCGCCAGGCGCCGGCCCTCGGTGCGGACCGAGGCGATCTCCTCGTTGTCCTCGGGCAGCTCGAGAGCGAGCAGCTCGATGCGCAGCAGCAGCGCCGAGAGCGGGTTGCGCAGTTGGTGCGACGCGTCGGCGACGAAGGCGCGCTGCTGCTCCAGCACGTCCTCGACGTGGTCCGCCATCTCGTTGAAGGACCGGGCCAGCCTGCGCAGCTCCGGCGGTCCGCTCGCCGCCGCCACCCGTGACTTCAGGCGGCCGGTGGCGATGTCGTGGGTGGTGGCGTCCAGGACCCGTACGGGAAGCAGCACCCACCCGGTCAGCCGCAGCGCGGCCCCCACGGCGACCAGCATCGCGATGGTCTCGCCCGCGCCCAGGACCAGCCAGCCGTGCAGCGTGCGGGACCGCATCTGCCCGGTGGGCGAGTCGGTGACGACGACGGCGACGACGTCGCCGTCCCGGATGACCGGCGAGGCGACGACGAGACGGTGCCGCTGCCAGGGCCAGACCTGCTCCGGGTCGTGGCTGCGCCGGCTCAGCAGGGCCTCGCCGAATGCCTCCCGGACCTCGCCCGCTCGGGGCAGGGACCAGGTGCCCGGGGCGACCGCCATGGGCGTGGTGGAGCGGTAGAAGACGCCCGCCCGGATGCCGTAGACCCCGTAGTAGCTGATGAGTTCGCGGCGGAGGGTTTCCAGGCGCTCGTCGGGGACGGTGCGGCGGGAGCCGGTGGGCCGGTCGGTGACGAACTGGGCGAGCGCGGCGAAGCGTGCCGTGTCGTCGATCCGGTCGACGACCACCTTCTGTTGCTGGGCCGCGGCCAGGCTCACGGCGAGCGGGAAGCCCAGGGCCAGCAGGACCGCCGCCATCAGGACGATGAGCAGCGGCAGCAGACGTGTGCGCAACCCGTCCCCGCTACGCCGTCGGGGCGACGAGGCGGTAGCCGACGCCGCGGACGGTCTCGATCAGGGCGGGCAGACGGAGTTTGGACCGCAGGGAGGCGACGTGCACCTCCAGGGTGCGTCCGGTCCCCTCCCAGCTGGTGCGCCACACCTCGCTGATGATCTGCTCCCGGCGGAAGACCACCCCGGGGCGCTGGGCGAGCAGGGCCAGCAGATCGAACTCCTTGCGGGTGAGCTGGACGACCGCGCCGTCCACGCTCACCCGCCGGGTGGGCAGTTCTATGTGCACGGGGCCGAGGAGCAATGTGCTCTCCCCGCCACCGGTCACGTCCTCGTGGAGCGTGCGGCGGCTGACGGCGTGGATCCGGGCGAGCAGTTCCCCGGTGTCGTACGGCTTCACCACGTAGTCGTCGGCGCCGAGGTTGAGCCCGTGGATGCGGGAGCGGACGTCGGAGCGGGCGGTGACCATGATGACCGGGGTGCCGGTGCGCTTGCGGATCTTGCCGCAGACTTCGTAGCCGTCCTGGTCGGGCAGGCCGAGGTCGAGCAGGACCACGCCGAAGCCCTCGGCGTCCGGGACGAGGGCCTGCAGTGCCTCCTCGCCGCTGCGGGCGTGCGTGACGTCGAAACCGTGCCGGGCCAGGACCGCGGACAGTGCGGCCGCGACGTGGTTGTCGTCCTCGACGAGGAGCAGTCTCATCCCGGCCCCCTCCGGTTCATCCGTCGTATCGTCATCCCATGTAGAAAACCATGCACGCGCGCGTGCACCATGGCAGTCACGCCGATGGACGAGGATGGCGTCAAGAGGCTTCCGGTGGCGCGCCACCTGTCGTTACCCAGCCGGTACGCGCGCCACGCGACCCTGCTACGACATGTGTCCGGCCGCTACCGGATCGTAATGCTCAGATCTCCCTCAGATGTGGTGACGCTGGTGGCGAGGGTGGCTACTGTCCACCGAAACCGAGGAGGACGGAGCCTGAGAGCGATGACCGAAGTATCGATGGCCAAGGATGACGTGGCCTCGACCAACGATCTGGTCGTCCTGAAGAGCGTCAACAAGCACTTCGGCGCGTTGCACGTGCTCCAGGACATCGAGCTGACGATCTCCCGCGGCGAGGTCGTCGTGGTCATCGGACCCTCCGGGTCCGGGAAGTCCACTCTGTGCCGCACCATCAACCGCCTGGAGACCATCGACTCGGGCACGATCTCGATCGACGGCCGGCCGCTCCCCCACGAGGGCAAGGAGCTGGCCCGGCTGCGCGCCGACGTCGGCATGGTCTTCCAGTCCTTCAATCTCTTCGCGCACAAGACCGTGCTCGAGAACGTGACCCTGGGGCAGATCAAGGTCCGCCGCACGGACAAGAAGAAGGCCGAGGAGCGGGCTCGCGCGCTGCTCGACCGAGTCGGTGTGGGCGCGCAGGCCGACAAGTACCCCGCGCAGCTCTCCGGCGGCCAACAGCAGCGCGTGGCCATCGCGCGGGCGCTGGCCATGGACCCGAAGGTCATGCTCTTCGACGAGCCGACCTCCGCGCTGGACCCGGAGATGATCAACGAGGTGCTGGAGGTCATGCAGCAGCTCGCCCGGGACGGCATGACGATGATCGTCGTCACCCATGAGATGGGTTTCGCCCGCTCGGCCGCGAACCGGGTGGTCTTCATGGCCGACGGCCGGATCGTCGAGCAGGCTGCGCCCGACCAGTTCTTCAGCAACCCGCGCAGCGACCGCGCCAAGGACTTCCTGTCGAAGATCCTGCACCACTGACAGCCTCGGGCAACCCGCGCCGGCCGGGCTTCCGCCCAGGTCACGCGGGTCCCCCAGGTTCCCGCGGCGGCCTCGGCCGCACTGACGGCCCAGGTCGTCCCCGGTCGCCCGGTCCCTCGGCGCAGCCGAACCCCCAACGGGCCTCGACTCCTCTTTGAGCAAAGGACATCCACCATGAAGCTCCGCAAGGTCACCGCCGCCTCGGCCGTCGTGCTCGCCCTCGCCGTCTCGGCGACGGCGTGCGGTTCGGACAAGAAGGACGGTGACTCCTCCTCCGGCGGAGGCAGCAAGATCAAGATCGGTATCAAGTACGACCAGCCCGGTCTCGGACTGAAGGAGCCGAACGGCACCTTCTCCGGCTTCGACGTGGACGTGGCCACGTACGTCGCCGGAAAGCTCGGCTACAAGCCCTCGCAGATCGAGTGGGTCGAGACCAAGAGCGCCGACCGTGAGAACGCCCTGGCACGCGGCGACGTGAAGTTCATCGTGGCCACGTACTCGATCACGGACGAGCGCAAGCAGAAGGTGGACTTCGCCGGGCCCTACCTGCTGGCCCACCAGGACCTGCTGGTCAAGAAGGACTCCGACATCAACAAGGGCACGGACCTCAACGGCAAGAACCTGTGCTCCGTGACCGGCTCCACCTCGGCGCAGAACGTCCAGAAGACGATCGCTCCCAAGGCCAACCTCAAGGAGAACGGCGGCTACTCGGAGTGCATCGCCAGCCTTCAGAGCGGTGCCGTGGACGCGCTCACCACCGACGACTCGATCCTCGCGGGCTACGCCGCGCAGGACAAGTACAAGGGTCAGTTCAAGCTCGCCGGGCTCAAGCTCAGCAACGAGAACTACGGCATCGGTGTGAAGAAGGGTGACACCGAGACCCTGAACAAGATCAACGATGCTCTGAAGAGCATGGTCAGCGACGGCACCTGGCAGAAGGACGTCGAGAAGAACTTCGGCCCGGCCAACTACAAGTACGAGCCCGCGCCGAAGATCGGCCAGATCGTCAAGTAAGGCAAGGCTCCGGCCCAGGGCCACCGCAGGGTTTCACAGGGGCGCGCCGCTGCCCACCGCGATCAGGGCGGCGCGCCACGCCCTCCTCGTACGCCACCCACCCGGAAGCGCGGGAGATCGTGTTCGACTTTCTTCAAGGTTATGACGTCCTGGGGGCGTTCTGGATGACGGTGAAACTCACCGTCCTCTCCGCTCTTGGCTCCCTGATCTGGGGCACCCTGCTGGCCGCGATGCGGGTCAGCCCCGTCCCGCTCATGCGCGGATTCGGCACCGTCTACGTCAACATCGTCCGGAACATCCCCCTGACGGTCATCATCGTCTTCACCTCGCTCGGCCTCGCCGACATCTTCGGTATGACGCTGGGCGCCTCCGACTTCAAGATCCAGGGCTTCCGGCTGGCGGTGCTCGGCCTCGTCGCCTACCACGCGGCCTTTGTCTGCGAGGCGCTGCGCTCGGGTATCAACACGGTGCCGCTGGGCCAGGCAGAGGCAGCCAGGGCCATCGGACTGAACTTCAGTCAGACGCTCCGCCTCATCGTGCTTCCGCAGGCGTTCCGTGCGGTGATCGGCCCGCTGGCCAACGTTCTGATCGCGCTGACCAAGAACACGACCGTGGCGTCCGCGATCGGCGTGGCGGAGGCCGCGTACCTGATGAAGTCGATGATCGAGAACGAGGCCCAGACACTGCTCATCGGCGCGGTCTTCGCCTTCGGTTTCGTGGTATTGACCCTACCGACCGGGCTGATCCTGGGCTGGCTCGGCAAGCGACTGGCGGTGAAGCGATGAGCTCCGTCCTCTACGACACCCCCGGCCCCCGCGCCAGGCGGCGCAACGTACTCCTTTCGGTGGCCTTCGTCCTCCTGCTCGCCCTTCTGGTGTGGTGGGTGTGGCAGACCATGGACGCCAAGGGCCAGCTGAAGTGGTCCCTGTGGAAGCCGTTCACGACTTCCGAGGCATGGACCACCTATCTCCTGCCCGGCCTCGGCGACACGCTGAAGGCCGCCGGGCTCTCCATGGTCATCGCGCTCCCCCTGGGTGCCTTCTTCGGCATCGCGCGCATGTCCGACCACCGTTGGGTCCGCATACCGGCCGGCGTCGTGGTCGAGTTCTTCCGCTCGATCCCGGTCCTGCTGCTGATGTTGTTCGCCAACGAGTTCTACGCCCGCTCCACCAACGTCGGCACAGAAGACCGGCCGCTGTACGCGGTCGTCACCGGCTTGGTGCTCTACAACGCCTCGGTCCTCGCCGAGATCGTCAGGGCCGGCATCCTCGCACTCCCCAAGGGTCAGACGGAGGCCGCCTACGCGATCGGCCTGCGCAAGGGCCAGACGATGACGAGCATTCTGCTCCCGCAGGCCGTGACCGCCATGCTTCCGGCCATCGTCAGCCAACTCGTGGTCATCGTGAAGGACACAGCGCTGGGTGGCGTGATGATCGGCTACACGGAACTGCTCAACACCCGCAGCACGCTGGCGGCCAACTACGCCAACGTGATCCAGAGCTTCGTCGTGGTGGCGATCATCTACATCGTTCTGAACTTCACCCTGACGTCCTTCGCCGGCTGGCTGGAGCGGCGGCTGCGGCGGGCCAAGAAGTCCACCGGAGCGGTGCTCGCACCGGCGGCGGTGGGAGGCACCGAGTCGGCGGGAACCGCCGCCTGACGAAGAGTCACCCGCACGATGTGACCAGGGGCAGTGGAGTGATCACCACTGCCCCTGGTCACTTGACGCAAGCAGCGGCAATGGGTTGCATACGTTCTGTGATCGTGCACCCTGCTCCTACTGTTTGTTCACGTCTGTCCGTCAGGACACCGCCGCGGGCAGGGGGCGCCGCGCCGTGGACCCGGTGATCGTCGTCGGTGCGGGGCCCGTCGGGCTCACGCTCGCTCTGGCGCTGGCGCGCCAGGAGGTGCCGTCGGTCGTACTCGACGAGACACCGGGCCGAGACGCGCCGCGCGCCGCGCGGACCGTCGTGCTGCGTGAGGACACCGCCGCGCTGGTGGAGCGGCTGGCCGGGGTGCCGCTCGGCCCGGCCGGGTTGCGCTGGGCCGGATGGCGGCTGATGCGGCGCAAGCAGGTGACGGGCGAGGTCGTCTTCGGCGACCTCACGACGGACGGTGCCGCGGGTTCCGCCGGTGCGGCGGGTACGGTCGGCACGGGGCTGCCCGCGCCGCTGCACATCGCCCAGCACGTGCTGACCGGCGCGCTGCGCGCCGCGGTCGCCCGCGAGCCGCTGGTCGAACTGGCGACCGACAGCCGGCTCGACACCGTAGAGCAGGAAGCGGCGGGCGTCACCGTGCACACGCGTGGCCCGGCCGGCACCTGGTGGCGCGGGAGTTACCTGGTCGGCTGCGACGGGCCGCGCTCGACCGTGCGCAAGCTCCAGGACATCCGCTTCCCCGGCCGTACGGCCGTCGAGCGGCATGCCGTCGCCGCGCTCCGGACGGAACTCCCCCGGCCCGAGGAAGCGTTCCTCCACCGGATGCCTCCGTGGCGGACGACCGGCCCCTTCGCCGGGGAGATCACCGCCCGCCCGCTCCGGAACGGCGCGTGGCGGCTGGACTGGCTGCTGCCGCCCGGCAAGGACCTGGTCACGCCGGAACTGCTGGTCGCCCGGATCCGGGAGACCCTGACCGGCTGGACCGGCGAGTCCGCACCCGCGTACGAGTTGCTCGACACCGGAGTGCACACGGTCCACCACCGGCTGGCCCGCCGCTGGCGCGTCGGCCGCGTCTTCGTGGCCGGGGACGCGGCGCACCTGTTGGGCGCGTTCGGCACCCATGGGCTGGACGAGGGACTGCGGGACGCCGACAACCTGGCCTGGAAGCTGGCCACGGTCTGGCACCACGGGCCCCACGAGGCCCTGCTGGACAGCTACCAGACGGAGCGGCGGGCGGTCGTCGCCGCCCGGCTGCGCGCCGCGGACCAGGTACTTCCTGTGCTGCGCGGGGGCGGCGGGCTGCGCTCGTACGTCCCCGGGGCCTCGCGCGGGCACGACGCACTGCTGATGGACGGCCACCTCGGGCGTGGGGCGCTGGGCGCGCCAGGGGCGTACGCCGGCTCGCCGCTCGCGCCCCCGGACTGCGAGGCGGAGGTGCCGGTGGACACGCCGCTCGGCGCACCGGTCGCCGACGTGGTGGTGACGGCGGAGGACGGGTCGTTCGTGCAGTTGCGGGAGCGACTGGGGCGCGGGGCGCTGCTGGTGGTGCTGGTGGCGCCGGGCACCGGGGTGTGGGAGCGCCGGCACTGGGTGGGCGCCGGGATCATGCCGCGGCTGGCGGCCGCGGTGACCGCCCTGCCGCATCACGCCGAACTGCTGGTCGCCGAGAGCTATCCGGGTGCGGCCCCGCACACCGTGCTCCTGGTACGCCCCGACGGGCACCTGGTCACCGCGCTTAGCGGAGTGCGCCCCGCCGATCTGTACGCGGCTGCTGAGGCAGCGCTCGGCGGACCGGCAGACACGGAGACGCGCGCGGAGGCGGGGGCACGCTGACGTCCCGGCGCCTGCCCGTGTTCAGCTACACCCGTACGTCCGGATGCACCTGCCTGACCTTACGTACCGTCACCGTGTTGTCCACATGGATTACGGTGAGTTGACCGGTTTCCGTGCGCCGTGGTGTACTCCGGATCGTGACCGACACCGATGTACGCCTGTGGCGGAGGGTCCATATGGACCTCGTCCGCTATGCGGGCTGCGTCTGTCACCCGTTCTGCTGAACTCGCATCCCCTTTTTCCGCGCGCGCCGCTCACGTGCCTCCCGCGCTCCTCTGCGCCCCGTGCCGTCGCGCGCCTCCCGCGCACGCTCTTCAGGACGGTATACGTGTCTGTCTTCTCCTCCCCCAGCGCATCCGCAGCCGCCACCATCACGACCTCCGCGGCGGCTTCGGCCGCTTCCGCTTCCCGGCAACCCACCCAGGCGGAGCTTTTCGGCTTCGCGCGGCGGGTGGCCGCCGACGCCGAGCTGATCGCCTCCGTGCCGCTCGATCCCGCGGGCCGCACCTGGGTTCGACTGGAGGGACCGGCGGGCAGCGAGGCCTGGCTGATCGGGTGGCCGCCCGGCACCGGCACCGGCTGGCACGACCACGCCGATTCGGTCGGAGCCTTCGTCACCGCCGCCGGTGAACTGACGGAGAACTCCCTCGCCGCCCGGCTGCCCACCGACGGCTGGAAGACCCTGGAACTCACCGACGACGTGGACCGTGAGCGACGACTCCCGGCAGGCACAGGCCGCTCCTTCGGCCGCCACCACGTCCACGAGGTACTCAACGGGTCCACCGAACGGCACGCCATCTCCGTGCACGCCTACTACCCACCGCTGCCGCGGATCCGCCGGTACAGCCGCACCGGCCAGATATTGCGTCTGGAGCAGATCGAGCGCCCGGAGGACTGGCAGTGAACGAGACCGGAGGAACGGCAGTGAACGACGCGCAAGAACAAACGATCGGGATCGACGAGTTGCTGGAGCGGGTGCGCCAGGGCTACGAGCGCATCGAGCCGCGGGAGGCGTACGCCGCCGCCCGGGCCAAAGAGGCCCGGCTGGTGGACATCCGCTACGCCGCGCTGCGCGAGCGGGACGGGCTGATCCCGGGCGCCCTCGTCGTCGAGCGCAACGAACTCGAGTGGCGGCTCGACCCTCGCGGCAGCCACCGCCTCCCCGAGGCCACCGGCCACGATCTGCGCTTCGTGATCGTCTGCAACGAGGGCTACGCGTCGAGTCTGGCGGCCGTGTCCCTGCACCAGTTGGGCCTGTACCGGGCGACCGATCTGATCGGCGGCTTCCAGGCCTGGCGGGCGGCCGGCCTCCCGGTGACGGCGTGGGCTCCGTAGCCGCTGTCTCAGTATTCCTCGTCGGCGAGGAACTCCGAGTCCTCGCCCTCTTCCTCCAGCGCCTGTCGGACCACCCGCAGGGCCAGTCCCTGCGAGTAGCCCTTGCGGGCGAGCATGCCGGCCAGGCGGCGCAGCCGCTTGTCGCGGTCCAGGCCCCGGGTGGAGCGCAGCTTGCGGGCGACGAGTTCGCGGGCGGTGGCCTCCTCCTGCTCGCCGTCGAGCCGGCCGACGGCCTCGTCGATCAGCGCGGCGTCGACGCCCTTGGTGCGCAGTTCCTGGGCGAGCGCCCGGCTGGCCAGACCCCGCCCGTGGTGCCGCGACTCCACCCACGCGTCCGCGAACGCGCTGTCGTCGATCAGCCCGACCTCCTCGAACCGGGACAGCACGTGCTCCGCGGCCTCGTCCGGGATCTCCCGCTTGCGCAGGGCGTCCGCGAGCTGCTTACGGGTGCGTGGGGTCCCGGTGAGCAGGCGCAGACAGATGGCTCGCGCCCGCTCCACCGGGTCCCCCGGAGACTCCCCCTGCTCGGCCCTCGACAAGGAAGAGGTGTCCCCGTCCGCCACGGCCGCCGCCTCGCCGAAGCCCCGCCGGCGACGCCCGCGCCCGCCGCGCGGCCCGCCGTCACGCGAGCCGTCCCGGCGTGAGCCACCACCCGTATGTGAGCCTGCCGTGGCGCCGTGCGGCCGGTACGCGTCGTCGTCCCCGTCCGCACCGGTACCGTCGGCGCCCGTACCGGGCCGGTCCCCGGTGCCCCTCCCCCGTGGGGCACCGGAAGCGGTGTGTCCGTACTCGTACTCGGCCCAGTCGGTTCGTCGTGTCACGGGTCAGCTCTTGGCCGCGGCGGCCTTGGCCTTGGTGGCCTTGGCGGCCGCCGGGGCGGGCACCGTCTTGGCCGCGTCGGCCGGGGCGGCGGAGACCGCCGCGTCCGCGCCCGGCTCGGTGGCCGGCTCCTCCGGCCGCACGCCGACGCCCAGCTTCTCCTTGATCTTCTTCTCGATCTCGTTGGCCAGGTCGGGGTTGTCCTTGAGGAAGTTGCGCGCGTTCTCCTTGCCCTGGCCGAGCTGGTCGCCCTCGTAGGTGTACCAGGCGCCGGCCTTGCGGACGAAGCCGTGCTCGACGCCCATGTCGATCAAGCCGCCCTCGCGGCTGATGCCCTGGCCGTAGAGGATGTCGAACTCGGCCTGCTTGAAGGGCGGAGCGACCTTGTTCTTGACGACCTTGCAGCGGGTGCGGTTGCCGACCGCCTCGGTGCCGTCCTTCAGGGTCTCGATACGGCGGATGTCGATGCGCACGGAGGCGTAGAACTTCAGCGCCCGGCCACCGGTCGTGGTCTCCGGGGAGCCGAACATCACGCCGATCTTCTCGCGCAGCTGGTTGATGAAGATCGCGGTGGTCTTCGACTGGTTGAGCGCGCTGGTGATCTTACGCAGGGCCTGGCTCATGAGACGGGCCTGCAGACCCACGTGCGAGTCGCCCATCTCACCCTCGATCTCCGCCCGCGGGACGAGCGCGGCCACCGAGTCGATGACGATGAGGTCCAGCGCCCCGGAGCGGACCAGCATGTCCACGATCTCCAGCGCCTGCTCGCCGTTGTCCGGCTGGGAGAGGATCAGGTTGTCGATGTCGACACCGAGCTTGCGCGCGTACTCCGGGTCGAGAGCGTGCTCGGCGTCCACGAAGGCGACCTGACCGCCGGCCTTCTGCGCGTTCGCCACGGCGTGCAGGGTCAGGGTCGTCTTGCCGGAGGATTCCGGGCCGTAGATCTCCACGACACGGCCGCGCGGCAGGCCGCCGACGCCGAGGGCCACGTCGAGTGCGGTCGACCCGGTCGGGATGACCTCGATGGGCTCCTTCGACCGCTCGCCCATGCGCATGACCGCGCCCTTGCCGAATTGCCGTTCAATCTGTGCGAGCGCGGCGTCGAGCGCCTTCTCGCGGTCGGTTCCTGCCATGGGTTCCACCCGGTTTGCTTGAGTCGATCGCTTCACGTCAAAGACGCTAACGCCTGCCACTGACAATGCGCCTCGACGCACGTCCGGCCTGTGGATAACCAAGGGACCTTCTACCCCACAACGGGGCGAAATCCCCTCCGTCGAGCGGCGCCGGAGCATCCATAAGAATAGATGTTCGATTTTCGTGTCAAGCTCGCCCGCACCTCGGCACGCCCCGGCCGCCCGCCGGTCTTCCCGCCTACTCCGCGCGCGGTAGACCGGGTGCCTTCGACCGGACGACGACGGTCCACGGCGCCTTCGCGAGGCTTGCGCCATGGCAGTCTCCACGTTCCCGCTTCGCCCGTCCGTCCTGTCCGCGCACGCCCGCGCGCTGCGCCCCGCCGAGCGGCTGTGCCACGCCACCGGCCTGCTCCTGGTGCTGTCCGGCCTGGCACACCTGGTCGTGTTCGCGATCGACGGCGGGCCGTGGGACGGGCCGGTCTCCTGGCGCAAGCCCTTCACGTTCGGGCTGTCCTTCGGAGTGACGCTGATCGCGCTCACCTGGGTCACGTCGTATCTGCGCGTCGGGGAGCGGCTGCGGACGGCGCTCCTCGTCGTCCTCGCCGCCGACTGCGTCCTCGAAGTCGGCGGGATCACCCTGCAGGCGTGGCGGCGGGTGCCCTCGCACCTGAACATGGAGACGCCCTTCGACACGGCGGTGTCGATGACGCTCGCGGTGGGCGGCGGCGTCCTCGTGGTGCTTCTGACCGCGTTCGCGACCGTGTCCTTCCGGCGACGGCCGGCCGGTCCCGCCGGGATGGCGCTCGCGCTGCGCTCGGGCTTCGCGATCCTGCTGATCGCCCTGGCCTCGGGCGCCGCCATGATCGCGCGGGGTGTGGTGCTGACCCGGACCGGTCACCAGCAGGCGGCGTACCACTCGACGGCCCCGCTCAAGCCGCTGCACGGGGTGAGCCTGCACGCGGTACTGGTCCTGCCCGCACTGGCCTGGCTGCTGTCCCGTACGTCCTTGGGCGAGCCGGTCCGCCGGCGGATCCTCACCGCCGCGGTCGCCGCCTACGCGGCCGCCGTCTGCGGAGCCGGGATCTGGGCAGCCCTCGCCCACTGAACTCCGCCGGACTCCCGCACTCGATGAAGCTCACCGGCTGGAAGCCACCGGCCTCGGTCACTACTCACCCGAGGGGCTCTCCCCGGCCACCACCGGCCCCCGCGAGGCGTCCGCCGTCCCGGACACGGCCGGAGCCGTGGAGTCCGGCGTCCCGGCCTCCTCCGCCTCGGCCGGCCGGATCCACAGCCTTCGCGCGCGTGTGAGCAGGCCCGGTGCCGTGACCCGGCTGCGGTGGCCATGGACGCGGGGATCGTCCGTGACGGCGTACCGCTTCACGTACGCCCCCAGGAACGCCTGCAGTGTGGCGACCGCCGGAATCGCGATCAGCGCGCCGACGGCGCCGAGCAGCGCGGTGCCCGCGATCACCGAGCCGAAGGCGACGGCAGGGTGGATGTCGACGGTCTTCGAGGTCAGCTTGGGCTGCAGCACGTAGTTCTCGAACTGCTGGTAGATCACCACGAAACCCAGCACCCACAGCGCGTACCACGGGTCGACCGTGAAAGCGATCAGCATCGGCAGGGCGCCCGCGAGATAGGTGCCGATGGTGGGGATGAACTGCGAGACCAGACCCACCCAGACGCCGAGCACGGGCGCGTACGGCACGCCCAGGGCCTCCAGCAGGATGTAGTGGGCGATGCCCGAGATGAGCGCCATCAGTCCGCGCGAGTACAGGTACCCGCCCGTCTTGTCGACGGCGATCTCCCAGGCGCGCAGCACCTCGGCCTGGCGGGCGGGCGGCAGCACGGAGCATACGGTGCGGCGCAGCCGTGGCCCGTCGGCGGCGAAGTAGAACGAGAACAGCCCGATCGTCAGCAGCCGGAACAGGCCGCCCAGCACCTGTGCGGACACGTCGAGCACCCCCGCCGCGCTGTTCTGCGCGTACTTGCGCAGCCAGTCGGAGTGGAGCAGGCCCTCCTGGACGTCCACCCGTCTGAGGTCGGTGTGGAACGTGGCGTTGACCCAGTTGATGACGGAGTCGAGGTAGTCCGGGAAGCCTTCGACCATCTTGATCATCTGTCCGGCGAGTATGGAGCCGAGCAGGGTGACGAAGCCCGCCGTGGCGATCGCCAGGCCGAGGAAGACCAGGAAGGTCGCGATGCCCCGGCGCATGCCGCGGGCGGCCATGCGGCTCACCGCGGGCTCGATGGCCAGGGCCAGGAAGAACGCGATGAGGATGTTGATCAGCAGGGCGGTGAGCTGGTGGAAGGCCCAGCTGCCGAGCTGGAACGCGGCGATCAGCGCCAGCGCGAGCACCATCGCGCGGGGCAGCCAGTGCGGCATGCGGGCGCCCGGCCCGGCGGCGCCGGCGGCCCGGGGCCGGGAAGGCGGCGTCGTATCGGTCGGGGGTGCGTGCTGGGCCGTCTGCCCGGACTCGTCAGTGGGTGCCACGGTGCAAGTCTCCCGCACGCCACCGACAGCCCGGCACACTCCCGCGACCGGGAGATGCGGTCAGCGCCTCTCCCGCGGCACGTTCATGACCTGACAGACCACGCGCCACACGTCCTTGGCCTCCCAGCCGGCCGCCAGCGCCTCGTGCACCGTGCGCCCGCCGAGCTCGGACATCACGTGATCACGTGCGAAGGTGTCGGCGTATCCGGCACCGAAGTGCTCCGCCATCCGTTCCCAGAAGACCGTCAACCGCATGCCCCCAGTATCCAGCCCCTGGGATGGCCCCTGGCCGGGCCGTCCGCCGGCGGCCACGCCGTGGACGGCGTGGCCGCCGGGGCCCGCGTCTCACCCGCCCATGGCCCGCACCCCGGCCGTCACCAGCACGGCCGCCGCGACGACGAGCAGGAAGGGTGCCCGCAGGACCAGAGCCACAGCGGCGGCCGCGAGCCCGGCCGCCCGGGCGTCCAGGACGAGCGCGCGCCCGTCGGCGAATGTCTGCTGGGCGGTGAGGGCGGCGAGCAGCGCGACGGGAAGCAGTGCGGCGAGCCGCTTCACCAGCGGCCGTTCCAGGGCGTCCGCCGGAACGAGCAGCCCGGCCAGCTTGACGGCGTAGCAGCCGAGGGCGGTCACGGCGACCGCGATCCAGGTGTTCAACGCCCGTCGTCCTCTCCCACGTCGGCACGGGCACCGTCCCTGCGGCGTCCCTCCAGGTACAGCACGGCCGGCGCGGCCAGCGCGGCGACCAGGACCGGCACCCCGGCGGGAAGCACGGTGAACAGACCGAGCCCCAGGAGCACGGCGAGACCGGCGACGGCCCGCTCGGTGCCGGTCTTCAGCATGGGAGCGAGCAGCGCGAGGAACACCGCGGGACCGGCGGCGTCCAGGCCCCAGGCGTCGGTGTCCCCGATGGCCTCGGCGCCCAGCGCGCCGAGCAGCGTGGTGAGGTTCCACAGGACGTACAGGGCGGCCCCGGTGACGGTGAAGCCGATCCGGGCGCTGCGGCGCGTGGGCTGCGCGAGGGTCACCGCGGTGGTCTCGTCGATGACCCATTGCGCGGCCAGCGGCCGCAGCCCGCGCGGGAGGGCCAGCAGCTGGGACAGGCGCAGTCCGTAGAACGCGTTGCGCACGCCCAGGAAGAAGGCGCCGGCGGCCGCCGTGAAGGGGTTGCCCCCGGCCGCGAGGGCTCCGACGAGCGCGAACTGCGAGGCCCCGGTGAACACCAGCAGGCTGAGCACGCAGGTCTGGAGCAGCGTCAGTCCGCCGCCCGCCGAGGTCACCCCGAAGGCGAACCCGGACAGTCCTACGGCGACTCCGACCCCGAGGGCGTCCCGGACGACGTCGGCGTCCGGTTTTCCGCCGTCGTCCTCTCCCGCGCCGCCGGCGCGTATGTCTGCGAGAGCTGTCTCTTCTGCCACACCCCGGACGGTAGGAGCAGCCGGGGCCGCGCGTCTTGTACGTTCTTGCGCTCGCGCTGGTACGCGCCCGGGGGCACGCCGACGATCCGGGAGAAGTGGCGGCTGAGGTGCGACTGGTCGGTGAACCCCACGTCCGCGGCGGCCTGGGCCGGTGCGGTGCCCTCGTCCAGCAGCTGCCTGGCCCGCCGCACCCGGGCGTCGGTCAGCCAGGTGTGCGGGGGCATGCCGTAGGTGTGCCTGAAGGCCCGCAGCAGGGCGAACGGGCTCGTCCCGAGGTCGGCCGCGAGCCTTTCCAGGGTCGGCGGCTCGGCCATGCGCTCCTCGAGCACGGCACGCGCGCGTGCCGCGATGCGGGCGCCCGCAGTGCGCACCTGCCGCTGTGGGAGCGTGCCGCCGTTCAGCCTCAGCAGCCGTGTCACGGCGACCCTCAGCAGGGTGTCGGCGGCCAGCGCGTTGCCCTCGTCGGCGGCGCGCAGCACCTGGTGGACCAGTCCGACGGCGTACGGGTCCTCGAACACCGGGCTGACGAAGCCCGGTGTCCCGCGGATCCCCGTGGTCTCCGCGGCGATCTCGGCCACCAGTTCGGGGGCCGGGTACACCGCCCCGTACCGCCAGCCCTCCGGGACTCCCGCCCGTCCCGTGTGCGGGGTGTCGGGATTGACCAGGGCGAGGGCCCCGGGTCCCGCGTACTGGTCGGCTCCCCGGTGGTGGAAGACCTCCACGCCCTCGGCGATGGCGGCGATCACGAAGTGCTCATGGGTGTGTCGCACGAACTCCTTGCGGACGTACCGGGCCCGCAGGAGATCGACACCGGGCAGCTCCTCGTACCGCCAGTGCCGTGCCCGCTCCTCGCCCGCTCCCGACGCCATGGACCCATTCTCCGCGAGGCACGGGGGGAATTTTCCCGAGACCACCGGTGCCTACGCGCTGCCGACCGGCCGGATCCGCGAGGCGACCCGCCCCGCCGGAGGCGAAGGCCCAGGTCAGCCCCCATTGTCAGTCGCCGGGTGCACGATGGACGCATGGTCAGCGATGCACACCGGGCCCTCGACGGCTTCTCCCCCGCGACCCGCGGCTGGTTCACCGGGGCTTTCTCCGCGCCCACCGCGGCCCAGGCGGGCGCGTGGCAGGCCATCGGCGCGGGCTCGGACGTGCTGGTGGTCGCCCCGACCGGCTCCGGCAAGACCCTGGCCGCCTTCCTCGCCGCCCTGGACCAGCTGGCCTCCGCCCCGCCCCCGGCCGAGCCGAGGAAGCGCTGCCGAGTGCTGTACGTGTCCCCGCTGAAGGCCCTGGCCGTCGACGTGGAACGCAACCTGCGCAGCCCGCTCACCGGCATCCGGCAGGAGTCCGTCCGCCTCGGTCTGCCGGAGCCGGAGGTGAGGGTCGGCATCCGCTCCGGCGACACCCCCGCCGCCGAGCGCCGCGCGCTGTCCACCCGCCCGCCGGACATTTTGATCACCACGCCCGAGTCGCTGTTCCTGATGCTGACGTCGGCCACGCGTGACGCGCTGACCGGTGTCGAGACGGTGATCCTGGACGAGGTGCACGCCGTCGCGGGCACCAAGCGCGGCGCCCACCTCGCCCTGTCCCTGGAGCGGCTGGACGAGCTGCTGCCGAGGCCGGCTCGCCGCATCGGCCTGTCCGCGACCGTCCGCCCGGTCGACGAGATCGCTCGCTATCTGTCCCCGCGTCGCAAGGTGGAGATCGTCCAGCCGGAGTCCGGCAAGGAGTTCGACCTGTCGGTCGTCGTCCCGATCGAGGACATGGGCGAGCTCGGTGGCTCACCTGCCGCCGACGGGGGCGACGGCGCGGAGCGGCCCTCGATCTGGCCGCATGTCGAGGAGCGGATCGCGGACCTGGTCCAGGCCCACCGTTCGACGATCGTGTTCGCCAACTCGCGCCGGCTCGCCGAGCGCCTGTGCAACCGGCTCAACGAGATCGCGTACGAGCGCGCGACCGGCCAGTCCCTGGACGAGCACCACTCACCGGCCGAGCTGATGGGCGGCTCCGGCGCCGCGCACGGCGCGCCCGCGGTCATCGCCCGCGCCCACCACGGCTCGGTTTCCAAGGAGCAGCGGGCGCTCGTCGAGGAGGACCTGAAGGCGGGCCGTCTCCCTGCGGTGGTGGCCACGTCCAGCCTGGAGCTGGGCATCGACATGGGCGCCGTGGACCTCGTCGTGCAGGTGGAGTCGCCGCCGTCCGTCGCCTCCGGTCTCCAGCGCGTCGGCCGCGCGGGACACCAGGTCGGCGCGGTGTCCACCGGAGTGGTCTTCCCGAAGTACCGCGGCGACCTGGTCCAGGCCGCGGTGGTCACCGAGCGGATGCGCTCCGGCGCCATCGAGTCCCTCCGGGTGCCCGCCAATCCCCTGGACGTCCTCGCCCAGCAGCTGGTCGCCATGACGGCCCTGGACACCTGGCAGGTCGACGACCTGCTGGCCCTGGTCCGCAGGGCCGCGCCGTTCGCCTCCCTGCCGGAGTCGGCGTTCACGGCCGTCCTCGACATGCTCGCCGGCCGCTACCCGTCCGACGCGTTCGCGGAGCTGCGCCCGCGCGTGGTGTGGGACCGGGTGGCGGGCACGGTCACCGGCCGTCCCGGCGCGCAGCGCCTCGCCGTCACCTCCGGGGGCACGATCCCCGACCGGGGACTGTTCGGGGTGTTCCTCGCCGGCTCCGATCCGAAGAAGGGCGGCGGCCGGGTCGGCGAGCTGGACGAGGAGATGGTCTACGAGTCCCGGGTCGGCGACGTCTTCACGCTCGGTACCAGCTCGTGGCGCATCGAGGACATCACCCGCGACCGGGTCCTGGTCTCCCCCGCGCCGGGCGTGCCCGGCCGGCTGCCGTTCTGGAAGGGCGACCAGCTGGGCCGCCCGCTGGAACTGGGCCGCGCCGTGGGCGCGTTCCTGCGCGAGGTCGGCTCCCTGCCGGACGAGGACGCGCGGCTCAGGCTGCTCGCCGCCGGCCTCGACGCCTGGGCCGCGGACAACGTCCTCGCGTATCTGAAGGAGCAACGCGAGGCGTGCGGCCATGTCCCCGACGACCGCACGATCGTCGTGGAGCGCTTCCGCGACGAGCTGGGCGACTGGCGGGTGGTGGTGCACTCGCCGTTCGGCGCCCAGGTGCACGCCCCGTGGGCACTGGCCCTCGGCGCCCGCCTGTCCGAGCGGTACGGCATGGACGCACAGGTCATGCACGCCGACGACGGCATCGTGCTGCGCCTTCCCGACGCCGACCTGATGGGCCTGGACCTCCTCGACCAGGAGCCCGTGAAGGCCGGCCTGGAGTACGACACCGAGCAGGCGCCCGTGGGCGCGGCGGACGTCGCGTTCGACAAGGGCGAGGTGGACCAGGTCGTCACCGACCAGGTCGGCGGCTCGGCCCTGTTCGCCTCCCGCTTCCGCGAGTGCGCCGCCCGCGCGCTGCTGCTGCCGCGCCGCAACCCCGGCAAGCGCACCCCGCTCTGGCAGCAGCGCCAGCGCGCGGCCCAACTGCTCCAGGTGGCGAGTGAGTTCGGGTCCTTCCCGATCGTCCTGGAAGCGGTCCGCGAGTGCCTCCAGGACGTCTTCGACGTCCCCGGCCTGGTGGAGCTGATGGGGGACATCGAGTCCCGCAAGGTCCGCCTGGTCGAGGTCACCACGCCCGAGCCCTCCCCCTTCGCGCGCTCGCTGCTCTTCGGATACGTCGCCCAGTTCCTGTACGAGGGCGACTCGCCGCTCGCCGAGCGCCGCGCCGCCGCCCTGTCCCTGGACTCACGGCTGCTGGCCGAGCTGCTGGGCCAGGCGGAGCTGCGCGAACTGCTCGACGCCGAGGTGCTGGTCGAGCTGGAGCGGGAGCTGCAGTGGCTGACCGAGGACCGCCGGGTCAAGGACGTCGAGGGCGTCGCGGACGTCCTGCGGCTGCTCGGCCCGCTCACCGACGAGGAGCTGGCCGAGCGGGGTGCGGAGCCGGGCTGGGCGCGGGGACTGGCCGGTGCCCGCCGGGCCATCCGGGTCCGGATCGCCGGGGCGGACCACTGGGCCGCGATCGAGGACGCGGGCCGACTGCGCGACGCGCTCGGCACCGCCCTGCCGGTGGGGGTACCGGAGGCGTTCACCGAGCCGGTGAAGGACCCGCTGGGCGACCTCCTCGCACGGTACGCCCGCACCCACGGCCCGTTCACCTCGGCCACGGCGGCGGCCCGTTTCGGCCTGGGCGTGGCGGTCACGGAGGGCGCGCTGCAACGGCTCGCCGCGAACGGCCGCGTCGTCCAGGGCGAGTTCCACCCGGCGGGCATCGGCCAGGAGTGGTGCGACGCGGCGGTGCTGCGCCGGCTGCGCCGCCGCTCGCTGGCCGCGCTCCGGCACGAGCTGGAGCCGGTGCCGCCGACCGCACTCGCCCAGTTCCTGCCCCAGTGGCAGCACATCGGCAGGGGACACGGCCTGCGTGGCATCGACGGACTGGTGCGGGCGATCGAGCAGTTGCAGGGCGCCTCCGTGCCGGCCTCGGCGCTGGAGAAGCTGGTCCTGCCCTCACGCGTGGCGGACTACACCCCGTCGATGCTCGACGAACTCACCGCGGCCGGCGAAGTGGTGTGGGCCGGCGCGGGGGCACTGCCCGGCAAGGACGGCTGGGTCTCCTTGTACCTCGCGGACGCGGCCCCGCTCCTCCTGCCGCCCCCGCACCCGCTGGAGTTGACAGCGCTGCACCAATCGGTCCTGGACGCCCTTTCCGGCGGCTACGGCCTGTTCTTCCGTCAGATCGCCGACCGGGTCCGGGCGACCACTCACCCCGAGGCCACGGATCCCGAACTGGCCGACGCCCTCTGGGACCTGGCCTGGTCGGGGCGGCTCACCAACGACACACTGGCGCCGATGCGTTCCCTGCTGGGCTCGGGTCGCACCGCCGGCTCCACCGCCCACCGTGCCAAGCGCGCCGTTCCGCGGGGGCGCTACGGCTCGTTGACGGCCGCCGCCCGTCCCGCCTCGCGTGGCGGCCCGCCGACGGTCGCCGGACGCTGGTCCCTGCTGCCCGCCCGCGACACCGACGCCACCGTGCGCGCCCACGCGCTCGCCCGCACCCTCCTCGACCGGCATGGTGTGGTCACGCGGGGAGCGGTGTCCGCGGAGGGCGTCGAGGGCGGGTTCTCGGCCGTGTACCGGGTCCTGTCCGTCTTCGAGGAGAGCGGCCAGGCCCGACGGGGCTATGTGGTGGAGGGTCTGGGCGCGGCACAGTTCGCCATGGACGGTGCGGTCGACCGGCTCCGCGCGGTGGCCAACGCACGGGAGCGGGGCGAGGGCCTGCCCGGTCCGGCTTTCGCGGGCGGCGCGAGCCCGGACGCTTTCGGCTCCCCCGACGGCTTCCGGCCGCCGGACGTCTCCGGACCGCCCGGCGGCCTCGACTGGGCCCATCCCTTCGAACCGTCCGGCGGCTTCGGCGGCGTCGGTCCCGGCGACATCGGTCCCGGCGCCTCCGGCTTCGGCGGTGACGCCGACTGGCGGGCCACCGGGCGCTCCTCGCCGGACGAGTACGTCTCCCCCAGGGACCTCCCGTCACCGGGCTACGGCGGGCCACGGGGCGGCGGTCAGTCTCTGCCGTACGGCGGCTCCGGTCCCGGCGCCCGGCGTGGCCGTGGCGGCTCCGCGGACTCCCGGACGGTCGTCCTGGCCGCCGCCGACCCCGCGAACGCCTACGGTGCCGCCCTGCCCTGGCCGGAACCGCCGACCGGCGCCGGGCACAAGCCCGGTCGCAAGGCCGGCTCGCTGGTGGTGCTCGTGGACGGCGAGTTGACCCTCTACATGGAGCGCGGTGGCAAGACCCTGCTGGCCTGGCCCGCCGACCCGGAGACCGAGGCCGGCGACGACCCGCGCCTGGGTGCGGCCGCCGAGGCGCTGGCCGCCGCCGCCCGCGCGGGCTCCCTGGGCACGGTCACGGTGGAGCGCGTCAACGGCGCCTCGGCTCTGACCGCGCCCCTCGGCAGTCTCCTGGAGGGTGCGGGCTTCATCGCCACCCCGCGCGGGCTGCGCCTGCGCGCATGACCGGGGCGGATGCGCGGGGAACCACGAGCGGGGCGGACGTGCGCGCAATCACGACCGGACCGCACGTGCCCGGGAACCGGAACGGAGCGGACGTGCGCCGGAACACGACCGGAACGCCCGTGCGCGGGAACGTGTCAGGCTGGACACATGCCCGAAGGTGACACGGTCTGGCAGACCGCGAGGCGACTGCACGACGCCCTGGCGGGTAAGGCGCTGACCAGAAGCGACTTCCGGGTGCCGAAGTACGCGACGGTGGACCTGTCCGGCCGGACCGTCCTGGACACGGTCTCGCGCGGCAAGCATCTGCTCACCCGGATCGAGGGCGGCCTGACCCTGCACTCGCATCTGCTGATGGAGGGCGCCTGGAGGGTCTACGGGGACGGCGAACGCTGGAAGGGCGGCCCCGGCCACCAGATCCGTGCCGTACTCGCCACGCCCGGCCGCACGGCCGTCGGCTACCGCCTCCAGGTGCTCGACCTGATGCGCACCACCGAGGAGGACCGCACCGTCGGCCACCTAGGTCCGGACCTCCTCGGCCCGGACTGGGACGGCGACCTGGCACTGGCCAACCTCCTGGCCGACCCCGCCCGCCCGCTCGGCGAGGCCCTGCTCGACCAGCGCAATCTCGCCGGCATCGGCAACGTCTACAAGAGCGAGATCTGCTTCCTGCTCGGCGTGACCCCATGGCTGGCCGTGGGCGCCCTGCCCACCGAGCGCGCCGCGAAGCTGCCGCCGCTCGCGAAGAGCCTGCTGGAGGCCAACCGCGACCGCCCGGTCCGCCGGACCACGGGCGTGCGCGGCCAGGACCTGTTCGTGTACGGCCGGGCGCCACGGCCCTGTCTGCGCTGCGGCACCTCCGTGCGCGTGGCCGACCAGGGCGACGGCTCGCAGGAGCGCCCGACGTACTGGTGTCCCAGCTGCCAGGGCGGTCCCGCTCCGGCGCCGGGTTCCCCGCAGAGGTGGCGGGAACGTTACCGCCGTACGACCAGGTGACACCCGGATTCAGTGGCCCACCGCGTCGTCCCCGGGGGCAGCTGTCCCGACGGCGGAAGTCCTGGGCACCGACTCCTTGGGCACGCAGTGCACGGGCAGCACGCTCAGCCCCCACCCACCTGCCGCGATCGCGCCCTCCAGCACTCCCGCGCCGTCCGACAGGACCAGCCGCAGCATCGCCCACCACCACACCGCGCCGAGCCCCAGAGCGGCCAGAACAGCCACCCGACGCGCTGCCGGCCCCGCCATCGCACTCACGCACCCACCTCCAGCCGACGCTCCGGCCGACAGCCGACGCTCCGGCCGACAGCCGACGGCGCTCCCGTCAGGTTCCAGCACGGGTCGAGCCGAGCACTGCCCGGCCTCAACCATCGCCCCGCACGGGCGGAGGCACAAACGAACGGCGGCATGGGCGAAGGCCCCGGCCGAGCTCTCCGGGTTTCCCGGAAGAGCCCTGGCCAGGGCCTCACGACGTGTGTGTCAGCTCGTGTGTCAGTCAGCTCGGGCGCGCGTGAACGATCACGCGGCGACCACGTCCACCGCTTCCGCGGGCGCCTTGATGGTCACCCGTTCCGGTGGCACACCGGTCACCGACACGGAACCCAGCATCGGGCGAACCGGCGTGGGCACGGGCTCGGTGGCCGCAGCAGACTGGGCCAGCTCGGCGAGGGCGAGCTCGTCGCTCACTTCCCGCATGAGCTCGGACATCCGTACGTCCAGCGCGTCGCAGATGGCGGAGAGCAGCTCGGAGGAAGCCTCCTTCTGCCCCCGCTCCACCTCGGAGAGATAGCCGAGCGAGACTCGGGCGGACGAGGAGACTTCGCGCAGAGTACGGCCCTGGCGTTGGCGCTGCCGACGCAGCACGTCACCCAGCAGGCGACGGAGCAGAATCATCGGTGGCTCCCTCCTCGGACCGCGTAGCCGCATCCTTCACGCCCCACCGTACCGCCTCGCGCCGCGGCCGTGCGGGGAGCGATGTCGTGTTCACTCAGGGCTGCAAACATCAGAACCCCCCGTTCCGTTCCGTATCCTGTGCCCGCTGATTCCCGGTCTGTTCACCCGCAATCCGCTGCAGAAGCAGTGCGAGTACGCTGCGTACACTCTCCATACGAATTTCCGCCCGACCGCCGTTCAACCGCAGGGCGGCCGTTTTCTCGCCGAGGGCCGTGCCGTTCTCCGTTTCACCGGGCCCGTCCACGGCCACGAAGACCGTGCCGACGGGCTGTCCGTCCTGGGGGTCGGGGCCCGCGACCCCGGTGGTCGCGATGCCCCAGTCGGCTCCCAGGGCCTTGCGCACACCGGCCGCCATCTGGGCCGCGACCTGCGGATCCACCGCACCGCGTTCCGCCAGCAGAGTGGCGTCGACGCCCAGCAGCTCGTGCTTGAGCCTCGTGGCGTATGCGGTGACCGAACCCCGGAAGACCTTGGAGGCCCCGGGGACGGACGTGATCTCCGCCGCGACCAGGCCGCCGGTCAGCGACTCGGCGACGGCGATCGTCTCGCCCCTCACCGTGAGTAGTCCCACGACTTCGGCGGCCGGCGAATTCACGTTTCCGACTCCTCCAACGCGGCCCTGCGCTCGGCGATTCCCCGCCTGCGCAGCACAATGGCCTGTCTCACATAGTCCAGTCCGGTCACCACGGTCAGCACGACGGCCGCGGCCATCACCCAGAACCTGAGGCTGGCCAGCCAACCGGTCAGCGCCAGCACATACATCCCGACGGCCACGCCCTGAGTGAGCGTCTTCAGCTTGCCGCCGCGGCTCGCGGGGATGACTCCGTAGCGGATGACGAGGAAACGCAGCAGGGTGATCCCGAGTTCCCGGCCGAGGATCACGCCGGTCACCCACCAGGGCAGGTCGCCGAGCCCGGAGAGACAGATCAACGCCGCCCCCATGATCGCCTTGTCGGCGATGGGGTCGGCGATCTTCCCGAAGTCGGTGACCAGGTTGTACGTCCGTGCCAGGTGGCCGTCGAACAGGTCGGTGATCATGGCGATGGCGAAAGCCGCCCAGGCGAAGGAACGCCACGCCGGGTCGTACCCGCCGTTCTCCAGCATCAGGAACACGAAGGCGGGCACCAGCAGCAGCCGCAGCATGGTCAGCAGGTTGGCGACGTTCCAGACGCTGGCCTGGTTCACGGCGGCCGCCGCGATCTTCCCACCGCGCGCGGGTTTGCCGTCGGCCGGTTCCTGCGCCTCCCGGTCGGCCGCGCCGGGCCCCCGACCGGAGGTGCCGGCATCGACGGGGGCCCCGTCCGCACCGGTACGGCCCGACGCGGCCCCCCGCGCGCCGGAGGAGCCGCCCGCCGCGGATGCCGGGACTCCCGTCATCTGCCCGCCTCCTCGTCGCACGTGACCGCGCCCGCCAGCGGCTCGGCCACCAGATCGACACCCTCCGTGCCGACCACCTTGGCCTCTACCACACGGCCGACGCTCAGGCCCTCGCCGCTGGTGAGCAGCACCTGCCCGTCCGTCTCCGGCGCCTGGTGGGCCGCGCGTCCGTACACCCCCTCCTCGGGGTCCACGGACTCCACGAGTACCCGCACCGTCTCACCGACGCGCTCCTCGGCCCGCTGCGAGACGAGCTCCTCCGCGAGCCGGGAGACACGTGCCAGTCGCTCGGCGACGATCTCCTCGTCCAGCTTGCCGTCGTAGGTCGCCGCCTCCGTGCCCTCCTCGTCGGAGTAGCCGAAGACGCCGATGGCGTCCAGCCGCGCACCGTTCAGGAAGCGCTCCAGTTCGGCCAGATCGGCCTCGGACTCGCCGGGGAAGCCGACGATGAAGTTGGAGCGCACTCCGGCCTCGGGGGCCTTGGAGCGGATGGTGTCGAGCAGCTCCAGGAAGCGGTCGGTGTCGCCGAAGCGGCGCATGGCGCGCAGCACGCCGGGCGCGGAGTGCTGGAAGGACAGGTCGAAGTAGGGGGCGACCTTCGGAGTGGAGGTCAGGACGTCGATGAGCCCGGGGCGCATCTCGGCCGGCTGGAGGTAGCTGACCCGCACCCGCTCGATGCCGGCGACCTCGGCCAGCTCGGGCAGCAGGGACTCCAGCAGGCGGATGTCGCCGAGGTCCTTGCCGTAGGAGGTGTTGTTCTCGGAGACCAGCATGATCTCCTTGACGCCCTGCTCGGCAAGCCACCGCGTCTCGTTCAGCACGTCGCTCGGGCGGCGGGAGATGAAGGAGCCCCGGAAGGACGGAATGGCGCAGAAGGAGCAGCGCCGGTCGCAGCCGGAGGCGAGCTTGACGGAGGCGACCGGGGCGCCGTCCAGCCGGCGGCGCAAGGGCGCGCGCGGGCCGGAGGCGGGCGCGAGGCCCTCGGGGAGGTCCGCGGGAGCGTGCCCCGGCAGCGCGACCGAGGCCCCCGCCTCCTGCCGCTCCGCCGGGCTGATCGGCAGCAGCTTGCGGCGGTCGCGTGGGGTGTGCGCGGCATGGATGCCGCCGTTCAGGATCGTCTGGAGGCGGTCGGAGATGTTCACGTAGTCGTCGAAGCCGAGCACGCCGTCGGCCTCGGGGAGGGCCTCGGCGAGTTCCTTGCCGTATCGCTCGGCCATGCAGCCGACCGCGACGACGGCCTGCGTTCTGCCGTGGTCCTTGAGGTCATTGGCCTCCAGGAGGGCGTCGACGGAGTCCTTCTTGGCGGCTTCCACGAAGCCACAGGTGTTGACCACGGCGACGTCCGCGTCCGCGGCGTCCTCCACGAGCTGCCAGCCGTCCGCCTCCAAACGGCCTGCGAGCTCCTCCGAGTCCACCTCGTTACGGGCGCAGCCGAGAGTGACGAGTGCGACGGTACGGCGTTCAGGCATGGGCTCAAGACTACTTCGTCCCACCGACAGCCCACGTCGAAGGGGTTTGGCCGATCTTGGCCAACCCCTTCGCCGTACGTCCGCTTCCCTCGCCGGTGAGGGGGCTATCCGACCTGCGGGTCGCCCTTGGTGTACGTGAGGCGTTCCACCGCGCCCGGCTGGAACTGGTCCTCGATCTTCTTGCCGTTCACGTAGAGCTGGATGGCGCCGGCGTCGCCCAGGATGAGGTTGATCTTGGTGCTGTCCTGGAAGGTCTTGGACTCGCCCTTGTTGAGGAGCCCGTCGAAGAGCATGCGGCCGTTGTGGTCCTTGGCCGAGATCCAGCTGCGCCCGTTGGCCGCGCTGACCTGGACGGTCACCTTGTCCTGGGGCGCGGCCGCGATGGCGCTGTCGGAGGGGGCCGGCTTCTGGTCGGAGGACTTGCTGCTCTTCGGCTTGGGCGAGGCGGGCTTGCCGGTGCTCGGGGTGGAGCCCTCGGCGACCTGCGACTTGGCACTGCTGTCGCCGTCGCCGCCCTTGAAGGCGGTGAAGCCGACGAAACCGACGACGACAACGATGGCGGCGACCATCGCCGCGGTCCAGTTCGGGCCGCGCCGCTCGGGGCGGATACGTTCCGCCTCGAACAGTGGGGCGGCCGGGGTCGGGGCGGGGCGGCCGCCGTGCTCGGTGTCGTACCGCGCGAGCAGCGGGGCCGGGTCGAGGTGGACGGCTCGGGCCAGGGTCCGGATGTGCCCACGGGCGTAGACGTCGCCGCCGCAGGGGGCGAAGTCGTCGGCCTCGATGGCGTGCAGGATCGCGATGCGGACGCGGGTGGCGGCGCTGACCTCGTCGACGGTCAGCCCGGCGGCGAGCCGCGCGTCCTTCAGGACACGGCCGACGGAGGGGCGGGCTTCCTCGGATACGTCTTCGAACGGACGCTCGTCTTCAGGGGAGTTGCCGATGGACACGGGGGCGCCTTTCGAGCGTGTAGCCGCCTGTGCTGGACGTTCAGTCTAGGGGGGTGCCAAAGGGTGGAGCGACCCGGCGGTAAGACTTTGTACGCCATCGGAATGGCCGGACAATCCGATGGTGGGACAGATGCGGAAACCATGGCGGTGCCCCGCACCGGTCCTCTCGCTCAACTTGACGTACGCCCAAGGGAAACGGTTGCTCACCGCTGTCTAACGGGTGGATCACGGTGCGGCCGCCCTTCCACCCGCCCTCGGCTTCGGGCCGCCTCCACCGGACGGACGTCCCTTCGTTGCTACCCCTCGGTCTCGCCCCGAATCACGGCCAGCACACCGTCCAGGTCGTCGGGCTTCACGAGCACGTCACGCGCCTTGGACCCCTCGCTGGGTCCGACGATGTTCCGGGACTCCATGAGGTCCATCAGCCGCCCGGCCTTGGCGAAGCCGACGCGCAGCTTGCGCTGCAGCATGGACGTCGAACCGAACTGGGTGGAGACGACCAGTTCGGCCGCCTGGCACAGCAGGTCGAGGTCGTCGCCGATGTCCTCGTCGATCTCCCTCTTCTGTTTGGTGCCGACGGTGACGTCGTCCCGGAAGACCGGCGCCATCTGGTCCTTGCAGTGCCGGACGACGGCCGCGACCTCGTCCTCGGTGACGAAGGCGCCCTGCATACGGGTCGGCTTGCTCGCTCCCATCGGCAGGAAGAGCCCGTCGCCCTTGCCGATCAGCTTCTCGGCGCCCGGCTGGTCGAGGATGACGCGGCTGTCGGCGAGCGAGGAGGTGGCGAACGCGAGCCGGGAGGGCACGTTCGCCTTGATCAGACCGGTGACGACGTCGACCGAGGGCCGCTGGGTGGCGAGCACCAGGTGGATGCCGGCCGCGCGCGCCAGCTGGGTGATGCGCACGATCGCGTCCTCGACGTCGCGCGGCGCGACCATCATCAGGTCGGCGAGCTCGTCCACGATCACCAGCAGGTACGGGTACGGCTGCAGCTCGCGCTCGCTGCCCTCGGGCGCCTGCACCTTGCCGTTGCGCACGGCCGCGTTGAAGTCGTCGATGTGCCGGAAGCCGTAGGCCGCCAGGTCGTCGTAGCGCAGGTCCATCTCGCGCACCACCCACTGGAGCGCCTCGGCGGCCCGCTTGGGGTTGGTGATGATCGGCGTGATCAGGTGCGGGATGCCCTCGTACGCGGTCAGCTCGACGCGCTTGGGGTCCACGAGGACCATACGGACGTCCTCGGGGGTGGCCCGCATCATGATCGAGGTGATCAGACAGTTGATGCAGGACGACTTGCCGGAACCGGTCGCGCCGGCGACCAGGACGTGCGGCATCTTCGCGATGTTGGCCATCACATAGCCGCCCTCGACGTCCTTGCCGAGCGCGACCAGCATCGGATGGTCGTCCTCGGCCGCCTCCGCCAGGCGGAGCACGTCACCGAGGTTGACCATCTCCCGGTCGGTGTTCGGGATCTCGATGCCGACCGCGGACTTGCCGGGGATCGGGCTGATGATCCGCACGTCGGGGCTGGCCACCGCGTACGCGATGTTCTTGGTCAGCGCGGTGATCCGCTCGACCTTCACGGCGGGGCCGAGCTCGACCTCGTAGCGGGTGACCGTCGGCCCCCGGGTGAAGCCGGTGACGCGGGCGTCGACCTTGAACTCGGTGAAGACGGTGGTGAGCGAGGCGACGATGGCGTCGTTGGCGGCGCTGCGCGCCTTGCCCGGGCCGCCTCGCTCCAGCAGGTCGAGCACGGGCAGGGAGTAGGTGATGTCGCCGGACAGCTGGAGCTGCTCGGCGCGCGGCGGCAGATCACGGGTCTGGGCGGGCGCGGTCTTGGTGAGGTCGGGGACTCCCGCGGCGGGCTTCCCCGGCTGCTGTCCCTCCCGAACGGGCCGGCCGGTCGCAGTGTCCGCCCCGGGAAGCGACGCCGACGGGTCCGCCGTCGGCCCGGTGGCGGGCGAGTCCGCGGTGGGCCCGGTGACCGGTCCGTCCGGTTCCGGGCGCGCGGCCGGCACCGGGGTCGGGGTCGGTGTCTCGGCCCGGTCGCCGACGGTGACGCCCTGGGTCAGGTCCGCGACCAGCGGCGACGGGGGCATGCCGTGCAGCACGGCGCCGTCGAGCGCGGCGGCGGCAGCGGCGGCGACGTCCACGGCATCCATCTGCCGTTCCATGTCCGGCTGCGGCACGGCGGAACGTCGGGGCCGGCCCCGACGCTTGGAGAGCGCCTCCTGCTCGGCGGCGTCGGGGTCGTAGGCCTGGGGGGCGCTCTGGCGCCGGCGGGGGCGCACGGGCAGCGCTTCGCGCCACTGCTCGTCGTAGCGAGCGTCGTCCTCGGTGTACTCGCCGAGTTCGTCGTCCTCCGGATCGGGCAGGAGGCCGAGCTTGATGCCGAGCAGCCGCAGCCGCTGAGGGATGGCGTTGACCGGGGTGGCGGTGACGACGAGCAGCCCGAACGCGGTGAGCAGCACCAGCAGCGGTACGGCGAGCACCTCGCCCATCGAGTACGTCAGGGGCGTCGCTGCGCCCCAGCCGATGAGGCCGCCGGCGTCCCTTATGGCCTGCATGCCGTCGCTGCGGGCGGGCGAGCCGCAGGCGATGTGGACCTGGCCGAGCACCCCCAGGACGAGCGCGGACAGACCGATGACGATACGGCCGTTGGCCTCGGGCTTCTCCGGGTGCCGGACGAAACGTACGCCGATGATTCCGAGCAGGATGGGCACCAGCAGGTCGAGCCGGCCGAAGGCACCGGTGATCAGGATCTCGACCAGGTCACCCACGGGCCCGCGCAGATCGGCCCAGGTACCGGCGGCGACGATCAGGGCGGCGGCGAGCAGCAGCAGCGCGACGCCGTCCTTGCGGTGCGCGGGGTCCAGATTCCTGGCACCCCGCCCCACCCCCCGGAGCACGGCGCCGACGGCGTGCGCCAACCCGAGCCACAGGGCGCGCACGAGCCGGTACACGCCCCCGGTGGGGTTCGGTGCGGGTCTGGGCGCGGCCTTCTTGGCCGCCGACTTCTTGGCGGGTGCCTTGGCCGGAGCCTTCTTGGCGGGCGCCTTCTTCGCCGCGGCCTTCTTCGCCGGAGCCTTCGCGGGAGCGGCCGCCTTCTTGGCGGGCTGCTTCTTGGCTGCGGAGGAACGTGAGGCCATAGGTGTGAGGTTACCGTCGGAGACGACAGCGGACACGTGTGCCCACTGCTTCACCCGTTCGTGTCGTCCCCGCGGATCCGGTCGCCTGACATGTCGTCATGGGCGGCGGTGACGGGCGGATTTGTGCCCCACCCCGCCCCCGGCACCGCGCATGTCGCTCCCGAACCCCGCCCCGGCGTGCGCTCCGTGCCCGGTCAGGTCTCGCGTCCGACCGGCACCCAAGCCCGCGCCGCACCGCCCGGTCCGCGGCCCGAGGCGCACCTCGAAAGGCCGCCGGCCCCGAAGGGCGACGTCACCCCTGCGAGGTGACCGACGGCGTGTTCCCGGTCCCCGGCTCCAGCGCGTCCAGCGCACGCCGCAGGCCCGTGAGTTTGCGCTCCAGGTGGGCCGCCGTGGCGACCGCCGCGGCGTCCGCGGACTCGTCGTCCAGCTGTTTCGAGAGGGCCTCCGCCTGCTCCTCCACGGCCGCCAGGCGCGCCGACAGCTCCGCGAGGAGGCCCGCCGACTCCTTGCCCTCGCCGGCCCCGCCCTTCGCGCCGCCCTCCAACTGGATGCGGAGCAGCGCCGCCTGCTCCTTCAGCTGGCAGTTCTTCATGTACAGGTCGACGAAGACCGAGACCTTCGCGCGCAGCACCCACGGGTCGAACGGCTTGGAGATGTAGTCCACCGCGCCCGCCGCGTAGCCGCGGAAGGTGTGGTGCGGGCCGTGGTTGATCGCGGTGAGGAAGATGATCGGGATATCTCGGGTCCTCTCCCGCCGCTTGATGTGCGCCGCCGTCTCGAAACCGTCCATGCCCGGCATCTGGACGTCCAGCAGAATCACCGCGAAGTCGTCCGTGAGCAGTGCTTTGAGCGCTTCCTCCCCGGACGATGCCCGTACCAGCGTCTGATCGAGCGCAGAGAGGATGGCCTCCAGCGCCAACAGATTCTCCGGCCGGTCATCGACCAGGAGGATCTTGGCCTTCTGCACCATGGCCCGCCCTCCTCGCCCCGGCTTGGGGCCGCCCCTGTCCGCAGGAACCGGGGAGGCACCGACGGGTGCCTCCCCAGGGGACGACTCCCTTGCGCCGCCCGTCCTTGTGCCGGTCATCGTAGCCGCACCCCGCTCGTCGCCACACCCTGTCACCGCGATGTCACTGTGCACGTAGCAGAAACGCGCTGGGAGAGCAGAAGGTTCCCCGAACCCCGCACTTCCACACGACTTCGCGCATCCTCAGTCAACAGCTTCGCGCGCAACCCGAAGGCACCCGTCACCGGGTCCCCGTGCTTTCCCCCTGGTTCCGACTCAATCCTCCCGCATCCACTGCTCCATCACGCCCAGCAGGTGATCGGGGTCGACCGGCTTGGTCACGTAGTCGGAGGCACCCGACTCGATCGCCTTCTCCCGGTCGCCCTTCATCGCCTTCGCGGTCAGCGCGACGATCGGCAGCCCGGCGAACTGCGGCATCCGCCGGATCGCCGTGGTGGTCGCGTAGCCGTCCATCTCGGGCATCATGATGTCCATCAGGACGACCGCCACATCGTCGTGCTGCTCCAGCACCTCGATGCCCTCACGGCCGTTCTCGGCGTAGAGCACGGACAGCCCGTGCTGCTCCAGGACACTGGTCAGCGCGAAGACGTTGCGGATGTCGTCGTCGACGATCAACACCTTCTCACCGCCGAACCGGACGTCCCGGCGCCCGTTCGGCGCCCCCTCCGTCCGCCCGGCGGCGCCGGCGGTCCCGGCCGCCCCCGCCGGTGACTCCTCCGGCGTCTGCTGGTCCTGACGCCCCGCCGGCTGATCGCTCGCGGGCAGTGCCCTGCGGCGGCGCCGGAACAGCGCAGCCGCCCCGTTCTGGGTCTCCTGGTACGACCTCACCTCGGCCGGCGTCTCCACCTCCGCGGCCGACAACTCGGACAGACTGGACAGGCTGGAGATCTCGGCCAGATGCGGCTCGGCGGCGGCGACCAACTCGTCGGCCTCGAGCACGGAGCCCGGCTGCTGGTAACCGTGCGGCGGCAGCTCGCCCGGGTGCAGCGGCAGATACAGGGTGAACGTCGAGCCGCGGCCCGGCTCGCTCTGGGCGTGGATCTCGCCGCCGAGCAGCTGCGCGATCTCCCGCGAGATGGACAGCCCGAGGCCCGTACCGCCGTACTTGCGGCTCGTGGTGCCGTCGGCCTGCTTGAACGCCTCGAAGATCACCCGCATCTTGCTGGCGGCGATGCCGATGCCGGTGTCGGTGACCGAGAACGCGATCAGCTCCGCGTCCGGATCGGTCAGCGAGCCCGTCTCCAGCAACTGCTCCCTGATCGCCTGCGGAACGTCGGTCCGCGCCGGACGGATGACGAGCTCCACGGACCCCGAGTCGGTGAACTTCACCGCGTTGGACAGCAGGTTGCGCAGCACCTGCAGCAGCCGCTGCTCGTCGGTGTGCAGCGTCGCGGGCAGTTCCGGCGACACCCGCACCGACAGGTCCAGGCCCTTCTCGGCGGTCAGCGGCCGGAAAGTGGCCTCCACGTAGTCGATGAGCTGGACCAGCGCGATACGCGTCGGAGAGACGTCCATCTTGCCGGCCTCGACCTTCGACAGGTCCAGGATGTCGTTGATCAGCTGCAGCAGGTCCGAGCCGGCGCCGTGGATGGTCTCGGCGAACTCCACCTGCTTCGGGGAGAGGTTGCCCTCGGCGTTGTCGGCGAGCAACTTGGCCAGAATCAGCAGGGAGTTCAGCGGCGTACGCAGCTCGTGCGACATGTTGGCGAGGAACTCGCTGCGGTAGCGCATGGAGACGGCGAGCTGCTCGGCACGCTCCTCCAGGACCTGCCGCGCCTCCTCGATCTCGGAGTTCTTCGCCTCGATGTCCCGGTTCTGCTGAGCCAGCAGTTCGGCCTTCTCCTCCAGTTCGGCGTTGGACGCCTGGAGGGCCTTCTGCCGCTGCTCCAGCTCCTCCGAACGCAGCCGCAGCTGCTCGGTCAGCTCCTGGGACTGCTTGAGCAACTGCTCGGTCTTGGTGTTGACGGAGATGGTGTTGACGCTGGTGGCGATCATCTCCGCGATCTGGTTCAGGAAGTCCTTCTGGATCTGCGTGAACGGCGTGAAGGAGGCCAGCTCGATCACGCCGAGCACCTTGCCCTCGAACAGCACCGGCAGCACGATCACCTGTGCGGGCGGCGCCTCGCCGAGCCCGGAGGAGATCTTCAGATAGCCGCTCGGCGCGTTCTCCACCAGGATCGCGCGCTTCTCCTCGGCGGCCGTCCCGATCAGCGCCTCACCCGGCCGGAACGACGTCGGCATGGAGCCCATGGAGTACCCGTAGGAGCCCAGCATGCGCAGCTCGTAGGCGTCCTCCGCGTCGCCGCCGAGGTCCTTGTCGTCGACCAGCGGCATCGCCACGAAGAAGGCGCCGTGCTGGGCGGAGACCACCGGCGTCAGCTCGCTCATGATCAGCGAGGCCACGTCCTCCAGGTCCCGGCGTCCCTGCATCAGGGCCGAGATGCGGGCCAGGTTGCCCTTGAGCCAGTCCTGCTCCTTGTTGGCGATCGTGGTGTCGCGCAGGTTGGCGATCATCTTGTTGATGTAGTCCTGGAGCTCCTGGATCTCGCCGGAGGCGTCGACGTCGATCTTCAGGTTCAGGTCGCCGCGGGTCACGGCGGTCGCCACGCGCGCGATGGCCCGCACCTGCCGGGTCAGGTTCCCGGCCATCTCGTTCACGGACTCGGTCAGGTCCCGCCAGGTGCCGTCGACGTCCCGCACCCGCGCCTGACCGCCGAGCTGGCCCTCGGTGCCCACCTCGCGGGCGACCCGGGTGACCTCCTCGGCGAAGGACGACAGCTGGTCCACCATCGTGTTGATGGTCGTCTTCAGCTCGAGGATCTCCCCGCGCGCGTCGATGTCGATCTTCTTGGTCAGGTCGCCCTTGGCGATGGCCGTCGTGACCATGGCGATGTTGCGCACCTGGCCCGTCAGGTTGGACGCCATCTGGTTCACCGACTCGGTGAGGTCCTTCCAGGTGCCGGCCACGCCGGGGACGTAGGCCTGCCCGCCCAGGATGCCGTCCGTACCCACCTCGCGGGCCACCTTGGTGACCTGGTCGGCGAACGAACTCAGCGTCTTGACCATGGTGTTGAAGGTGTCGGCGAGCTGCGCGACCTCGCCCCGCGCTTCGATCGTCACCGTCCGCGTCAGGTCGCCGTTGGCGACCGCGGCGGCCACCTGGGAGATGTTCCGCACCTGCATGGTCAGGTTGTTGGCCATCAGGTTGACGTTGTCGCTGAGGTCCTTCCAGATGCCGACCACGCCCGGCACGTGCGCCTGACCGCCGAGGATCCCCTCGGTGCCCACCTCGCGGGCGACCCGGGTCACCTGCTCGGCGAACGACGACAGCTGGTCCACCATCGTGTTGACGGTGGTGACGAGCTCCAGGATCTCGCCCTTGGCGTCGACGGTGATCTTCTTCGACAGGTCGCCCTTGGCGACGGCGGTGGTGACCTCGGCGATGTTGCGGACCTGGATGGTCAGGTTGTTCGCCATGAAGTTCACGGACTGGGTGAGGTCCTTCCAGGTGCCGGCCACGCCCTGCACCTCGGCCTGACCACCCAGGATGCCCTCCGTGCCCACCTCGCGGGCCACGCGGGTGACCTCCTGGGCGAACGACGACAGCTGGTCCACCATCGTGTTCAGGGTGTTCTTCAGCTCGAGGATCTCCCCGCGCGCGTCCACGGTGATCTTCTGGGAGAGGTCGCCGCGGGCCACGGCGGTGGCGACCTGCGCGATGTTGCGCACCTGGGCGGTGAGGTTGCCGGCCATGCCGTTCACCGAGTCGGTGAGGTCCCGCCACACGCCGGCGACGCCCGGCACCTGCGCCTGACCGCCCAGCCGGCCGTCCGTGCCCACCTCGCGGGCCACCTTGGTCACCTGGTCGGCGAAGGCGGAGAGCTGGTCGACCATCGTGTTGATGGTGTTCTTCAGCTCCAGGATTTCGCCGCGCGCGTCCACGTCGATCTTCTGGGACAGGTCACCGCGGGCCACCGCCGTCGTCACCTGGGCGATCTGCCGCACCTGCGAGGTGAGGTTGCCGGCCATGAAGTTGACGGAGTCCGTCAGCTCCTTCCACGTGCCCGACACACCGTCCACGCGGGCCTGGCCGCCCAGCCGGCCCTCCGTGCCCACGTCCCTGGCCATCCGGGTCACCTGGTCGGCGAACGACGACAGCTGGTCCACCATCGTGTTCACGGTGTTCTTCAGCTGGAGCATCTCGCCGGAGACGTCCACGGTGACCTTCTGCGACAGATCGCCGTTGGCCACGGCCGTCGTCACCTGGGCGATGTTCCTCACCTGACCGGTGAGGTTGCGGAACGCGGTGTTGACGGAGTCCGTCAGGTCCTTCCACGTACCCGCGGCGCCCGGCACCTGCGCCTGACCGCCCAGCTCACCCTCGACACCGACCTCCCGCGCCACGCGCGTGACCTCGGCACCGAACGCGGAGAGCTGGTCGACCATGCCGTTGACGGTGTTCTTCAGCTCCAGCATCTCGCCGGCCACGTCCACGGTGACCTTCTGCGACAGATCACCGCTGGCCACGGCCGTCGTCACCGCCGCGATGTCCCTCACCTGAGTGGTGAGGTTGCGGAACACCGTGTTGACGGAGTCCGTCAGGTCCTTCCACGTCCCGGCGACGCCCGGCACGTTCGCCTGACCGCCCAGCCGGCCCTCCGCGCCGACCTCGTTGGCCACCCGGGTGACCTCGTCGGCGAAGATCCGCAGCGTCTCGGTCATCTGGTTGATCGTCTCCGCCAGCCGCGCCACCTCGCCGCGCGCCGGGACGGTCACCTTCTGCGACAGATCACCGTTGGCCACGGCCGTGGTGACCTGCGCGATACCGCGCACCTGGGCCGTCAGATTGCCGGCCATCAGGTTCACCGAGTCGGTGAGCTCCTTCCACGTGCCGTCCACCCCGGGCACATGCGCCTGGCCGCCGAGGATGCCGTCCGTGCCCACCTCGCGGGCCACCCGCGTCACCTCGGAGGAGAACGCCGAGAGCTGGTCGACCATCGTGTTGACGGTGTTCTTCAGCTCCAGCATCTCGCCGGCGACGTGCACGGTCACCTTGCGCGACAGATCGCCCTTGGCGACCGCCGTGGTCACCAGCGCGATGTCCCGCACCTGCGCGGTCAGCCGGGACGCCATCGTGTTGACGGAGTCCGTGAGGTCCTTCCAGGAGCCGGACAGGCCGCGCACCCGCGCCTGCCCGCCCAGCTTGCCCTCGGTGCCCACCTCGCTGGCCACGCGGGTGACCTCGTCGGTGAACGTCGACAACTGGTCGACCAGGTTGTTGACCGTCCGCCCGACCTTCAGGAACTCGCCGCGCAGCGGATGCCCGACCCCCTCCGGCACCGGAGTGCGCAGCTCCATCCGCGGCGACAGATCACCCTCGGCGACCGCGGACAGGACCCTGCCCACCTCGGAGACGGGCCGCACCAGATCGTCGACGAGCGCGTTGCAGTTCTCGACCGCCACCGCCCAGGAGCCCTCGCAGGCCCCCGTCTCCAGCCGTTCGGTGAGTTTTCCCTCACGTCCGACCATGCGCCGCACCCGCGACAGCTCCCCGGTCAGATGCATGTTGCGGTCGGCGACCTCGTTGAAGACCGCCGCGATCTCCGACATCACGCCGTCCCCGGACACCGTGAGCCGCTTGCGGAAGTTGCCGTCCCGCATCCCCACCAGAGCGGCCAGCAGCCGGTTCAGGGCCGCCGTGTCCACCGCGGTGGTCCCACCGCGCGGTGGGCGCCGACTGTTCAGGGACTGTCCGGACTGTCCGCCTTTCGCGCGCGTCTTCGTGCCCCGCGTCGCTGCGCCAGACTCCACTGTGTCCCTCCCGCAGGGATCGACCACTACTGCTGTGCTCCGGCACCACCGCCAGGCGTACCGGTTGCTGCTCGGTAACTCTGCTCGATGCTTACTGCTGTGTCACTCTGCCCGAAGCGGCCGGGCAGCACGAGGGGCTGCTGCCCAGCGCACGCAGAACCCACTCCGCCTGCCCGCCTCGTCAACAGAAGCCTGCCCAGTGTTTCACCCTCGCCGAACCAGGCCATAACAGTTCGGCAGCTTCGCACACCGTCCGCACACCCTCCGGGCGAAAACACCGAAGACCGGCATCCGCAGCGACCGCGAAGGTAAGTAACCTTGCATGCGGCTGTCCAGCCACGCCGGTCCGTCCGGCCTGGGCGGTGGCACGGGAACGAGCGGGCATCGGAGGGCGGCCGCACACAATGACCACCGGAGTGATCCCCGGGGGACAGCCCCCGGAGCCACGGCCCCAGCGGCCGCAGCTGCCGGAGCAGCGCCGCGAGCCGGACGGCCCGCAAGGCCTGCATGTCGACAACCGGACGAGGAGTTCTGTGATCACCGCGCGCGCGGCCGCCAGCTTCGAGCCCCTCGGGCGATCGGTCGCGACCGCCCGGTCCTTCGTCCGCGACACCCTCCAGGGGTGGGGCTTCGGAGACGTCGTCGACGACGCCGTGGTGCTCACCAGCGAACTGGTCACCAACGCCGTCGTCCACGCCGGCACGGCCGCCGACGTGCTGTGCCTGCGCAGCGACGACGGCGTACGGATCGAGGTCGCCGACCGCTATCCCGAGCGCGAGGTCCCCCTCCAGAGCACGGCCGTCAACATGGGCAGCCCCGACCGGGAAGGCGGCCGCGGCCTCCAACTGTGCGCGGCCCTCGCCGCCCGCTGGGGCGTGGAGTACACGCCCACGCACAAGAATGTCTGGTTCCAGCTCGACCTTCCCGAGCGTCCGGTCGGCACCCGCGCCGCCGGGCCCGTGGTGCCGGCCGAACTCCTCCCGCTCGCCGACGGCCGCATCCGTGTCGCCGTCGTCCAGATCGACCGCGGCGGCTCCATCACCGCCTGGAACGAGGACGCCGAGGACCTCTTCGGCTACGCCGCCGAACAGGTCGTCGGCAAGCCGCTGACCGACCTCGCCGCCTGGCCGCACACGCCCGGCACCGGCACCGGCATCGCCGAGGCGCTCCAACTGTCCCGCTGGGAGGGCAGTTACGGCATCCGCGGCGCCCACGGCCGGGTCATCCCCGTCTACGCCTCCCACCTCCGCGTCCGCGACACCGGCGGCGAACCGTCCACCGTCTGCCTGCTCGTACGGGACCACGAACGCGCCGTGTTGCAGAGCCCGTTGCGGGTGCCCGCCTCGGGCGACAGCGGTGCCGCGGCCGACAGCGCCGGTACCGACCCCTTCGAGGTCTTCATCGGCTCCCCGGCCCCCGACGACCTCGACGGCCTCCTGCAGCGCACCGTGGAACGCGCCCGCGACATGCTCGACGGCGACGCCGCCTTCCTGCTCCTGGCGACCGACGACGAGACCGAGTTGGAGGTCCGCGCCTCCACCGGCCTGCCGTCCGCCCGCCAGCGCTTCGCCCGCGTCCCCGTCGAGGCCGGTCCCGGCCGCTACGGCTCGGCCCGCATGCCCGCCGTCCATGACGACCTCACCGCCGCACCCGGCGCCGTGCCCCTCCTGGGCGGCACCGGCATGCGCTCCGTCGTCACGGTCCCGCTCAAGGTCGAGGGCCGCCTCACCGGCTCCCTCGGCGTCGCCGCCGAGGCGTCCGGCAGATACTCCAACGAGGAGGCCCTGCGCCTGCAGTTCGCCGCCGACCGCATCGCCCTGGCCGTGGAGTCGGCCCGCCTGGGCGAGCTGGAACGGCTGCGCCGCGGCTCCCTCAGCTTCCTCGTCGAGGCCTCCGACCTGCTGGCCGGCACCCTGGACCGCGACCAGACCCTGGCCCTGATGGCTCAGATGACGGTCCCCACCCTGGCCACCTGGTGCGCCGTCTACACCATCGCCGACCAGGCCTCCGAGCCCTATCTCTCCTACGTCCTGCACGAGGACGAGGACCTGATCGACGGCATCAAGTCCCTGCTGGCAAAGATTCCGCCGCCGGATCCGGTACCCACTCCCGGGGCTCGAGTCTGGTCGGCGCCCGGCGAGGCCGCCCACCAGGCGGCCCTGCGCACCTCCATGCGCAGCCTCAGCCTGGGCGACTCCCACCACCGGATCGGCACCACCATCGGCCCCACCCTCGCTACGGCGTCCGCCGTCGGCGGTGAGACCGTCGTCCTGCCGCTGGTGGCCCGCAACCGCGTCATCGGCATGCTCACCCTCGGCAAACCCACGGACGAGCACTTCCGCCAGGAGATCCTGGAACTGGCCGAGGACCTCAGCCGCCGCGCCGCCCTCGCGCTGGACAACGCCCGGCTGTACTCGGAACGCACGGCCATCAGCCAGTCCCTCCAGCGCAGCCTTCTGCCGCCCGGCCTGCCGCAGATCGACGGCGTGGAGGTCGAGGTCATCTACCGCGCGGCCGGCGAGGGCAACGAGGTGGGCGGCGACTTCTACGACCTCTTCCCCATCCGCGACGGCGCCTACGGCTTCGCCATCGGCGACGTCTGCGGTACGGGCCCGGAGGCGGCGGCCGTCACGGGTCTGGCCCGCCACGCGCTGCGGCTCCTCGCCCGCGAGGGCTACGACGGCCCGGCGGTGCTCGAGCGCCTGAACTCCGCGATCCTCGACGAGGGCGCTCGCAGCCGCTTCCTGACGCTCCTGTACGGCGAACTGCGACCGCAGGAGGACGGCAGTGCCGAGTTGAAGGTGGTGTGCGCCGGCCATCCGCTGCCGCTGCGCCTGCGCCAGGACGGCACGGTGGAATCGGCCGCCGAGCCGCAGCCGCTCCTCGGCGTCATGGAGGACCTGGACCTGTACGAGCAGACGGTCGTCCTCAACCCGGGCGACGTCCTGCTCTGCGTCACGGACGGTGTCACCGAGCGCCGTGAGGGCCCGCGCATGCTGGGCGACGACGGCCTGGCGGACGTTCTGACCACGTGCACGGGCCTGACGGCCGGGGCGGTCGCGGCACGCATCATGCGCGCGGTGGAGCGCTTCGCGTCCGACGCGCCGTCCGACGACATGGCGATCCTGGCGATGCGGGTCCCTGAGGTGGGCCGGCACTGAGGCCGACCCCGATGGTTTCGGGGCCGGTCCGGGCATGGCCCGGTAGGCCTGCCCGGACATGAGAAAACCCCGCCCGGAAGGGCGGGGTTTTTCGGTGGAGCCCCCAAACGGAATCGAACCGTTGACCTTCTCCTTACCATGGAGACGCTCTGCCGACTGAGCTATAGGGGCCTGTGGCCTTTTCGAGGTTTCCCTCGCGGCGACGGAATAGATCATACCCCGAACACAGCCGTGCTCCCAACCGCGCTCGCGCCCCCAGTGCCTGACGCACCGAGATGAGCCGCCGCGTCTCCGTCCGCCGGCCAACACACCCGGCGCGTACGGTTCGTGCGGAGGCGCTTTGGTCCGGTCGGCTGTTTTGTCGTACGACGCCTGGGACTTGACGTGCTGCGTCACCAACAACTCGTGCCGCGGCAGGTGGCCGGATACGTGACCGTCAAGTGGCGGACAGCAGAAAAGGGTTGGGCCCGGAACCGAAGTTCCGGGCCCAACCCTTTGAAGAGTTGTTCGGCGGTGTCCTACTCTCCCACAGGGTCCCCCCTGCAGTACCATCGGCGCTGTAAGGCTTAGCTTCCGGGTTCGAAATGTAAC
>NZ_JBSFRB010000017.1:0-148611 GCF_053589015.1 Streptomyces sp. NPDC003393 | reverse complement strand
CCGGACCATGCGCATGGGCCCGAACGCCGACCTCTTCGGCAGCTGGTGGGCGATCTCTCCGGCGCCCCTTCCGGGGCGGCGGGACAAATGCTGTGCGGACCCGGCCCGAACGGGCCCGGGCCCCCGTCACCAGGTCACGGGCAGCCGGGTCAGGCCGTGCACCATCATGCCGGTCGTCATGCTCAGCGACTCGACCTCCTCGGCGAGCTTGAGCCCGGGGAAGCGGCGCAGCAGCGTGCCGATCACGATCTGCAGCTCGGCCCGCGCGAGCGGGGCACCGAGGCAGTGGTGCGGCCCGTGCCCGAAGGCCAGGTGCTCGCCCGCTGTGGGCCGGGTCGGGTCGAAGTCGGCGGGGCTGCCCTCCGGGAAGCGCTCGGCGTCCTGGTTGGCCGAGCAGATCGCGGCGAGCACCGCGCTGCCCTTCGGGATCAGGGTGCCGCCCACCTCCACGTCGTCCAGCGTGACGCGCAGCGGGCCGCCGTCGCCGATCGGGTTGATCCGCAGCAGCTCCTCCACCGCGTGCTCGATCATCTCGGGGCGCTCGCGCAGCGCGGCAAGGTGCTCGGGGTGACGCAGCAGGGTCAGCACACACGTACCGATCATGGAGACGGTCGTCTCGTGGCCGGCGACGAGCAGCGTGATGCACATGGTGATCAGCTCGTGCTCGGTGAGCTTGCCGTCCTCGTCGTGCGCGGCGACAAGCGCGCCGATGAGGTCGTCGGCGGGCTCCTCGCGCTTGCGGTCGATGAGCTCCTTGAGATAGCCGATCATCGACGCCCGCTGGGCCGCGGACTCCTCCGCGGTGTGCGAGGTCAGGGACACGAATGCGTCCGACCACGCGCGGAAGCGGCCGCGGTCCTCGAAGGGCACCCCGAGCAGCTCGCAGATCACCATGACCGGCAGGGGGAAGGCCAGCTCGGTGTTGAGGTCGACCGGCGGGGACAGCTTCTCCATCGAGTCGAGCAGACCGTCGGTCAGCTCCTGGATGCGCGGGCGCAGCTGCTGCACACGACGGTTGGTGAACTCCCGGAGCACCAGCTTGCGCAGCTGGGTGTGCTCGGGCGGGTCCATGGTGAACAGGCCGCCGGCCAGCGGCGGCGTCTTCGACAGCTGCGGCGCGCCCGGCGCCACGGTGGCCGCCCGGCTGAACACGCCGTCGGCAAGGACGGTGCGCACGTCGTCGTAGCGCGTGACGACGTATCCCGTGTCACCGCTGGGCAGCCGCACGTGCGCGACGGGGCACTGCTCCCGCAGCTCGGCGTAGACGCGGGGTATCTCGACCGCCGACGGCCGGTGGAAGGGGTAGCTGAGCGCGGGACCGCCGGCCGCGTCGGCCTCCTCGGCCGGCCGCTGATGGGTGTCCATGAAGAAGCCTCCAGAGATGAGTCTTGGTCGAGGCCGTGCGGAGCTTCGGTCGCTGCGTCCGGGGCCGCAAAAGCCGCTCGGTCGGCGCTCAGCGCTGCCAGCCGTCGGCAGTGCGCAGTCCGTAGCCGAGCGCCCGATCAGAAGCGATGTGCAGCAGCCAGCCGAGTGCGAAGGTGAACAGCCCCACGTTGGCACCTGGTCCGTCGCCCGGCAGGAAGGGGACGACGACGAGCCCCAGAACCGGGACGACCGGCCGGTGGACGAGGTTGTAGGCGGCCACCCTGCCGCGTGGGAGCTGCCCGGGTTCGTGCGGCCCCCCCGGCCCGACGAACAGCGTCAGGTCAGGAGCGATGAAGCCCGCAATGCCCAGCGGAATCGTCGCGCCGCTGTGGTTGACCATCTCGAGCACGGTCCAGGCCAGCAGAAACACGGCGAGCAGGGCCCAGGCTCCACGGACCGGCCCCGAGGCTGAACTCCGGGTGGTCTTATGGTGCGTCGGGGATGTCATGCGTTTACTCCTTGCAAGGAGACGGTGGCCGAGATCCAGCTTGGTGCGGGGTGCTAAACGGCGGGCAAAGCGACGAGCCCTGCGGCTTCTCGCCGTGTCGGCCGGGATCCGCATCGTCACAGCGGACGACGTCCTCCCGGTCGGATGTGTGCGTCTGTGAGGTTCCTCCGGCGTGCGGGAGGCGTTGATCAGCTGGTCAGGGCGGGTTGACGGGGATTCGGATTCGTTTCGTCCGGTCGTTGCCCGGTGGGCGCAGTGCTGCTCTTCGAAACCCGACGGAGCCGAGTCCGATGCATCCGGTGTGGATGAGCGTCCACAGGCCCTTTGCGAGGGCGCTGTCGTACCAGTCGCCGACCGAGCCCATCGATGCCTGAACTACCTCAGCTGGCAGGCGGGTTGTGAGCTTCTCGGACATGCTGGTGAACCGGCTGGGCCCGGGGAGATCAGCGTGCGGCGAGTTGCTCGACCCGCTCCTTCAACGCGCTGTTCATCGCCCGGAACTGGGGCAGGGTGTCGTTCCTGAGGCTGTCGGCGGCGAAGGGCACCGCCACGCCGGAGAACTTCTCGCTCTGCGTGAAGCGGACGGTGCCGCGCCCGGTGCGCTCGATGACGAAGCGGTGCTCGCCGTCGCCGATCCAGCCCGGCCCGACCTTGCCCAGCCATCGCAGTTCGCGGCCGGTGCTCACCGTGAGGACGGTCGGGGTGAACGTGCCGGCCTCGCCCTTCTGTTCCAGGCGGTTGCGCATCGTCGCGCCCGGCCGCAGGCCGTCGTCGGAGGTGACGACGGCCTCGGTGAGGAAGGGGTTCCACCGCGGGTAGGAGTCGAAGTCGGTGAGTACCGCCCAGACCTGCTCGGGGTCGGCCTCGATCTCGATGGACGCGGTCAGCCGGACCGGATGGGTATGGGTCCACACCGCGTAGCCCCCCAGCGCGGCCACGCATCCGGCCAGCGCCGACAGGATCCAGCGGCGGCGGCGCCTGGGCGGGGTGTCCCGCTGCGTGGCGTGCGGTCCGGATGCAACGGACGCGGCGGGTGTGGGGACGGAGGCGGAAGAGGTGGCGGACATGGTCAGGCCCTCTCTGGGTGGGGGGTAAGGGCACCGTTCAGTACCTGGTCGACGAGTTCGGCGACGTAGCCGGCGCCGATCGGCGCCCCGGTGATCAGGAGTCGGTAGTAGAGGGCTCCGGCCAGCTGATCGAAGAGCACCTCGGACGAGGTGCCGGGGGGCAGCGCGCCGCGCTCGCGGGCGTGGTCGAGCAGGCGGAGCGGCAGGGCGTTGCGCCGGGCGAACAGCCCGCGTACGGCGTCGCCCACGTCCGGGTGCCGGGCGGCGGCCGCCACCAGTTCGGCGACGACCCCGGCCGACCGGTCGGCCTCCCCCACGGCATCCCGGCCGACGCGGCGCATCCGGTCCAGGCCGGTCGCGACGGCGGTGAGGTAGACGGTCAGGTCGCGCCGGATGTCGCCGGTGTCGGCGACCTCCACCTCGTCCTGGATCCGGGCCACGAGCGCGACGAGCAGGTGGTCCTTGGTGGGCCATCTGCGGTAGAGCGTCGTCTTGGCCACGGTGGCGCGGGCGGCCACCTCGTCGATGGCGAACTTTTCGTACCCCCGCTCGGCCAGCAGGCCATGGGCGGCCCGCAGGATCCGTCCGTCGGCGTCCTCGCTGCGGGGACGGCCTCGGCGAGCGGGAGTGGTGGACACGGGGCTGCTCCTTGTGGTCGCGGGCGGTCTGCCGCACCCGCATTTCGATACGGCTGTTTCGTTATCCAGGATAGGCAGGGCCCGCCAATTACGCAACAGGTGTAGCGTAATTGGCGCGTGCGGCGCCCCCGCGGGACGCCGGGCCCGGTCGGCACAGGCCCGCACGCCGCCGCGCGGAGTGCCCCGGCGGGCGCTTTAGCCCCGCTGAAGGCCGCGGTCGCACACTCCCCTCACGCCTTCTTTGGCCGACCGGACCGGTCGCCGACCGCCGCTACGGGAGACCCAGTTGATCGACAACATGTTCGTGATTGACGCCACCGTGCACCCGTACAACGTGGCGGACGACAACCTGCGCAAGGACGGGGAGTTCCCCAACCTGCACGCCTTCGCCCTGCGCGAGATGCTCTGGGGCATGCACGAGCGCTTCGCGACGAAGGGCTCCGCCATCCCCCGCGAGGCCTTCTGCACCGACTGGCCGCCGGAGCTGCTCGCACACACGCTGTTCACCGAGTCCGACGTCGACATGGCGGTCAACCACCGGCTGCGCATCGACGCCGTTTTCGAGGACGGTCTGTGCAACGGCGAGAAGAACCGGGTGCTGGCCGAGCGGTGGCCGCACCGGATCGTGCCCTACGCCGGGATCAATCCGGCCCTGGGCATCGAGGCGTGTCTGCGCGATCTGCGCGAGCAGGTGGCCCAGGTGCCCGGCACGATCGGCATCAAGATGTACCCCAACGCCGGTTCCCCGGACCTGAGTTGGCGCCTGGACGACCCTGAGTTCGCGCCACTGTTCGAGCTCGCCAAGGAGCTCGGCATCAAAATCATCGCCTTGCACAAGATCGTACCCAACGGTCTCGTGCCGCTGGGCCCCTTCGGCATCGACGACCTGGAGACGGTCGCCATCCGCCACATCGACCTCTCCTTCGAGATCGTCCACGCCGGCCTGCCGCCGTTCGTGGAGGAGGTCGCCATGGCGCTGATGCGGCTGCCCAACGTCTACGCGAACCTCGAGATCACCTCGGCGATCCTGGCCCACGGCATGGGGTACGTGGAGGAGGCCCTGGCCCAGATGATCTCCCTCGGCGGCGCCGAGAAGATCATCTACGCCTCCGGCGCCCTGCACTTCCACCCGCAGCCCGTCCTGGAAAAGATGGCGCGCCTGACCTTCTCGGACCAGATCCTGGAGCGCTACGGCCTGGAACAGATCACGCACGAGCAGCGAGCCGCGTTCCTGGCCGGCAACTACGCGCGGATCGCGGGCATCGACCTGCCGCAGGCGGCCGAGCGGATCAAGGACGACGAGTTCGCGAAGGCCCGCGCGGAGCACGGCGGGAACCGCGCCATGTGGTCGAACTGGCGCGCCATGCGCCCCGAGCAGTGGGCGGACGCGTCGTGACCGCGCCCGCCGAGACGATCGAGACGACCGACACGACCGAGCGGGTGCACACCGCGCTCCAGGACGTGTACGACCCCTGCAGCCAGTCCTGGCAACGCCCGATGAGCCTCGTCGACCTCGGCCTGATCCGCCAGGTCACCGTCGCCCCCGGCGGGCACGCGACGGTGCGCATCAGCCTGACGGCGCCGTTCTGCATGGCGGTGCCGACCATCATGCAATCGATCGAGCAGAAGGTGGGCGTCGTCGAGGGGGTCAGCGGCGTCACGGTCGAACTCGACGGCGGCACCCTCTGGCGCCCGGAACTCATGACGGACAAGGGCCGCGAACTGCTCTCCGCCGCCCGCGCCGAGGACCGGCGCACCCTGCCCCTGACACCGGTGTCGGCGCCGGGGTCCGGCTGCTCCTGACCCGGGCCCTGCCCCCGCCCCTGCGCACGCAACGCGTTGAGGACGCAAGAAGGGCGTCTTGACTGCTCCCTTCCCTGAAGGGGGAGGGGATTCCTGGCTCAGGCCGCCTCCCGGAGCAGCGCTCCGGGCGGTCTTGCGCCCTCGACACCAGCCGGGTCCAGACCTGCCCGGAGGAGCATCACCCGCGCGGAGTTCTTGTCCCGGGGAGAGACGGCCCCGCACGCGGTGCGGGTGTAGGTGCGTTCGGACAGCGGCAGTGCGTGCTTGGTTCCCGCTCCGCACCGGCCGCAGTCCATCGTGGTGTGCGCGGGATGCACCAGCCGGATGTCCCGGCCGTGTTTGCGGCCCATCTCGATCAGAGCCCGCTGGGTGGCGTCGATCGCGGCGTCCGCCGCCCTGCGTGCCATCGACGACCTCGCCAGGAATCTGGGCCGGAAGTCCTCCACCGCGATCACGTCATGGCCGCAAACCACCTTCTTCGCCCACACCACCCCCAGGACGATCCCGCCCGCCAGACGCAGGCTCCCGTCCTTGAGGCGGAAGCCGCGCCGGGCGCAGTTCAGCGTCGGCCGCGCCCGGTGCCTCCTCCTGTGCCGGGGCATGCCCGCCCGCCGGTTCACCGGCAGCCGGCCCTTGATGTCCTTCAGCGCCTTGGCGCGGGAGGCGGCGAAGTCGCGGACGGTCTGCTGCTGCGGCACCGACGAACCGGCGGCCAGCCACGGAGTCACCGCACGGGCCCGAGTCAGCATCCGGTCCAGCAGGCCGGCCCCGCACGCCTCCTTCTGGGCGTGGGCCTTCGTGGAGCGGGCCACGCACTCGTTCCACACCCAGCGGCAGCGCGCCCATTCCGCCTCCAGCCCCGCACGAGCGGTCGCCGACACCCGCAACCGGCAGGCGTAACGCGCGCGTGCCCCCGCCGCCTCCCCGGCCTCCCGCACCACCGCCCCACCCCCTGCCCTGTTCCGATCAGCCGACCGCCACCGCCAGACCGTACGGACGAGACCCGCACACCCGCACCCCTTTCCCCCACCCTCACCCCGACCAGCGAACAGGAGTACACGCGTTCACCCCCGCCCGGCCCCGCCGGGCCGGCTGTCGGGGCGCTCCGCGCCCCGGGAGCCTGATGCGGCAACGCTCCGCGCCGCCGACACGGGATCGGGATGCCATTCCTCCCCGGCACGAACGCCGAGACTGCCTCGCAAGAGACCGGGTGATCTCGTGGGCGAGCGCGCCGTTGGCCGCCCGGCGCTCCTGGCGGGCCGCCTCGCCCTCGCACCAGGCGCAGCAGGAGGAGCGGGCCACGCGCAGGACCCGGCACAGCAGGACGATCGGAGTAGTTCGCCATCTCCGCGCGGATCAACCGTACGACTCGCTCACCGGTCGTTCTCCTTCACGAAGAAGGCGGTCGCTTTTCAGGATCTTGATCGTCCGCTGCCGTTCACGGTCCTGGCCGCCGCAGCCGCTTGAACTCCTCGCGCCCGGCACTGCTCGATTTCCCCCGGGGGCGGTCGGTGCGAGGCGAGACACCCTGCTCCCGCACCGCGAGTGCGCCGAGTACGTCGATGTCCACGCTGTCTCCCCCTCGACTGCCGCTGCATTCTGGAGTGTTCTTCCAGCGACCCCCGGCAAAGAAACAGCACGAACGGTTTGTCAACTCCTGGCGAGGGGCGCCACGATCGACCGCCCCTGCGAGCCTGCGCCACCCGCGTACGCGGCCGCACAGGGGGGCGTCCGCACCCCACCCGCCCGGGGCAATAACAGACCATGTGCGCTGTCTAGTCGGCCTGACGCGCCTCCGGGCGGGCCACGACAGCCGGCATCAGCACGCGGTGCGGTGCCGTCGCCAGGCGCGGCACGAGGAACGACCAGAACGGCGCGACGCGTCCGGCCGAGAGCCAGCTGCGGTCCGCGGCGCCGAGCACACCGAAGCCGACCGTGGCGGAGACGATCACCGTCGTCGCGGTGTCCGCCGAGACGGTCCGCTCGAGCTCGCCCGCCCCCTGCGCCTCCGCCACGAGATCGCGCACCCGACCGTGCCACCAGTGCAGCAACTCCGAGTCGTTCTTGCGGGACGGGTCCCCGCTCAGCCGGAATCCGGCGCGCACCACGGGGTCGTCGGACAGCGCGCGCAACAGCCCGGCGCAGGTGTCCACGAGGGACTGCAGGGTCGTGTCGGTCGCCGCCCGGCAGCGCTCGGCCAGCCTGGCGATGCGCTCGGCCGCCGCATTCTCCACCTCGGCGGCCAGGATGTCCTTGCTGGCGAAGTGGAAATGCAGGGCCCCCGTACTCACGCCCGCACGCTTGCTGATCGCGGGCAATGATGCCAGGACGTACCCGTCGTCGGCGAACGCCTCCGCCGCCGCACGGATCAGAGCCTCACGCGTGCGTGCAGCCCGGACCTGCTTGACCATCACGACCGCCTCCAAACAAACCGCCTGAGCGGTAGTATTTCTTCGCATTCTGGGCTCGGGGACTGCGACTGACAGGGCACGGCTTTCGAGGACCCCCTGAGTTCACTAAGGCAGCCAGGGGTCCTCCGAGAAGTGTGCCTCACTCAGGAGATCTATTAAACCGCACGGATGGTTTGTTAGTGCACGATACGTTCAGAGGAACGGTGCAGGCCCGGCGCAGGGCGCGGGCGGCACCGGGGCCGTGCGGCAGGTCGAGGTCGTCGGGGAGTGGGCACCGTACGACCCGGTGAACGGGGTGCGCCGTCATCCTGCCGGCACGATCGGCGTCGGCACTGGAGGGAGGCTGATGTTCCGATCGGGGAACGGGATCAGACGGAGGCCCCGGCCTTCGGCTCCGCTTCCTCCTGCGCGGCCAGCCGTCTGCTTTCGTCCGCCACGAGGGCGGCCCGTTCGGGGCTGTACTCCAGTCTGCTCAGGACCGCGGGCACCGCGACGCTCGGCAGCAGATGCGCGAAGAGCGAGGACACACGGGCCTCCAGGTCGTCCCTGCCCGACAGGTTGAAGGAGTAGATCTGGACACCGGTCCAGGCCGCGGAGAAGGTCCAAGCGGACTCGGCCGGGTCGACATGAGGAAGCAACTCCCCCTGCTCGCGGGCCTCACGGAACAGCTGCTCGGTGATGTCGAGCCAGGTCGTGGTGTACGAGTTGCCGAGTACCTCGGTCATCTGCGCTTCGAGGCTGAGCCGGGCCGAGGCACTGACCAGCGAGTCGTGCCGCATGCGATGGGCCAGGGCGAGCCCCATGTCCACCAGTTCCTGCAGCTTGCTCGCTCTGGGCACCAGCCTCGCGCCCCGGAACTGTTCCTGGAGGACGCCCTGCGCCAAGGCCTGCTTGGACGGGAAATGAAAGTACAGCGCTCCCTTGGTCACGCCGGACCGGTTCAGCACCTCGCCGATCGTGGCGGCCTGGTAGCCCCGCTCGTCGAAGACCTGCGCCGCCGCTTCCAAGATCGCTTCCCGGGTGCGCCTCGCCCGCTCCTGTCGCACCACTATGAATCCTCCAGATCGTTGCTGTGCCGCAAAATGTTCTGCAGCAGCTTATAGAACCAAACCAGGTAGTCCGTATATTCACAAGCCTGGCTCGGCGGTCTTCCAGAGGTCACTGGCTCGATTCACAGGCCCTCGCCGCGTCGCCGCTCAGGGCCCGGCAGGCGCGTCGCTCGCCCCTCACCGGGACACCGGCGTCCCCGGCCCGGCGCCCCCGGCCCGGCGCCACCTGCGCCGCCATGCGAAATCGGAAGTTCCGATTCGGCTGATTCCGAACCCTCTTCCGCGCGCCGTCCACGCCTCCTCCGCACCTGGTACGCCGGACAGGGCCGTCTGCCTGCCGGTACGGTCGACCGCGGCACACGGCCGGCGAAAGATCGGAGGAATCCGTTGATCCTGGTGACGGGCGCTACGGGCACGTTGGGGAGCGAGGTGGCCCGGCAGCTCGCGGCGAAGCACCCGCTCCGGCTGCTGGCGCGGCGGCCCGAGCACATTGCCCTGACCGGCCCCCTCGTGGAGACGGCGGCGGCGGATTACGGCGATCCGGCGGCGCTGCGCCGGGCCCTGCGCGGCGTACGTGCCGCGTTCCTGGTGACGAACCACCCCACCGAGCCGCACGACGAGCGGTTCCTGGAGGCGGCCGCCGCCACGGGCGTCGTCCACGTGGTCAAGCTGTCGGCCGCGGTGGTCGACGACGACATCGACGACATGATCACGCGCCGGCAGCGGGCGATCGAGGCGGCCGTGCGATCCGCCGGAACGACCTGGACTCTGCTCAGGCCACGGGCGTTCATGTCGAACACGCTGGCCTGGAGCTCCGGGATCCGCGCGAACGGCACGGTGTACGCGGCGTACGGCGATGCCCCCAATGCACCCGTCGATCCCCGCGACGTGGCCCGCGTCGCCGTACGCGCCCTCACCGAGCCGGGCCACGGGGGAAGGATTTATACGCTGGCCGGGCCCGAGCACCTCACCGCGCGGGACCAGACGCACATCCTGTCCGACGTGCTGGGCCGCCCCCTGCGTTTCAGGCAGTGGACGCTCCAGGAGGCACGCGACCAGCTGTCCCGGCGCTTTCCGCCCGCGGCGGTCGAGGCGCTGCTCGAGCGGGCGGCCCTGCAGGCGTCCGGGGGCAAGGCGCTGCACGGCGACGCGATGGCCGACCTGCTCGGCCGGCCCCCGACGGCCTACCGCACCTGGGCACAGGACCACGCAGACCTCTTCCTTTGAGGCTGAGCGTGCCCGCACTCCTGGCCCGGCAGAGGCAGTTGCGCGGCTCCAGTCCCCAGCAGGCGACGTCCGCCCCGTCGCGACGCCTTGCACGCCCTCTCGCCGCACCGGCCCGAAGCCCACGTACGCCCCTGTACGAGGGCTTCCGCCCCGGCACACCGAGAGCACGCACCAAAACGCCGCTCCGTCACGGGCAGACGCTGCCCGTGACGGACACTAGCCGGCCGGCCGGCCGAGTAGCACCGGCACTTCGCGGTGCCCGTTGGAGATGAACGACTCCACCGGGCGCAGTTCCTCGAACGGCACCGCGAGGCAGATGTCGGGGAAGCGCGTGAACAGGGCTTCGAGGACCACCTCCGCCTGCAGCCGGGCGAGCGAGGCCCCGATGCAGTAGTGCGTGCCGTGGCCGAAGGAGAGGTGCTCGCGGCGCGCCTCGCGGGTGATGTCGAACCGGTCCGCCGTGGCTCCGTGCACGGCGGGGTCGCGGCCTGCCGCCGCGAACGAGATGACCAGCGGTTCGCCCTTCGGGATCACGGTGTTCCCCGCCGGGACGTCCTCGACGGCGTAGCGCAGGATCCCGGTCGCACCCGGCGCCTTCATCCGCACCGACTCCTCGACCGCGTCGCCCCAGCTCGCCTTCCCTCTACGGATCAGCGCGAGCTGGTCGGGGTGGGCCATCAGCAGGGCCGCCGTGTTGCCGAGGACATTGACCATGGTCTCGTTGCCCGCGCTGAGCATCAGGATCAGGTTGTCGATGAGCTCCTTGTCGCTCAGCGGCCCACCGCTCTCCTCGTCGCCCGCCGACAGCAGATGGCTGGTCAGATCGTCGCCGGGGGTACGCCGCCTGAAGGCGACGAGCTCGCCCATGGTCCGGTACAGATCCTGGTGGTTGCGCTGCGCGGCCTCCAGCGACATCCCCGTGTCGAAGAAGCCGTTGATGATCCGCTGCAGCGGCTCACGGAACCTGTCGGGCACGCCGAACAGTTCGACCATCACCTCGCGCGGCAGGTGGTCCACGAACCTGGCACGCAGGTCCAGTGGCACATCCGGCACCTCCTTCGCGGCCAGCTCGTCCAGGACGACGGCCGCGATCTCCTCGATCCGCGGCCGCAGCAGGGAGATCCGCCGCGCGGTGAACGCCGGGGCCATCAGCCTGCGCAGCCGCCGGTGGTCCTGGCCGTACGCGGTGAACATGTTCTGCACCGAGACCCAGATGGCCAGTGGCCAGGTCTGTGCTATCTCCCCGTCGATCCAGGCGGGCCAGTGGCGGTAGGCGTCCTTGGAGACGCGCGGGTCGGTCAGCAGCCCCCGGATCACCTCAGGGTCGGTGGCCGCCCAGGCCCGCACGCCGCCGGGCAGCTCCACAGGGGTGACCGGCCCTCGCTGCCGCAGCAGATCGGCCTCCCCCTGGACATCCGTCCCCGACGGGTCGATGGCGTACGGACACTGCGGCTTTGACATCACTGTCTCCCAGGTGGCAAGGGCAGAAACGATCTTGCTCAGGCAACGCGGAGGCACTGTTCACCGTCGAGGATCCAGGAAATAAACCGCAGATCCGGTTTTACTATAGCCTCGGACGAGCCCGGCCGCGAGATGCCGCAACCGTGACGCTCCGCAGCCGCGCCAACCGGACAGCCCTCCGCTTCTGCTGTGGATCTTCTCGCCGTGCGCCACGGAAACGACGAATACGTTCCATGCGCCACAGCGGAAAATTTCACCAACACTCCGTTGGCCAAGCACACTTGAAAAGAAAACCGGTAGGTCCGTATCTTATGGATCCTGCACGTCTTGCCCGCCCCATTCCGACGGAGAGACGGAGACAAGGTGACCCTCCTGACGCTTCAAGAGGACGACCGCGCGATACCCGCGCAGCAGACCAAGAGACCCCAATCGCCCGACACCACCACCATGCCCCGGCTGACCACGACGGTCCCGCGTGAGTACGTGCACCGTTCGAGCCTCGCGGAGGTCTTCCTGACCGGCTGCGAGAAGCTGGACGACACGCACTACTCGCTCACCGGTCAGTGGCCGCGGGCCCACACCTTCTTCACCAGCGCCGACGGCACCCGCCACGACCCGATGCAGGCGGTGGAGACCATCCGCCAGGTCGGGCTCTACCTCGCCCATGCGGAGTTAGGCGTCCCCCTCGGCCATCAGTTCCTGATGTGGGACATAAAGGTCACCACGCATGCGGAGCGCCTGCTCATCGGCGCGGTCCCCAGCGACCTGACCCTCAAGGCGTCCTGCACCGACATGGCGTGGAAGGGCAGACGCCTGTCGGAGTTCACCATGCACATCGACGTCGAGCGTAACGGCCTGCTGTGCGCTTCCGGCGGGGGCCGCTTCTCCTGCATCGCCCCGGCGACGTACCGGCGACTGCGCGGGGCGGCCGCAGGCGCCCAGCGCATCGGCCGGATGACCCCCCCGAGCCCCGAGGCGCCCTCGGTCTACGGGCGGATCCTGCCCTTCGACGTGGTGCTCTCCCCCACCGGCCGCCCCGGTCACTGGCTGGTCGACCCCGACCCGCGGCACCCGATCCTGTTCGACCACAACGCCGACCACATCCCCGGCATGGTGCTGCTGGAGGCCGCGCGCCAGGCCGCCTGCAGCCTCGCACGGCCGCACGCGTTCTCGCCGTCAAACCTGCACGCCGCGTTCCTGCGCTACGCCGAGTTCGACGCGCCGTGCCGGCTCGAGGCCGCCCCGGCCCCCAGCACCGGCGAGAGCGCCGCCCGGGTCCTGGTCACCGGCCGGCAGGGGGACGCGGACGTCTTCACGGCCGAGATCACCGGAACGCTGAGCTGACCGCCGCCCGGCGGCGTCCGGCACCGCGGCACAGGCGCTCTCAGGTGATTCCCGAGCCCTTCTCCCGCACCCCTGATGCGCCGTCACTCTTCAGCCCGGGTCTTTCGCGCCACCACCCTGAAGAGCCCATTGACGTTCGGCCGGAACGAGGCAATCGTTTCAGCTTCGCTCCTCTCGGGCTCGACCAGAGTTTCAAGCGGCACACGCAGCCGCTTGTCGCGCGATGCGCTTCTTTCGCCATCACGAAACCGGAATTCCTTCTCTCACCTCTATTTCACGCAGACCGAGACATGCCCTGCCCCAGGGCGCCGGTGTATCGAATCCGCCGCCGCACCAACATCCCGACCCGCGCCGTCGTCGACGCCGCGTCTTCCGCTCGTGCGGGAGTGACGGCCATCGAAAGTGCATGACCGTTTCCTCACCCCGGCGCCCTCACCGGCCCCGGCGAACCCGCATCGGCCACCGGCGGCGCCGGCCCGGCGCGTGCCGGGATCGACTGACTGCCCGTCCGGGTACGTGTGCATCTACCCGGACATCGACTTCGGGGGTCAGCCGTGGGTGCGGCGTGCCGCGGACGGCGGGGTGAAGGACCTGCCCTCCGCGATCCACCCTTCAGGCCGTCGAAGAAGTTCCGGTACGCGGTGTCCAGGGTTCACAGGCCGGGTGAACCGGGCGATCATGCAGGGCCGGTTCTGGTCGCCGTCGTACTTCGCGGGTTCGTGCGGTGGCGCGCCGCTCCGGGTGGTCAAGGACTACATCGCGCAGCAGAAGCGGCCGGACTGAGCACGGGATGCCACAGGCGCGGCTCAACAGTGCAGATCCATGCCAACGGCCGAGGTCAGAGCGGGCTAGAGATGCGATTCACCCCCGCCCTGAAGGACGGGGCACTCTCGCAAGGTCAGAGGCAGGAAAGTCTGGTGAAGACGGCTTCGCTCGCGGACGGTCGGTGTCCGCCCGTGGCCTGGCGTTCTGATCAGGCCTTGGTCTTCGGCTGTGACTCGCCGCCCTGAGTGCGTAGTTGCTCGTTGATGCGCTGGGCTTCTTCGAGTTGGTCTTCGAGGATGACGATGCGGCAGGCGGCCTCTATGGGGGTGCCCTGGTCGACGAGTTGGCGGGCGCGGGCGGCGATGCGCAGTTGATAACGGGAGTAGCGGCGGTGACCGCCTTCGGAGCGCAGGGGGGTGATCAGGCGGTGTTCGCCGAGGGCTCGGAGGAAGGCGGGAGTGGTGCCTAGCATCTCGGCGGCCCGGCCCATGGTGTAGGCGGGGTAGTCGTCGTCGTCAAGAGGGGCGACGGGGCGGGTACTGCGAGGGGGCATAGACCTCTTCTTCCAGGGGACGCGTCGGGGGGCCCGGGTACCGAACTGGCACCCGGGCCCCGAGCTTTCAACACCATCTACCGGCTCAGAGCGCCGGCCTTGTGTGTCCGCAGGTTCCGCCTGGGAGGGCGGGGCTGCGGGGATCGTGAATGCGTGACCGGGGACCACCTTCCAATCCGAGGTCTGCGGTACCCGGGCTGACGTCGTCCTCGCCCGGGCGATCCTGATGGCGTTCTGCTCCTTACCTCGGTTACTCGGTTGTACTGCTGGATAACGCGGGTACTGCTCACGGCCCTCGGGCCGGGTTTTGCCTGACGTGCATGCACGGCAGTTCGTCTCTGCCGTGCCCTCATCGACTTCCTGAGTACAACAGAAACCGTAACCCTGCGATGAGCCGATGTCTACTGTGACCACGACAGGTTTTCTTCAGGATCGGTCTGTGGACTTCTGCGGGTCAGGCGGTAGGCCGCCGAGGCCACGCTGCGTATCGGCGACCAGATTGCGGGCATCGCCGCGGACGCCGCGCTCGGCGCCCACACCGAGGCGAACGTCGCCCGGACGCTCGCCGTCAACGTCAAGGGCACACTCTTCACCGTTCAGAAGGCGCTTCCGCCGCTGGCGGAGAACGTCTCCATCCTGGTCGTCGGCTCGAGCAACAGTGTGCGACCCAATGAGCAGCTCGAGGTCTACAGCGCCTCCAAGACGGCGGTGAGCAACCTCGTGCACAACTGGGCCCGACAGTCACGGGAGCGCCGATTCCGGGTCAACGTGCTCAGCCCGGGACCCACGCGGACCCCTGGCCTGCTGGACGCCGCGGGACCGGGCGCCGACCAGTTCGCCGAGGCCACCGTGCCACTGGGGCGGCTGGCCGACGCCGAGGAAATCACCGAGGCCGCCCTCTTCCTGGCTTCGGACGCCTCGTCGTTCGTCACCGGCGCCGAACTCTTCGCCGACGGCGGCTGCACCCGGGCCTGAACGACGGCCGGTGGTACGCCCGGTTCCCTCGGAAAGCGAGAACCGCTCGGTGTCGTCGGCGCGGCGGCCCCGCGGCACTTCCCGCTGGTGATGGCTGCCGCGCGCGCTGCCGCACTGGGTGCGCTCGGCGGGAGTCGCAACCCGGCGCGACCACACGGCCCCCCTGGCGAGCGCGACCGCGACCGCGCTGCTGCCGAGGTTGCCGGTCGCCCCGTTGACGAGCAGCGTCTCACCGGCCGCGAACCCGCCGGCCAACAGCCCGCCGTACAGGATGACGTGCACGCCGAGCGCGGCCCAGCGAACCGGGTCCTCCCCCGCCGCCGCGGGGAGACAGCCACCGCAGCAGCCTTTCACCGATGCGTCGGCGTGCCCGGGCCCACGTGCTCGCCGCAGACGAACATTTCCCGCGCGACCTGAACGGTTACGCGACCGCAACCAGTCCTGCGCCCTGCTGGCCGCCGAGGTCGCCCGTCTCACCCAGCTACTCGCTACCGGCTACCGCCCTGCCCTGGAGGCCGACTGTCGGCGCCCACCTGTGGAACGACACGACCGGCCGGTCGGGCGATCCGCATCTGCCCGTTCCGCCTGGCCTGCTACGTTGCCGTCGCGCAGGGTTCTGGCTGATTGCGGCCGCCTGATAGGTCAAGCACGAGGCCGCCCAGCACGACGGACTGGCCGGCACCGGCCCGTGCGCGCGGGTGCAGCACCCGCAGTACGACGGGTTCCTCCTCGTCGTGGTCGGGTCCCGCTGCAGTGACTGGCCGATCCGACCCTGATCAGCGGGACAGTCGAAACGTGGGGCGTGCCGACGCTGCCGTGCCGCTCGGACCGGGGCGTTGTCCGAGCCCGGCGATGACTTCACACTGAGCATTTCCATATCACCCATACATGGTCTTATCGGTCTTCTTAGGGTCGATTCAGACGATTTTCATGATCACGGGTCATTCTCTCTTCCGTGACCGAGAGCTTTCACAGCGGCGAGGACGTCGGCGACACCACTCAACCCATCGAGCGTCGGCGGTGTGGGCTCGGCGTGAGGCTCCGCTTCGGCTTCCAGAGCCGGGCGGCCGCCCTACCGGGCGAGATGCGTAAGGAGTACGACATGAGCAACCAGGCTCTGCACGTCGGCCCCGCCGGAGCCTTCCTGGTCCCGGAGGCGTACGAGAACGACGCGCCGGCGAGGCGGGTCCCAGAGGTGTCGGTTCCGCACCTGATGGGCCTACGCACCAGCGCGGCGCGCCCCCACCGCCGCAAGGTGCCGCTGAGCCGCCTCACCCCGGCGCTGGGCTGAGTCGGAGCCGCTGGCCCGACTGCGGGCGCTGATCCGCGCGGCCCATCGACAGCCAGTCGTGGCGGGTCCTGCCCAGCGGCTTTGATCGTGGGTGTCCGTCGGCAGTGCGCGCCGCCGGTTTCCGGGAAGATGACGCTTTGCGCCCCCTTCGGGTGAGCGGGCGAGGCGGCCGGCCGTATGGGCAGAGCGAGCGGCGTCCAGGAGGGCGACCCTGAGTGGCACGGCCGACGTCCGCCCGCCCTGATCACCGGCCCGGAAAGGTCTGTCCGGTATGGCACTGATATCTCCGCGTGTGGGCCGCGCCCTGCTTGCCTTCGGGGGAGCCTGCGCCCTCGTCCTGCTCACTCTGGTCGGCGTGAACGCGTGACGGCACCGCCAACCCTTCGCCTACAAACACCGGCGGGGGGCCCGCGTCGGCGCGGATCGTGATCAGGGGCTTCGCCATCAGCCCGGCGAAACTTCGGGTCGCCCCTGGAACCAAGGTCACCGTGGTGAACCCCCGCACAGCGTGGTGAAGCAGGAAGCCCCCGGAAGGGTCAGACGATCCAGGCCGGATCCCTGGACTTCAGGCCAGGGAGCACGTCAATGTGAGCTGAAGCCGTATCGGCCTACGGTCCGGCAGCTTGGTGATCAGCAAGGCACCGAACATGTTCACCACTGACACCGCGGTTGAGGGCTGTCGAGGGCGCTGAGGCCGGCTCGCCGTTGCGGGCTCCGTGTTGCGGCGCGCCGTCGTGCGTCCCTGTTCAACTGGCCCAGTTTGGCGACGAGGCCCTGGCCACGCCGCACCCGGCCCCCACCGGCGCCCTTCTCGTGCACCCTCCAGCACGTGCTGCTCGTTCGAGAGCCGGTCTTCAGATCGGACAGCTGGGCCAGGGCGTCGTCTTTCAGGCGCCCCGCTCCGACACCGGGCACGATCGGTTGCATCAGGTCGGTCGGATGCCATGAAGGGCGCTTCGGTACATCGGTGATCACATGGAGGTACGCGAGCTCCACAATTCGGGAAAGACGGGCTGGTCGAGGCCGCGGCGCAGCCATGCGACGGCGTCCGTACCGTAGTAGCCCGGCTTGGCGCCGAAAGTGCGTACCGTCACGGTGAGGTGTCTTTGCAGCCACCGGGTGAAGTGCTCGCTGACCTGGGTCAGCAATTCGCCCAGCGCCTGTAGCGCTGCGAATGATTTCTCGCGGTAGACCCGCACCCATGCTGCCTCGACCTCTGGCCGAGGGACGTACGGTTCGGCAAAGTCGCGGTGAACGACCTCCTCGGGCAACGGCAGCCCTCTGCGCCCCAACAGCGCCAGAACCTCGTCGTACAGACTGGGCGCGCTGAGCGCCTCTTGAAGCCCCTTGTGGATCAGCGGGGTGGACCGGTGCGGCTCCAGCATCTTGGAGGACTTCAGGCCCAGCAGGAACGCCATGTGCCGGTACATGTACGAGTGGACCGAGGAGGACTCGCCCTTTCCCAGCCGAGCCTTGATGGGGTTCCAGTCCGCGGGCGTCATGTCCGCGTAGCTTTCCCAGGTGCCCTCCAGAGCACGCAGATGGCTGACGCTCCGGCGCAGGGTGAGGGAGGCGGCGCAGACGTCGTCGTCATGGACTTCGCGTCGCGCTCGGGCGAGCTCATGACACAGCAGCCCGAAGTAGAGCTCCATCACCTGTGAGCTCACCACAAAGCCCATGTCGTAGGCGGATTCCGTTGCCGGCCGTTGAAGCGTGTGCAACTGCCGTACCTGGAAGTACTCGATGTATCCGGTGGTGCCGTCGTCGTCGCCCGATGTAGCAGACGGTGGACGCAGATCGCGCCAGGATTTGTTGGCCATGAGGACTCTCTCCCGGGGGTTGATGGCGCTGCTCCAGACGGTTCGGGGCATCGCAGACCTAGGCAGGAACCCCGAGCACGATCATCCGGTCTCAGCGGCGGGCGGCACGGTTTCAGCGGCAGCGCAGCAGGATCATGAATCCATAGTCCATGTGGAGCTGCTGGTGGCAGTGGAACAGGGACAGTCCTGGCTGGTCGGCGGTGAAGTCGAAGTCGAGGCGCTGGTAGCCGCCGAGCATGACGACGTCCTTGTGCAGGCCGTGGGTGGGGGTGCCGGCGATGTGGGTGACCTCGAAGGTGTGGCGGTGCAGGTGGAGGGGGTGGATGTCGTCGGTGGCGTTGCGGAACCGCATCCGGTACCGCTTGCCGCGTTCGACATCGAGGACCGGTTTGTTGGTGTCCATGGAGAAGGGCACGCCGTTGAGGGTCCAGATGTTGAAGCCCTTGTCGGCGGCGTTGCGTTTCTCCACCAGCAGGTCGAACGTGTGGTCGGGCCGCTGAGTGGCGGTGCCGGGATGGGCGAAGGTGCGGTAGTCCCACTTGGATTTTGGCGGTGCAGCCCATTGAGGGCTGCCGCTGCGGCCGGCATATTCCACCACGGCGCCCATGCCGGCGTTGCGGTCGTCGTCGGCCAGATCTCCCAGGATCCACACGCCCGGGTGGTTCATCTCCACCAGGGCCGAGACGCGTTCGGCGGTGCCGATCCACAGCACCGGCACGTCGGCCGGGCGGGGTACGGGGTTGCCGTCGAGGGCGACCACTTTGAAGGTATGGCCGGGCAGGGCCAGGCTGCGGATCTCGGTGGCACTGGCGTTGAGGACGTGGAACAGCACGCGCTGCCCGACCTTGACCTTGACCGGCTGCCCGTGGCCGAGTTTGCGGCCGTTGATGCTGAAAACGCGGTAGCCGACCTCGTTGCCGTGCGGCATGCCCCGGGCCAACGAATCGGCCATCGCCTTCTCACCCCGCTGCCTCAACTCCGGCACCTCGGTCCCGGCCAGGAAGTCCTGGGCCATGTCCCCGCCGTGACTGAGGGAGGGCTCAAACTCCTTCAGCGTCAGGAAGACCTCCTGGTCGTAGGCCCCGAGGTTGGTCTTCGGCTCGATGTAGACCGGCCCTGCCTGACCGGTGTACGTGCCACGGTTCAGATCGCCGAAGGCTGCCACATGCGTGTGGAAGAAGCGGAAACCGGCCGGTCCCGGCGTGAACGCCAGGCGCCGCATCCCATGCGCGGGAATGAACGGCGTGCCCTCCTCCGACGCCCCGTCCACTGAGGCGGGAACCCGCTGCCCGTGCCAATGCAGCAGCTCGGGCGTGCCGGTGTCGTTGTGAACGTCGACCACGACCGGGCGGCCCTCGGTGAACCGCAACAGCGGACCGGGGAACTGACCGTTGTACGTCGTGGTCGTCACGACCGTGCCCGGCGCGAGCTCGACGCGCCCGGTCGCGATCCGCACCGTGTAGTCCGCCTTGACGGAAGCCGACGTGTCGGACGCCGCCGTCGGGCTGCAAGCGGCGACCAAGCTGGCCCCACCGCCGACCATCAGGGACCCGCCACCCAGCTTGAGGGCATCGCGACGAGAGATCGGCACAGTTCTGCTCCCTTCCCTGATTCTCAGGGGCGACCTCCGCAGACACGGGAGGCCCGCTCGGTCACTGTGTGCTACTGATCGACTGCGGTAGGACAATCTAGCTCGCCCCGACGCCGGATGCCGCGCCTGCGCGAGGGCGTCATGTTGCACGTTCGTTCGAGCGTTGTAGGGGCGAGCACTTCACCTGTACGCAGGCTCGGCAGGATGGTTCGTGCGCGAGTCTGCCGTGCCGCATCTTGGCCGCTCGCTCTCACTTGCGTGGGTGCGACCTGGCCCGTCCATCGGTCGACGGGAGCGGTCGGCCGACCACTCCCCCGCCTTTCTGCGGCGCGTGGACTCGAAGGCCGATATCGGTTTCGTCGCTATCGAGTGGGGCGGCGTGGAGGTGGACGGTGCGTGAATTCCAGCGCGGCGCAGTGCGGTTGCACATCCTCACCATGCCGCCGAAGGGGAGATCCACGGCGCGTGGATGGCGGAGGAACTGGCGTACCACGGCTACGACATCAGTCCTGGAACGCTGTATCCGACGCTGCACCGGCTGGAGGCCGACGGGCTCCTGGTCTCCGAACAGCAAGTCGTCGACGGCCGTGTCCGGCGCGTCTACACGGCCACAGAGGCCGGCCCCAAGGCACTGGCCGAACTGGCCCGTGAAGTCCCTGGGCAAAGACGCTCCATAGGCCCTACGAGGTGCGGCGTGCGTTCACCGCATACCGCACTCCGTACGCCGCAGCCCCCAGCACCAGCACTGCCGCACCCCACGCCACGGACGTCACGGGCAGGGTGAAGGCCAGCAGCAGGCAGCCGGCCAGGCCGACGGCAGGGACGATGCGGGGTGGCCGGTTCTCCGACGGCATCAGCGTCCAGGCCGAGGCATTGGCGACGCGTAGTAGACCAGCACCGCGAAGGACGAGAAGCCGATCGCGCCGCGCACGTCCACCGTCGCCGCCAGCACCGCGACGACCAGGCCGACAACGAGCCCCGCGCGGTGGGGCACCTTGAAGCGGGGGTGCACGGCGGACAGGGCATGCGGCAGGTGCCGGTCGCGGGCTGCGGTTGGCCTCCGCTCCGAGGCGGCGTCGGCTGTCCTCCGGGGCCGACCGGCCCGGCCGTCGCGGTGGCGGCGGTTGGCGGGTCGGCTACTGCTGCAGGCTCTTCAGGTATCCGTGCAGGGACCCCCCGGGGGCTGACAGCGCAGTGAGCACCGCCCGGGCGGCACAGGCCGGGCGGCGCTCCCCCATGTTCAAGATCGCTGGCTCTTTCAAGCTGGTGCCGCAAGCGCGGCCACGACGCGCCCGCCGTGCCGGCCTGGTCGAAGCGGCTGGCCGTGCCGGACTCGGAGACCCCGGCACGATCGAAGATGGCGATCGACCGGCTGATCGCCCGCCGCGAGGTCCACCTGCGGGAGAAAACCTTCTACCGGATGCTCTACGAGACAACCGCCCGGGCGGAGGAGATCCTCGGGCTGAACATCGAGGACCTGGACTTGGCCGGTCGCCGTGCACCGGTGAAGGCGAAGGGCGCCCGCGCCAAGACCCGGCGCCGCGGGCAGACCCGGGAGGACTTCGTGCTGGAGACGGTCTACGTGCTCGTCACCCACCGCCGCCCGGAGCCGGGCAAGGTGGTCTCCGCGCGAGACGTCTGCCCGGATACCGGGTTCGCCCGCCTGTCCTACGGTCAGGCCCGCGCCCTGCTGGACGAGCACACCGCGGTGCGCGGGCCCGGTACCGGCTGGGATCTGCACGAGTACCGCCACTCCGCCCTGACCCGCCTCGGCGAGCAGGGCGCCTCGCCGCTGATGCTCATGGCGAGGTCCCGGCACAGAAGCCGGAGAACGTCCGCCGCCGCTTCAAGCCGCCCCCCGAGGCAATCGCCGAGCTCACCAGCCTGCTCGCGCCCGGCGGCAGCATGCGGTGACGACGCTCACTGCGTTCCGAGGTCGTAAGCGGTGCCGTCGGCGACGGCCTGGAGTTTGTCCGGGTTGGCCACGTTGTGGATGGCGGTGATACAACCGTCGGCGTCGAAGTCGAAGGTGACGGTGGCGATCACGCGTCCCGGCCCGCTGAACACGATGCCCGGCCCACCGTTGATCTCGACGAGTTCGGCTTTCATGTCGGCAGGCTCGACGCCCTGGTAGGTGACGGTGCCGATGGCCGCGAACCAGGCGGCCACCGTGGCCGCGCCCACAACCGGGCGCAGGGCCTGGCGGACCTTGCCGCCGCCGTCGGTCCACAGGGTGACGTCCGGGGAGAGCAGGTCCATCAGGGCGTTGACGTCCCCGCCGGTCGCGGCGGTGAAGAACCGCTCGGTGGCCTCGCGCTGCCGCGACCGGTCGGCGGCGAAGCGCGGCCGCCGGGCCCGCACGTGCTCGCGGGCTCGGTGCGAGGCCTGCCGCACCGCGGCTTCGGAACGCTCCACCGCCTCGGCGATCTCGGCGTGGCTGAAGTCGAAGACCTCCTTCAGCACGAACACCGCGCGCTCCAGCGGGCTGAGCGTCTCCAGCACCACCAGCATGGCCATCGAGACCGACTCGGCGTCCGTGACGACCTCGGAGGCATCCCTGCCGGTGAGGATGGGCTCCGGCAGCCACGGCCCCACATAGGTCTCCCGCCTGTGCCGGGTGGAGCGCAACCGTTCCAGCGCCAGGTTCGAGACGATGCGCGTCAGGTACGCCTTGGGGTCGGCCACCTGCGAGCGGTCGGAGGCGGACCATTTGATCCAGGCGTCCTGGACCGCGTCCTCGGCGTCGGCCGCGCTGCCCAGCAGGCGGTAGGCCACGAAGAACAGCAGCCGCCGGTGCTCGTGGAAGACCTGCTGGCCGGGGTGGGCGGACAGGTCGGTCACTTGGCCTCCCGGAGCCGGGTGAAGCGGCCCCCGCGGGGCCAGAACGCTCCCGAGGCGGGCATCTTCTTCATACGGCCGTAGGTCGGCCAGGGCGAGGCGGTCACCGTCTCCTTGTACCGGACGGCCATGCGGCCGGTCAGGCAGATCCGGCGCGGGCTGTCATCAGGCCGTGTGAACTGCACCACGGCGTCACCGCGTCCCAGGCTCACCGGCGTGTGGTAGTAACCGAAGCGGAACGGCTTGGGGTGCCTGCCTCTGAGCACCCGGTCGATCGTCAGCGCGGCGTGCACCCCGGTCGGCATGCCGCCCTGGCAGGTGCCGTGCATGACGCCGTAGCCCTGGCGGATCGCGGCCGCATCGCCGATCGCGTACACCTCGGGGTGGGACACCGACCGCAGCGCGGCGTCGGTGACGATACGTCCGTGCCCGTCGACGGCCAGCCCGGCGGCGGCCGCCAGCGGCGAGGTCCGCGTGCCGCTCGTCCACAGGACCGCGTCGGCCGCAATGCTCTCCCCGCCCGCCAGCTCGACCGCGTCGGGCAGCACCTTCACGACCTCGACGCCGGCGCGCACCTGGACGCCCAGCCGGTGGAGCGCGGCGTGCACATACGCCTTGGCCTTCGGGGCCATGGTCGCACCGGGCTCCTGCCTGCCCAGCAGCACGACGCGCAACTGCGGGTGCCGCTCCGCGATCTCCGCAGCCGCCTCGATGCCGGTCAGCCCGCTGCCCGCGACCACCACCGTGCCGCTGCCGAGCCGCGCCAGCCGGTCGGCCAGCAGCTCGGCGTCCTGGCCGCTGCTCAGGGTGTAGGCGTGGTCCTCGGCCCCCGGCACCGCCGAGGTGTCGGCGACGCCGCCCAGCCCGTACACCAGCGTGTCGTAGGGCAGCACCCGGTCATCGTCGATCCGCACGGTCTTCGCGTCCGGGTCCACCGCCGTCACCCAGCCGCGCACGAACTGCGCGCCCGTGCCCTCCAGCAGCTGAGGGATGCTCAGCTCGGCGAGCTGCTGCCCGGTCGCCGTCATGTGCAGCCGCATGCGCTCGGTGAACCGCTCCTGCGCGTTCACCACGGTCACCCGCACTCCCCCGCTTCGCCGCGCCCTGGCCGCGAGCTGGACGGCCGCGGCCATGCCCGCATATCCCGCCCCCAGGATCACCACGCGGTGCATGCTCGCCGTCCCGGTCTCCTGCCGTGCGCTCATCGTTCCGTCCTCCTCGGCTCGCTTGCTGACGCCCACCAGATGGGAGCAGGCGGCCTGGATGTGACATGGGCCGGATGTGATGCATGACACAGGCTGAATCGGGGCCCGCCGGAAGGTGGGCGAAGGGGTCCGCGAAGCCGTCATGACCTGGCGGGCGTGACGACTGCCAGTCCCCCTCGGGGCAAGGGCCCGCAAGCAGGAAGTCTCCGGTCAAGCAGACGACGGTCAGGACAGGTTCGGGACGTCACTCATGTGTCGTCGGCAACGTCCTTGTCACGCAGGGGACGCAGTCCACCGGTCAAGTCGGGCAGTTGGAAGGAGTAGCGGCCCAGCCTCGTACTCTTCAACACCCGCTACTTGGACGCCGCCGTGAACCATCTACGCGCGGACGGCTTCGACGTCAGCGACGAGGACGTCGTCCGCCTCTCCCCGTTCGTGCGACACCACATCAACATGCCGGGGAGTCGCGCGGGGTCCAGGCCACTGCCTTCCCGCCCAGGCCCGCTGCCTGGTCGTTTGTTGGCGGAGTGCACTTGTTCCGTAGCTGCTGTATTCCGGCGCCAAGGAAGCCACGTGCCATCGCCTGTCGTCGGGGGAGCCAGCTGTGACTGAGCGTGGTAGTTGGCCGCGCAGGGCGGTGGCCGAGTAAGCCCCCTTCGGGTCCGGCTGGAGTCCGTCGCTAGGCTCCGGGCCCATGACCAGTGATTTGGGGTTCACCTGCGCGTGCTGCGGGGCCCACCACCCTGAGCTGCCGATGAACTACACGGCAGAGGCCCCCGCCGTGTGGCAGCCGGCCTTCGCCGACGCCGAGGACTGCTTGCTCTCTGCGGACCAGTGCGTGGTTCGCGGGCAGCACTACTTCGTGAAGGGCCTGATCGAGATACCGGTCATCGGCAGTGCCGAGGTGTTCTCCTGGGGCGTCTGGGTCTCGCTCAGCCGAGAGAGCTTCTCCCGAGCCTCGGATCTGTGGGACAGGCCCGGCCGCGAGGCTGAGAAGCCGTACTTCGGCTGGCTCACCACCGATCTTCCGGTATACCCGGCGACGACGCTCAACCTGAAGACGCGCGTCCATACCCGTCCGGTCGGCGAGCGCCCCTTCGTCGAACTGGAGCCCACCGACCACCCCCTCGCCATCGAGCAGCGCACAGGAATCAGCCCGGAGCGCGTACGGGAGATCGCGTCGGCCGTGCTCCACTCCGGGGACGGCGAGCAGCGGTAATGGCTGACCAGCCCGTATCGTCCGTCCCGGTCGCGCCTGCCGGCCTGAGCCGCAGGGCCCAGCGGTTCATCGAGACGGAGGGCATACGTGTTCGCCGGCAGGACATCCGTCGTCACCGCGACGCGTGGATCAAGCACGGGATCCCCGCTGCGGAGATCGAGCGGGCCGCTGCCTTCCAGGACCGCTGGGGCGGCCTTGCCCTGCCGCCGGCCCCGTTCTACGAGGGCGGTCCGCGCATCCTGGACGCCGACTGCCCCGAGGAAGTGCCCGCGGAAGGCTGGTCGTTCCCGGCAGGGGACTGCCGGGTGTCCATGGCCTACAGCTTCATGATCGGCCCCGACGGTACATTCGGCATCGACGCCTACCAGTGGACGCCCCTGCATGCCAGCACTGACGGATGGGTGGAATCCCTGGCGCTCGCCGCTCATGCCCGCCGCTGGGCCACGACCGTCACAAGGGTTAAGCGCAAGGCCGTCGACACACTGGATCTCGGCGCATTCGAGCCGGTCCCCGAAGTACAGGGTGTGACCGACTCGTGGTGGCGAGGCAAGGACTCCCTCATCGCCGTGTACCGGGGTGAGGCCATGGGCCTTGATGCCCCGCAATGCCTCGAAGCGCACATCTACGGGGGCCTCGACGAGTGGGGCCTCTACGGCGGCTGACCTACGGGCCTTGGGGCTGAGCGCATACTTCAGCACAGGTGCCAACTACCGTACTCACTCACATCGGGGCAAGGGAGGACTGGCTCTGTTCCGAGGCGGCACGGCAAGATCGCCAGTGTGATACGCCATCCTCACGACGATGCTGAGTTGCTGGCATTGGTTCGTCGTTACGTCACGCCCGAGCGACGCTACCTGAAGCTCGGCGGCGGCTTGCTGCGCATGCAAAGTCCTGAGTGCTACCGATTTATGCGAGACCTTCGTGAGGACGCGGGACTCATCACCGCAGATGAGGTCGCCAAGCTTCTTGAGGGCGGCTGGCGGGAACGAAGAACTGCGGCTTGGCTCGTAGCCGTCTCCCGCCGGACCGAGTTCCGTGAGCACCTCGGGGCACTCCTGCTGGCCAGCGAGGTCTGCTGCGTTGGGCTGGCCTACTGCGTGGCCCTGGCCAGTTTCGGAACGGCGCGCGACGCTGATTTGCTCGCCGCCTACCTGGATCGCTACCTCTGCCGCCCTGACCTCGCGTACGACCAGACCGTCGTCATGGGCGCTCTCCAGTTCATCGACCTGAACATTGGAGGTGGCCAAGCCGACCGCTTCCGAGAACCGGGGGGCCTGTGGCAGCAGTGGCTCCAGGATGCACCTCACATGAAGGGCGACTCGGACCCCACCCCCTTCTTCTTGAGCCTCATTCGTCGGCTCTGCGCATTCGTCGACGAATGCGCAGAGGTGCTATGACCGCCCCCATCTCGTGATGGTCTCTCTGATCCATGGCCGTCGACCGGGGAGCAGTCAGATCTGCGTGCGGGACGCGATGTAGTCGAGCCAGTCGCGTCTGGCGTATCCGGTCCACCGTGTGGCGTTGCTGATGCTCGTGCCCGTGAGGTCCGCGAGGACGGATGCCGGCAGGCCGGAGGCCAGGGCAAGACGGGCGCTGTTGCGGCTGGCGAGGCCTTCGAAGCCGTGACGTCGTAGCAGTAGGCCGAGGTATTCGGACCGGATGGGTCGCGCGGGTTCCTGGCCACGGTGTTGTGCTGGCTGTCTGGTTGATAGTCCAGCGCTCCGCGCTTACTTTCCGCTGCTCGAGCAGCAGTTGATCGACTCTGGGCGGCAAACGCAGGCTGTGCCCATCGATACCGAGTTCCACAACGTCGCCGCCGATGATCACGTCGTGGGTGGTGAGGCCGAGGAGCCGCGTGTAGGGAAATCCGAAGAGCAGTACCAGGGCCCCGACGGTGCGGACGATGCCAGGGAGATCCTCTGCCGAGAGGCAGCGGCGCAGTTGCTGAACCCGTTCTTCCTCTTTGATGAACGTCTTGGGTGCGGCAATGCGTGGGGGCGGCACGTGCAGGTTCGAGGCGAGGCCGCGGCGCTCGGCCCAGGTGATGAAGGGTCTGACGTCCCTTCTCGTGATGCTGCCTTCGTCGAGCCACCGGTCGAGTTCGAGCTGAGTGAGCTGATCAAGGCTTGTTCCCTCGTCATCGAGCCAGGTCAGCAGTTCGAGTACTCGCCTCAGTGTTGACCTCGTTCTGTTCTGCGTAGAGATTCGAGTGGCTCTGCCGCGGTTAGCGCGGCGGACTCGATGCAGGAGGTCCCAATGGGCGAAGGGGGTGACGATCCGCCGATGATGGTCGGGCGCATGCGCCAGCAGGTCATCCGCCGATCGAGGAAGGGCTTCGAGGTACTCGTCGCGCGGAGGCAGGACTGCAGCCGCGACGAGCAGGTCGCGGACGTATCGAGTCGCCGGTGTACTCGCCAGCTCGTCGAACCGTTGGTGGGTCGGCTTCGTGCCAGTGCTCTTGAGCTGGTCAAGTAGATCGCTGACCCCGTCGCGGGACAGCCAATAGATCACGCTGTGTGGCCGTCCGGCGCCGGTCAGGGCTAGGTATGTGGCTGCCAGAGGAGAGGGCAGCACGTCCTCATCGCCTCCGAGTCGTTCGGCCAGTTGGGCCTTGAGGAAACACCGTGAGCACAACCGGACGCGGTAGATGCCGTCGCTGCTGGAACCGCACCCCGCACATGGGTAGGTGAGGTCCGATCCGACGCAGGGGCCGCACACGTCCGTTCCGTCGGCATCTCGCGCGACCAGTGGGCGTCGCTGCTGACAAAGCGGACACGCTGCTGGCTTTCGCCGGACGCTGCCGTAGCAGGCTTTGCATACGGGCCCCATAGGCCACTCCGCTTGTACCCGTGCCATCTTGGAGCACCGTGCGCAGGGCCTTTCAGGACGCTGATGGCAGGACTGGCACAGGGGCCTTCCGTTGAGACGGCGTGCGCAGGGAGCGACCTTGCCGCAGTTGGAACACGGCTCGGCGGGCGGCCGGTAACAGCTCTGGCACTTCTCCGCTCGGGTAGCGGAGCCGCGCCGAACAATGCGGCTGAGCTCTCCGCATGTGCCGCACCGACGGACGGGCGGCCGGTAGCACTTTCGGCAGACGGGACCCGACTCAGTGATGGCCTGGGCGGGAGCTTGTTCACCGCAGACGGAGCACTGGTGCTGTGGACGGGGTGCACAGCTCTGGCAACGTACGCTGCCGTCGGGCAGGCGGGCCGAGGGGCGCCGTACGTGCCCGCATCCTCCGCATTCCGTCGCTTTGGCCTTGCCGTAACAGGTCCCGCACAGGGGGCCGTCAGGGCCCCGGGCGGAGATTCTCATGCGGCGGTGGCAGCGGCAGCATGGCTCCGGCGGATACGTCCGGGCGACACAGGTGGTGCAACTGCGTCCGGCTTCTGTCCACCGGTCGAGGTAGGGGGTGACCCGTCCGCATCCTGCGCATGCCGGCAGCGTGACGGGGCGCAGGCCGGCTTGAGCGAGAGCGTAGGCGAGACGCACCGCCGACGGGGGCATGTGAGTGCCCGGGTGCTGCAGAGCATCAGGGTGCCGCTCGAAGTGCTCAGCGAGGGTGATCCAGGCGCGGCCGCGGATCGAGCTACGGTCCACGGCTTGAGCCACCTGCTCAGCGGAGGGGTGCTCCAGGACCGATATGACGTGGTCGAGGACGGCTTCTCGGGCTGCCTCGGCCTTGCGATGCACGTTCACGTCAGGTCCGGTCGACGGATCGTGGTACGTCGGGCCGCCGGCGGGGGTCCAGCAGTATCTCCGCCGGCCTTGCGCAATTCGGCGTTGACGACCTGCACCTCGATCAGGTCGTTGGGCTGGCAGTCCAGGATGTCGCACAAGGCTGCAAGTGCGTCCGTGGACAGTCTCTGCGGCGTCTGGGTGACCAGGCGGAAGACCTGCTCGCGCGACAGGTGCACGCCACGTTCGGCCAAGTGCGTGACCAGGTCCGTGGTCTGGAACATGCCCTTCTCCGCCATCCGGATCCGCAAGTGCCAGGCGATACCCATCTTCCGGATCATGCTTCCAGCCCCCATAGATCGCCGTGCCGGGCCTGCAGCGAACGCAGCAGGAGTCGGTTGCGGTACTCGTCCGAGACGTGGCTGTAGATGGCCGTGGTGCTGGCGTACGCGTGGCCGACCTGGTCTTGGACGAACCTCTCCGGATAACCGAACTCGATGAGATGAGTCACGTAGCTGTGCCGTAGCGAGTGAAGATCCAGCTCCGCTGGCAGGTCAGCTTCTTGGCGTGCCGACTCGAAGGCAGCGTTCAGTCGCCGCAGAGACATACATACGGCCCCGCCGCTCGGTGACCCAGAACGCCGGGTGCTTGCCCGGGTTGAAACCGGGTCTGACCTCGGTGAGGTACTGGTCGAGGACTTCGACGATCCAGTCCATCTCCGGCACGGTAAGGACACTTCGGCGCTTGGGAGGGCCTCCCTTCGAGGCCTTGCCGTAGCGCACGAAGACCGCTCCGAAGTTGCGGTAAGAGGCGACCTTCGGGTTCCGGCGCAGGTCGCTGATGTCCAAGCCGCATGCTTCCTGCCGTCGTAGCCCGTACGCGTAGACAGCCTTGAGGACCATGGCGTCACGCAGGGCGGCGAGGGAACCCTTGCGCCGCAGCTTGCGAATGGCCTCCACACGGCCGTCAGCAGCGTCGAAGAGCGCCTGCACCTCGTCGTAGGTGAGTGGGCGCCGTTCGGCGGCACCCTCGTACTCACTGCTGTGAGTGACGGTGTTCCACTCGTGCAGCAACTGAACCGGAGCCCGATCGAAGCGCTCACTGCATGTCACCGGCCAGCCGTAGCGGGGCATCGGTGACGTAGTCGAGAAACAGTCGAAGATCGTTCTGGTAGTTCCGAGCCGTCGACACAGCGAGCGGCTTTCCTGGACGCCGAGTTCGAAGGTAGTCGAAGAAGGCCTCCAGTTCCGCGGGCTCCCACTGCCAGGGGTACTGGTTCGTGAACCGAGCGAGCCGCTTGACCAGGGAGACCCTGGGGCGAATGGTCGACTCCCAGTCGAGGAACCGCGTGCGCTGCTGGCGAGCCCATCCATCCAACATTGCGTCGAAGACGGCGGGCTCGGGGTCCAAGTGCACGACCCCGTCGGCGAGGACCAAGTGCGCGGCCCCTGGCAAATCAACGACTCGACTCACGTTGCATTTAACGCAACAACGTTGGGTTGGTTACGCGGGCCTGGCCAGAGCGTCAGCGGCATCGACGAACTGAAGCTAGCCTCTTCGCCACCTGCCATAACCGGCCTTGACGGTGCGAACCGTATGTTGCATTGGATGCAATACGGCAGCCTGGATCATGTTGAGCCGGGTGGCGCCGCCCCGGCGCCCGAAGTACTTGGGGTTCGGGCGGGCGTACACGCTGGGGACGGGGACGACGAACCGCATGCCGTCCCACGGACGGCGACCAGACCGCCACCCCAGACTTGCGCGAGCGGGATGGACGCCTGGTAGTCGATAGCGTGGCGTTCGCAGCCCGGTAGGTGGCCAGCCGCAGGTACGTCTAGGACTTGTCCGGGCGATCATGAAACGGTGGCTCAAGCGGGAACCGACTGATCGTTTCTTTGGTCAGCGTGAGTGAAGTAGCTCGGTCGCCGTGTTGGGAGTCGGCCGGTCAGCTTGCTTGGTAGTCGGCGCCGCAGTCGTTCAGTGGAGGCGATGGGATGCACGTTTTGCGGGGGCAGGACGGGGCGATCACCTCTGCGCCGGGTTGTGGCTGGTATTTGCTGGCTCCCGCTCTTTCTGCCGTCGGCGTGTATGGCGGCACAGTGTGGACTGTTCGATCGTGGGCGGACTGCCCGCTCGGGAACAACTTCAGCAACAACATAGGGCTGCAGATGATGACGCCCGTCGTGTGGCTTTGCGTGGCCCTGTTGCTGCTTCTGACCCAACTCGCACTGCGAAGGTGGCCTCTTCCCGGCGGGCAGGCCACCAGGTGGCTCGCCCTGCTCGGAGTGGCCATCATGCTGACCCTCCTGTACCGGTTTGGGATAGGCTGGCCTTATCACCCACCCGAGGGTCAATGCGTGGAGGGCTATCCGCTCTTCCCGTTCACGGGCAAGACGGGCCCGCACACCGCCAACTAGTCGACGTGGGAGAGGCGACCGTGCTTCAGCGCGTCCGCGGCGCCGACGACCGGGGTGTAGCCGACGTTGCAGCTGTGCGCGACCAGAGCGCGGCGATCATCACGTGCAGGTCTTTCAACCGGGCCTCGCCGCGGTGACCGAGGTGAACGCCTGGTCGGCGCCGGTCCACGAGAACACCTCCAGCAGCGCCTCCGGCAGGTTCGACCCGGGGCAGCATCGCCTCCACCGCCTCCCGCAGTTGACACAGGGAGGCGGATTCGGGCTCCGGCTCCAGGACGGCGAAGTGCAGCCGCCCGTCGTCATCGAACACGATCTGGGAGTTCGCCGGCACCCGCCCGGCCACCTCGCGGGTAGGTGCCGTCCAGCAACGCGGCCCGCGCAGCCAGGTGCTTCCCGGCCTTGGCAGGCAGGTTGAGAGAGGCGAGCACGGTGGGCTTGGTCTGCTCCCCCGCCTCGCCCGCGAGGAGCTTTGCCCGCGGGTCGCCCCACTTGGAGGAGTTCTTCGCAAACACCTCCCGCCGACGCAGCAGCCGGTGCAGCTGCTCCAGCACGCAGAACGCGTACGCCTTCCAGTCCACCGTGCCCGGCTCCAGGTGCGGCGCGGACAGCACCAGCCGCCGCCACGGCCCGGCCAGCAGGCCGGTGTCGATCTCGGCCGGGCCGAGCTTCTTACGTACCATCAGGTCCGGCAGCGACTTCAACGCGGTCAGGAAGCGCGCCGAGGGCAAACGCCACACGCAGGCCGTGAACGCCCTCGCCCGTCGCAGAGTCAACGTCCTCGGTTGCCGGGGGTCATGTCAGTCTTCCGTCGCGGCCGGTGTCAGGGGGCGATCCGCAGGCTCGCGATCAGCCCGTCGCGCAGGCGAAAGGTCATGGGGCCGGTGCCATTGTGGCCGTTGCCGGTCACGGTCAGGGTCGCGACGTAGGTGTCAGGGGACAGGCCGGGCTCGATCGCCTCCAGCTCGAAGTGTGCCTGGACGCCGATGTTGTCGGTGCGGTCCCAGGCGCGCACACCGTCGCGGCCGTGGTAGACGCGGCCCCAGTCGTCGAGGTCGGCGTCGTGGGTGAACGCGGCGGCGAAGGCGTCGGCGTCGCCGCGGTTGGTCGCCTCGATGAACGTCTGGATGGCTGCCGGGGTTTCGATGGTGGTCATGGTGATGGCCTCGGTGGTGTAGGGGGCACGGGCGGGAGGGCTGGCGTTGATCCCCCGTCCCGGGCCCGGGGTTCAGCGCTGGACGGTGAGCAGGTCGGCGAGGTCGATGCGGGTGAGGAATTCACGGCGGATGCGGTCGGCGACCTCGGAGACCTCCTCGGATCCGTCGTCGGCGGGGTCGATGTGCACGCGGTAGGGGCGCTGCCCGGCGGGCAGGGCGACGATGCGGGCGATCTCCTGGGAGACCAGCGACGCGGACGTGTCCTGGGGGGCGAGGGCGGCGAGCTTGGCCGCCACCTGGTCCATCAGGCCGGCGTACCTGGTCTCGTACTCGGCCTCGACGGCGGTGTCGTCGGGACGGCCGGAGTGCGCGAAGTGGTTGGTGCCGCTGGTGAACGAGCCGGGAACGACGATCGAGGTCTCCACGCCCCAGCGGGCGAGTTCGCCGGCGTAGGACACCGCCAGGGAGTCCATGCCGGCCTTGGCAGCGAAGTAGGGGGCGAGGTAGGGCGGGGTGCCGCCTTTGACGCTGGTGCTGGACACCCAGACCACCAGTCCTTGTCCACGCCTGCGCATGCCCGGCAGCGCGGCGCGGTTGACGCGCTGGGTGGACAGCACGTTCACGTTGTACAGCTCGGCGAGCTGGTCGGGGGTGAACGCCTCGGCCGGTCCGGTCACCATGTGCCCGGCGTTGTGGATCAGCACGTCGATGTGGCCGTGCTCTGCCTCGATCCGTGCGATGGCGGTGTCGACCGAGTCCTGGGAATTCACGTCGAGCTCGATGGAACGCAGGTCGACCTTGTGCTCGCGGGCGTAGTCGGCGGCGGCCTGGACCTGGGGCGCGTTACGGCCGGTGGTCCGGCGCATGCCGGCGTAGACCGTGTGGCCGGCGTCGGCCAGCGCGCGGGCGGTCAGGGCCCCGAAACCGCTGGAGGCGCCGGTGATGACGACGACGTTGCCGGTGGTGGACATGGACGTGGTTCCTTTCAGTTGGTCAGCAAGACGGGATGGGTGCGGGAGCGGCGGGGGTCAGGCGAGGCCGCGGCACGGTTGGTGATGGGCGTACTCATGGCTGCTCTCCCCACGACCCAGTAAATGAACGACGCGTACACATAAGCAGGTAATGAACGCTACGTCCATATCTTGGGCGAGATTTTTCCCAACGCGCGACACGACCCCTGGGGGGCGCCGGGCGACCCTGCACCCCTCCCGCCTTGGCAATAGGTGCCAGCATGCGCGCTCCCGGCCACCCTCGTCCTACACCTGGAACACGGCCGCACCGCCTTTTGGTTGATCATGTGGCTTTCTACCGGTATCGGCCGACCGGTCACTGGCGACGGTGGCTCAAGGTCTCGGTTCGCGGGGGACGCCTTCTGCACGAAGAAGGGCCGCGTAAGATCACGGCTTGAGGGGTGGTGGCATGGCCATGAGGAACTTCCGGTGGTGCGTGGCGACCGCGGCGGCACTGCTGCTGGCCGGCTGTGGAGGTGGCGCGGAGAGCTTCAGCTGGAACGGCAAAGCGGTGGCGCTCACGAAGGAACAAGTACGAGAGACGTTGCCGGATGGCGAGGCCATGCCGGGCTGGAAGGAGACCGCTCGGCCCACGACCGTTCCGATGGACAAGCTCTACCGTTCGCAGGCCTGTCCCATCAAGGGCAACGCGGGCTGCGAAAGCTCCCGCTTCTTTGGCGCCTCGACCTTCCAGCGTGACGACAACGCCGCCACCGTCACCTTTCTGATCATCGCCTATGACAGGGAGCAGGCCGCGCAGGAGGCGTACGACGTGCTCTGGGACGGCTATTACGGCAAGCGGGTGGGACAGCGGGCCAAGACGTTCAGCCTCGGCTCGATCGGCGACGACCGCGACGCTCGGTTCGGTTCCGTCGGCTACGACGGCGAGCCCGGCACCGTGACCCAGACCCGGGTCGGCACGACGCTGCTGTGGACGCTGGCGTATTCCACGGACAAGGACAAGGACGGCGTCAACGAGGACAATGTCCGGGACCTGGCCACGGCGCTCGCCAAGCGGGCCCGACAGGCTCAGAACGGGGACGCGCCTTCCGCCGCGCTCAACGGCTGACCGGGCGGAACGATCAGTACGTCACGCTGCAACACGATCGCGATTCGTATGGTCGGTGGTCATCATGCGCACGGAGTCGACCGACAGCAGCCTCCTCAACGCCGTTGCGGTAACCGGCTCGTGCCCCGGTCGACCCCTCGTAAACAAAGGGACATGCGAGGAATAAACACTAGGATGGAGGGCACACGGCGGGCCAGGAGGTTGATATCCATGGTTCCCCTTTTGCTGGTACTGCTTCTCGCGCTCATCCTTTTCGGCGCCGGTTTCGCCCTCAAGATTCTCTGGTGGGTGGCCCTCGTCGTGCTGGTGATCTGGTTGCTCGGATTTTTGGTGCGGTCCACGAACGCCGGCGGCGGCCGCGGCCGCTGGTACCGATGGTGACCTGACACCACACCCACCCTGTGGGCCCGGCCGTGCACACGGCTGGGCCCACAGGCACATCCAGGAGCCTGCGAGGAAACACACCGGACGAACGCGTCCCCAACGGCATCCGGGGTAGGCGCGCCGCAGTCGGGGGTGGGAAGGACCACGCGCGCCAGGAACCCGCGCAACCTCCGGTCACGTCCCGCCCCCGGCCCCACCCAGTGACCCCAGCCGCTACCGGCGCATGCCCAAGACGTCGAGGTCGTTGTGTCGTTGCGGGCTGAGTGCGGCGGGCGTCGGCCGGCGTTGTTGACGAATTGGTCCAGGCCCACCGAATCGCCGTCGACGTCCTCAACGTGCTTGCGCGGCACCACGAGGTGCCCCTCGCGGCTGTGGAACTGCCGGGCGGCGGCGATCCCACGCGGCTACGCCGGAGGCCGGTACTTCCTGCCCGCCCTCCCCCTCATGAAGCGGGAACTGCACCCGCTGATGGCCTGGTGGGCCGTCCTGTACACCCTGTCCGTGCTCGCCCGCTACGAGCCCTCGACCTGGGTCAAGCTCATCAGCATCGACGCTAGCCAGCACGCCGTCCCGATCGAACGGCTCCTGGAACGCGCCATCAACCACCTGCCCGTGCTGATCGCGGACACCATCACCGAGGTGAGCACCTGACGCCGCTCGCTGTGTCGGCGGGCGGCGTGCCGGCGCCCCCGAGGCGGGGAGTCCAGGCGACTGTGCGCAGAGCGGGGTGGGTGATGGCGGATCTGCCGTCACCCACCCCCTGCTCGTCGTGTACGCGTGAGGGTGGCGTCATCCGCAGTCGTTGCGGTTGTTCTTCAGGGAGCGGGTCTGGTCGTTGCGGTTGTAGCCGCGCAGGTCGTGGATCAGCCCCCGCTGCGGGTCACGCACACCCACCGGCCGCTGCCACAGATTGGGCTCAGCGACCCAGCGGAGTTGGATTGGGCTTGACAGCCCACTCTGCGTCGTGTTCACTGCATTGGGCCAAGCAGCCCAAACTGATGCCGACCCGGAGGACCACCACCATGTCTCGTCTCAGCACGCCCGAGCTCACCGACATCGACGCCAAGACGCAGGGCACGCTCGACGCCATCGCCAAGCAGTTCGGCTTCGCTCCGGGCATGTTCACCACGCTCGCCGCCAACCCGACCGTCCTCGAGATCGTGATGGGCCTGCAGGGCAGCATCGCGAAGCTCCTCGACGCGAAGACCCGCCACACGATCGCGCTGGCCACGTCCCACTCCAACGACTGCGACTACTGCTCGGCGCTGCACGGATACATCTCCGCGAACCTCGCAGGCATGTCCACCGAGGAGATCGAGCTGGCCCGCACCGGCGGCTCCACGGATCCCAGGCGTGCCGCCGTCGCCCGCTTCTCCCAGCAGGTGATCGAGACCCGCGGTCAGGTGGGCGACGAGGACATCGCCGCGGTCCGCGAGGCCGGTTACACGGACCCCGAGATCCAGGCGATCGTCACCGTCGTGGTCGTCACGCTGCTCACGAACTACCTCAACAACGTCAACGACACCGTCGTCGACATCCCCGGTGCGGGCGCATAACCAGCGACGTCGAAACCGCGTCGACCGGCACGGAGGCCGCCCCCATGAGAGCGACGTCCACCACGCACTGACGTGACTCCCCCGCCCGGAAACCACCTCCCGACCCGATCTCTGCGACAACGAAACGAAAACCAGGCATGGATCTCAACAATCTGATCACCAAGCACCTCACCCGCTACTTCGACCCGAACAAGAAGATCCCGGAGGAGACCTTCCAGCTCCTGCTGCGCTACCTGCGCACCTCGCCGACGACGATCAACATCCAGCCGAACCACTTCCATGTGCTGGAGACGCAGGCCGGCAAGGACAAGCTCGCGGACGCTCTCGTCGGCCGCTTCGAGGACAACCAGGAGAAGGTGCGCAACGCGTCGCACGCGATCGTGTTCACGACCCGCAAGACGATTCCCGACGAGCACTTGCAGGAGATCTTCGCGAAGGAGCGCGCGGACGGTCGCTTCGCGGACCCGCAGACCCAGGCGGGATGGGAGGCTGGAGCGTCCGGCTTCGTGAAGATCCAGTCGGAGAACTACGGCGGCGACGTGCTCCACTGGCTGGAGAAGAACACCTACCTCGTGGTCGGCGCGACCATGATGGCCGCAGCTTCCCTCGGAGTCGACGCCACCCCGATGGAAGGGTTCGACCGCGCGGCGATCGACGAAGCGTTCGGCCTCACCGACACCGACTTCACCACGACGCTGATCATGGCGCTCGGGTACCCGGACGAGGCGCGCGTCTCTCGCCAGCCGGTCTCGCGCTTCGACGCCGAGAAGATCTTCACCCACCTGTGAAGAACTGAGCGGGTGCGCGATCGGCGCGCCTGCTCGGTTCTGCCCGACTCGACTGTCCTGCGCCCGCACCTCTCCTCGAGGGACACGGGGCAGTCGACCTCTGCCGACCTCGAGGAGACCACGATGCACGCGGACAGGACAGTTCAGAACCGCGCGGCCGCGCGCGCCGCAGAGCTCCCGGGTTCAGGCACACGCACCAGTTCACCGGCGACTGGGAGGTGTGGAAAGTCCACGCCGAGGCTCACCGCAACGGCGGCGACCCATGCCAGTCCGGCTGACCTGCCGCAGCGGCTCCACTGTTGCCGTCCCAATGACGGGCCTGCTGCCCCACGTCCAGTCCAGGCAGCAATTGCGCTGCCTGGCGGTGCGTGTGTTCTGCGGCGCGTTGAGCTTCGGTGACGACGTCGCCTCGCTCGCGTATCAGGTCCTCATAGATCGGCGGGTGGCTCTCCGTTGAGCTGTGTGTCATGGTCGGCCTACTTTCATGGCGATCGATAAAGAGGCCGGTCCGCTGTCAGGCTCGATTGAGCCGAGCAGCGATCCCGTGGCCGATCAGCAAATAGATGGCGGCCGGGAGGCCGTAGTTGAGGACAACGCGTAGCCACTCGGTGTCCATCGTGAAAATGTCCTGTGACCACCAGGACAGCCAGCCCGCTGCGCTCTGCATGAATTCGACGAACACGTTCCCGCGGTTCGCGTCGAGCAGGCGCAGCAGGATCCACAGGCCCAGCAGGCCGGCCGCAATGTCGGCGATCGTGCAGATGGTGACGGCCGTACGCCGTGTGGTGGCCTGGCGGTGCAGAGGGCGGTCCGGGGCCGGCGGCTCATTGTATGCCTGGTACCCGGGGACCGGGTCGATGTTTCTCACAGGGATTTCCGATCTGACGTAGTGGCGGGTCTGTGCGCTCGCGCCAGGGCACCCAGTTTCAGTCGGCCGATACCCCGGTTCTCCTAGTTCTGCGTTCCGCATGCACTGCAGCGTTACACCGACATCTGGGATGCCCTACATATGGCTGCCTAGGTGGGCACTTACCTGCATGTGCGTATGCCTGGGCAGTTTTCCGGACCGAATGGAGGAGTGGGATTAGGGTGCCGCCGCAGCCCCGGTCGCCGGCGTTCGCCTAATTCGTGACCAGGTTCTGAAGAAGTCAAGGGCATTCCTCCATGCAGTTGTCGATCTCGCAACCATTCCCGTTTCCCCGTGACACTCCTGACCCGTGGCGCGCTGTTGGAAGTGACCCCGGGCGGGGTCATGGCGCCCATCCTCCGGGGGGAGGGTTCGCGGGCGCCGATGTGCTGGGGCAGGTCCGGTTCCCCCCGTGCCGGGTCTGCCCCGCTCATCCAGCTCGGGGGCTGTGTGGGGCTGGGCCCCAGGGGTGTGACGGCCCGGCACTCCGATGCGCTGTAGGAGTGGGCCCAGGGACCCAGGGGCCTCATGGCATCCGCTCGCCCCCAATTCCGAGCGGGTAGTCGCGCAATGGGGGCAGGCAGGTGAGTCCCGCGTCGTCTGCCTGCCCCATGCGCACCCCGGCCCCCGGTCCGAGAGGGAGTGTGCGTCGGCCTGGCAACCGGAACCCGAACGCCCGCCAACCGAGCCACGGGGCCTGGGGGAACCACGAGCAACGAGATGATCGGGGTGGCTGTGCAGAGTCTGCTGGCGGACCGCTATGAGTTGCAGGAGGTGCTGGGACGCGGCGCGATGGGCGAGGTGTGGCGAGCCTGCGACCAACTCCTCGGGCGGTCCGTGGCCGTCAAACTGCTGCATGCCGCAGAGGCGGAAGACGCCGAGCGATTCCGTCTGGAAGCGCAGATCGCGGCCCGGGTCAACCACCCCAATGTGGTCGGCATGTACGACTTGGGCGCGCAGCATGACCAGCTCCACCTGGTCATGGAACTCGTCGACGGCTGGAACCTGGCTCAGGAACGCTCCCTGCGCGGCGCACTGCGCCCGGCCGAGGCGGCAGCCATCACGGCACAGGCGGCCGCCGGCCTCCATGCGGCACACCAGCAAGGGGTGGTGCACCGGGACGTCAAACCCGCCAATGTGATGCTGACCATTGACCGGACGGTGAAGATCACCGATTTCGGTATCGCACGCTTCGCCGAGGAGGCCGCCAGCGGCCTGACTGCCACGGGCAAGATCATCGGCACTGCCGACTACCTCGCTCCGGAACGCGCGCTGGGCCGTCCCGCGCAGCCCGCGTCCGACGTCTACTCCCTCGGCTGCGTCCTGTACGAACTGCTCACCGGGCGGCCTCCGTTCAGCGGAGCCACGTCGCTGGCCGTGGTCCAGCAGCACGTCAGTGCCCCACCGGTACCGCCCGACCGCCTGCGCCCCGATATCCCGCAGCCGCTCTCCGGCTACGTGCTGCGCATGCTCGCGAAGGACCCGGCCCACCGGCCCACCGCCGACCAGGCAGCCGCCTGGCTGGCCGCGCAGAGCGGAACGTCGCGGCCGGCCGAGCCGGACGGCACCGCCCTCATGCCCGCCCCGGCCATACCATCGCCTTCGGCGCTGCACGCCGGTGAATCCCGCGCCGGCACGCACTCTCGCCCCAGTGGCCGCCGCAAACTGGTCTCCAAGACAGTTCTCGCCGGCGTTGGCCTCGCGCTGTTCGCCGGGGCCACGGCCCTCGGCGCCTCGCTGAATTCAGGCGCCGACGCGCCTACGTCTCCGGTCTCTCCCCCACCCACCCGCACAGCACCAACACCCACCGGTCGGACCCCGGCCGTAACGCCATCGCCTGTCCCTCCGACCGCCAGGACGTCATCCAGGCCGGAGCACGGTGACGACAAGGGCGGCGAGCGGTCAGGCAAGCACGACGACGGGAAAGGAGAAAAAGGACGGCACCGGCACTCCGACGACTGAGCCGCTGAGGAGATGCCCCGCACAGCCGTGAGCGCAGACAGAGGAACCCATGTTCGCCTGTGAGAACTGCGGTGATGTCTTGAGGGTAATAGGGTTCCTGCCCATCAACCTCAGCGGCATCCTCCCGACGTACAACAACATCAGCATCAACAACAACGTCAAGAGCCCCGGCGCTACCAACACCACCACACAGGACTTCGACCTGAACACACCCTGAGCACCTACCCGCGGCCCGAAGAGCCCGGGCGTCAATGACGACCGTCACCAGACGTACCGGATACCCCACTGCATGCCGCGCAGCTGCCTCCGGCCCAAGGCGAGCGGCTACCAAGAGGGCGGTCCCGGCGGAGATCACCGGGACCGCCCTTGGCCATATCGCTCCGTCATCCGTCGCCGCGACGGCAACGGCCCCGACGCCTCCAACGACGCGCCCGGGCAGCAACCTTGGTGGGCGAGCGCTGTGACGTATGCGGGCACCCGCCGCATGCTGGTGCGCGCGGGCGATGGTGGAGTCCACCGAGACGTCCTAGGTGATCAGCCCTTCAGCATCGGCCCGGGCCTGCAACTGCCCGAAGATGCGGTGCCAAGTGCCGTCCCGCTGCCAACACCAGAACAGGCCGTAGACCGTCTCCCGACGACCGTACCGCTCGGGCACGTCCCGCCAGGGAGCACCGGCGCGAGTGCACCGGCGGATGCCGTCCATCAACTGCCGCTTGGTGTGCACCGGAGGCCGTCCAGGCTTCTTCCCGACCGGGAGCAGCGGCTCCAGCTTCGCCCACTGCGTGTTCGTCAGATCGTGCCTCCCCCATGAAGTGGATCTTGACACTTCTGAAACGCACCCTAGGTCGATCCGCCTCCGGAGAAAGCCGACCTCGTCAGCGGGAATGACTGCGGTGGGGTCCAGGGCGACGGCGATGCCCCAGGCGTGGACGGAACCCTTCGCCACGTCACCTCACTGCTGCGTGGCCCCCTCAATGAGGGATTGCAAGTACAGACCGCGCTGAGCGTCGAGTGCGGTTGGTGTGTGCGTGCGTACGGCCGTGGCGAATTCCTGGCGGAGGATGGGCCAGGCCTCCTCGTGGTCGATTTCGGCGGTGTCGTAGGTCACGGTGGGGCCCGGACCGAAGAGTTCGATGCGGGTCACGGCATTGGGTAGGTTGACGGCACCGGACAGGGAGGCCTGGCTGACGGCGCCGTTGGCGTGTTCGCAGGTGAGCTCGATCCAACGGCGGGGATCTCCCGTGCTGCGGATGGTCGTGATGGGGCCGATCGCGGTGTCCAGGAGGTCGAGGAGGTGGGGTCCCAGGTCGAGGAGCGCGCCGTGCTCCAGACGCCAGCCGGTGGCGAAGTCTCCGCCGAGGAAGGCGCCGTGGAGATAGCAGGAGCGGGCACCGGCGATGTCGAGGGTGCGCGCTGTGTCGAGGAAGGCGCGGGTGGTGGGGTGGTAGCGCTTGGTGAGGACGAGCTGCGAGATCACGCCGGTTTCAGCGATGGCGTCCGCCACGCGCTGGGCCGTGGGCAGGTCTGGGCCGAGAGGCTTCTCCAACAGCAGTGCTTTGCCTCGCTTGGCCGCCAGGGGTGCCAGCTCGCCCTGGACGGCGGGTGGGACGGCGAAGGCCACGGCTTCGCAGTGGTCGAGGAGCTCGTCGAAGTCGGCGGCGGCGTGGGCCGCGTAGGGGGCGGCGATTTGCTGGGCGGCTTCTGTCCGGCGGGCCCAGACTGCGGCCAGCCGTGTCTCGGGTCCTGCGGCAAGGATGCGGGCGTGCATGGCGCGGGCCCAGGGGCCGGCGCCCACGAGGCCAACCTCGACCGGTCGGTGTCTCCAGGGGGCGGGGTGTCTGGTCACGGTGTTCCTGTGGTGTGTGGCGCCCCGGCGTCAGGGTGCCAGGCGGTTGAGGCGGGCGTCGGCGCGGTCGGGTGAGTAGAGCGACTCCACGACCATGGAGGCGGCTCCGACAACACCCGCATGGTCACCGAGCCGTGAGGTGACGACCTGGAGATTCGCGGTCGCACGCGGAATGGCTCGCTGGTAGAGCAGTTCACGCACTCCGGTCATGAACGGAACTCCGGAAAGGTCTCCTGCGAGCATCAGGACGCCCGGGTTGAGCAGGGTGACGACGGTCACGAGGACTTCGCCGACGCGGCGCCCGGCCTCCCTGGCCAGGCGGATTGCGTCGGGGTGGCCTTCGGCAAGCAGGCGTTTGACGTCGGACCCGGAGGCGCTGTCCAGGCCGAGAGCGGTCAGTTCCCGTGCGAGGGCCCGGCCGCTGGCGACGGCGGCCAGGCAGCCGTGGAAGCCGCACATGCACAGCGCGTCGGGCTGGTCGTGCAGGCGGATGTGGCCGATGTCGCCGGCGCCGCCGTCGATGCCGCGGTAGATGCTGCCGTCGACGACGACGCCTGCGCCGATGCCGGTGGAGACCTTGACGAGGACGAAGGCTGAGCAGTCGCGGTGGTTGGCCTGCTGCTCGGCCAGTGCCATGAGGTTGGCGTCGTTGTCGACGAACACAGGGACGGGCCCCTCCCCCATGCTCGATCCAACCTGCTGAGCGTAGGCCTCTTGCAGGCGTTCCCGTACGGGGTAGCGGTCCCAGCCGGGCATGATGGGTGGTTCGATGACCTGTCCTGTCTCCCAGTCGACGGGGCCGGGCACGGACAGTCCGATGCCGCAGACATCGGTGGTGTCCACGCCGGCGGCGGCGATCAGCTCGGGAAACCAGCAGGCCAACTGGTTAAGCACGTCGTCTGGACCGTCGCTGATGTTCAGCGGGGCGGTGTTTTCGGCGAGGATGGTGCCGGCCAGATCGAGTACGGCCGCACGGGCGTGCCTGGTCTCGACGTCGACAGCGATCACCGAGGCGTGCGTGGGATCGAAGACGATCCTGTCGGACGGACGGCCGCCGGTGGATGCGCCGGCGGTGTGGCGAAGCCAGCCGGCGCGGTTCAGCAGGTCCAGCCGCTGTCCGACGGTGGAGCGTGACAACCCGGTGACGCGTTGCAGGTCGGCGCGGGTGTTGGCGCGACCGGTGCGGATCAGTTGCAACAGTCCGCCCGCGCTGACCTGACTCGGTGTCATCATGACGTCCCCCATGGCTCAGCTCTTGTCGGCACCGCTGGTCAGGCCCTCTGTCAGCATGCGCTCGGCGGCGAAGAACAGAAGTATCACGGGAATTGTGAGTACGACCGATCCGGCCATGAGGACGGTCTTGGGCACCTCGACGCCGTTGGAGAGCTGGGCCAGGCCCAGGGACACGGTCCACTTTCCGGGGTCGGCCGCCAGGAAGAGCAGCGCGAAGAGGAACTCGTTCCAGGCGATCATGAAGACGTACAGGCCGGTCGCCATGAGGGAGGGCAGGGCAAGGGGCAGGATCACCTTGCGGACGGTCTGCAATCGGGTGGCTCCGTCGATCGCTGCCGCTTCCTCGATGGATCGGGGGATGGTGACGAGGTAGTTCTTCAGCATGTAGATCGCCACCGGCACGGTCTGGGCGACGTAGACGATGGCGAGGCCGACCAGGCTGGAGGACAGCCCCATCTTGGCGAAGATGACGAACAACGGAACGGCCAGCAGGGTCGACGGGAACAGGTAGACGGCCAGGAAGAGCGCACTGACCTGGCGGTGGCCGAAGAACTTCAGCCGGCTGACGGCGTAGGCGCCGGGCACGGCGGCCAGCAGGGTGAGGGCGACCGTGCCGAGCGAGACCAGCGCGGAGTTGAGCAGGAACTTCAGGAAGCCCTGGCCGCCGTCGTCGGTGGGCTTGAGCACGTCGCGGTAGGTGGCCAGGGTGAAGTCCTTGGCCGAGACCCACAGCGATCCCGGGTCGAGCAGCAGCGCGTCGATGGGTTTCACCGACAGCAGCAGCATGTAGTAGAAGGGCAGTACGGTGATCAGGGCGAGGAACGCGATGACGAACCAGCGCAGGAGGCCGAAGAGTCTGTCCTCGAACTGGGCCCTGGTCAGGGCAGCCTTGCGGATCACGATTCCTCCTGGACCTTGTTGCCGAAGAACTTGAAGTACAGGCCCAGCAGGATCATCAGGGACGCTGCCAGGACGAGGGCCTGGGCCGCCGCGGCTCCCACGTCGTAGCGGGCGGTGAGGAAGTCGTAGACCCGGACGGCGGCGGTGTCGGTTCCCGCGCCTCCCCCGGTCAGCAGGTAGACGTCGTCGAACTTGTTGAAGGTCAGGATGAACCGCAGGACGCACAGCAGGGCGATGACGGGCATCAGCTGGGGCAGCAGGATGTGCCGGAAGCGCTGGGTGATGGTGGCGCCATCGACCATGGCGGCCTCCTCCAGGCCGTGTGGGACCGCCTGCAACCGGGCGAGGATGAACAGGAACGCGAAGGGGAAGTAGCGCCAGCACTCGAAGGCGATGACGGTCAGCAGGGCCAGGGGTATGTCGAAGTGGGCACCGAGCAGGTGGACTTCGTACTGACGGGTGGAGAGGAAGGCGATGGGGTTGTCCCATCCGAACAGGCGGCGGCCCCAGTTGTTGACCACGCCGTACTGGGGGCTCAGGGCGACTTCCCAGACGAAGGTCACGGCGACGACGGGGGCGACGTAAGGCAGCAGCATTGCCGCGCGCAGCAGTCCGCGTCCGCGGAAGGGCTTGCGCAGGGCGAGGGCGGCGACGAGTCCGAGGGCGACGGATCCGAAGGTACCGCCCGCGGTGTACATCAAAGTGGTGGCCAGGCTGGACCAGAATCCGGCGGAGTCGAAGACCTGGGTGAAGTTGGCCAGGGACCAGTTCCCGAAGACGCCCATCCCCTGGATGTCGACCAGCTTGGCGTGCTGGAACGCCAGGAGGACGGTCCACAGGATGGGCAGGATCACCACCACGAGGACCACGACGAAGGTGGGAGTGACGAAGGCGAGGCCGGCGCGGTTGGCTCGGCGGCTGGCGGTCAGCGGGCGCCGCCGGCGCTGGGCGGGCCGGTCTGCCGACCGGGGGTTGGTGTCCTGGCGCTGTGGTGCGCCAACGGGTGCTGTTGTCATGAGGAGACCTTTGTGACGTGCATGCGGGCGGCTACTGCAGGGACTTCTTGAGGGCGGCGACGTCGTCGGCGGCTTCGTGTGCGGCCCGGGAGGGAGAGATCTGCCCGCTGGTCATGGCGCCGATGGCCTTCGGCACGGGGAGTTCGCCGTTGGTGGCGCCGACGAGGGCTCCTTCGCCCTGGGTGATGCCCCAGCGCCGCATGTTGCTCACGCCGTCGGCGAGTTGGTTGAGCAGGCTCGCCGGGTACACCTGGTCGAACGGTTTGCGGGTGTCGACACCGATGTCGCTGTGACGCCAGGCATCGAGGTAGAGGTCGGGCCGGGCGGTCGTGCCGTGACGCACGGGGATCTTGCCTTCGGGTGCCATGCCGAACCAGGGCTCGTAGCCAGGGCCCATCATGTACTCGATGAACTGGCGGGAGGCCGCCGTCTCGGCCGTCTTCGTGGTGACCCATGAGGTGATCTCGCCGAACTGGGCCGACTTGGTGCTGTCAGGGCCCTGCAGTGCGGTGACGATGCCGCTGTTGCGGGAGAGGTACTGCGGGTCCTTCTTGCACTCGGGGCAGCTGGGCAGGGCGTCCTTGCGCAGACCGGCGAGCTCGTCCAGCAGGAACGACGACCAGACGATCATGGAGGACTGGCCGGCGAAGTAGTTCGCCCGAGTGGTGTCCACGGTCTGAATGCCCGGTGCGCCGTAGGCGCGGGCGAGCTGGTCGTAGGTCTTGAACGCCGTCTCGCACTGCGGGGATGCGAGGGCGACGTCGTGGTGGTCGTCCACGAGCTGACAGTCGTTGGCCAGGGCCAGGCTCTCGAAGCTCTGCGAGGTGAAGGCGTCGCCGGGGTCGGTGGCCACCGAGATGCCGTCGTGGCCCTTGGCGGTGAGCGCCTTGGCGGCGGTCAGGGCCCGCGCGTAGGTGTCGGGGGCCGCCAGCTGCTTCCGGTCGAACTGGTCCTTGCGGTAGACCAGCAACTGGAGCCAGGCGTCGGAGGGCACACCCAGAGTGGTCTTCCCGTCGGAGGTCAGGTCGAGCGCGTTGGCGTTGAAGGTGCCGCGCCCGAGCTCGTCGACGATCTTCTTCGGGACGTCCGTGTCGAGCAGACCGTTGGTGTACATCTGCCAGACCTGGCCCATCGGTGCCGCGCCGATGACGTCGGGGAGCTTTCCGGCTGCCGCGGCCGACATGATCAGTTGGGGCATCTGCCCCTCGTCGACTCCGACGAGATGGACCTTGATGCCGGTCTTCTTCTCGAATCCGTCGATCGCCTTCTGTGTCGCCGCGATGCGATCAGGGAGGTTCTCCTGTGACCAGACTGTTATCTCGCGGTCCGGTTTGCCGGGTCCGGTGCTGCTGGAACAGCCCGTGAGCAGCCCGAGTCCCAGGGCTGCTGTGACGCCGACCGCGGTCATCCTCGACCGCCGGGTCATGATGCGCATTGCGTGTCCTTGTTCCGGCTTACGACTACTGGGAACGCATCTCACCATCACTTTTGATTGTTGACAAGACATAAGTTGAGGCTATTGTCGACACAACACACCCGCCTGCCCTCTTCCGGAGTCACCCGTGGAACGCGTCGTTCAATTCACCGGCCCCCGCCAGGTGGAACTCGCCGAGCACGTCCGAGCCGAACTGCCGCCAGGCCACCTGAGAGTGCGCACCCGCTACTCGGGCATCTCGGCGGGCACGGAACTCACCGCCTACCGGGGAACCAACCCCTACCTGACGCGCACCTGGGACCCTGACGCCCGGCTCTTCCGGGACGGCACAGCCGGCATCCAGTACCCCGTGGCGGGCTGGGGCTACTCCGAGGTCGGCGAGGTGGTCGAGGTGTCCCCCGAGGTGGCCGACACCCCGGGGCTGCCACACCCCGGCGACCTGGTGTGGGGCATCTGGGGACACCGCAGCGAGGGCATCGTTCCGGCCGAGCGCATGGTCGGCCACACGCTGCCGGCCGGGCTCGAGCCCCTGGCCGGCGCCTTCGCCCGGGTCGGCGCCATCGCCTACAACGCCGTCCTGGCCGGCGACATCCACCTCGGTGAGGACGTCGCCGTATTCGGCCAGGGGGTCATCGGACTGCTCACCACTCGGCTCGCGCAGCTCAACGGCGCTCGTGTGACGGCCGTCGACGCGCTGGACGGCCGTCTGGAGACCGCCAAGCGGTACGGCGCACATCACACACTCAACGCCCGTACGGACGCGGTGGCCGAACGTATCCGCGAATCCACTGCGGGACTCGGTGCCGACCTCGCCATCGAGATCAGCGGTGCCTACCCGGCCCTGCACGAGGCCCTGCGCTCGGTCGCCGTCGGCGGCCGCGTGGTGGCTTCCGGCTTCTACCAGGGTGACGGCATCGGCTTGCGCCTGGGAGACGAGTTTCACCACAACCGCGTGCAGCTCATCTGCTCCCAGATCGGTGGCGTCCCGCAGCAGCTGTCGGGCCGCTGGAGCGTCGAACGCCTCCAGCAGACGTTCCTGCGGCTGGTCGCGGAAGGGCAGGTCGACGTCACCGCCCTGGTCAGCCATGTCATCCCGGCCGCCGACGCCGCCGACGCCTACGTCCTGCTCGACGAGCGCCCCGCAGAGGCGCTGCAGGTCGTCCTGGAATTCTGAAAGGTCCCCTCATGCTCAAGACCGCCGTCCAGGAGCAACTCCTGCCCGGAGACACCCTGCAGGCCAAGTGGGACTTCGCCCAGCAGGCCGGCTACGACGCGATCGAGCTGCGCGGCAAGGGCGACTTCCACTTCGCCTCCCGCCTCGACGAGTTGAAGCAGGCCGGCAAGGACGGTGTGGTCATGCCGACAGTCTGCGTCGACATGCTGCACTTCTTCGGCGCCTTCGACGCGGACCTGCGCCGCGATGCCATCGCCCAGATGAAGTCGCAGCTCACCGTCATCGCCGAGATCGGCGGCCTGGGCGCGCAGACCCCGGCCTCCTACGGCATGTTCTCGCGCCGCCTTCCGCCCTTCGAACCGCCCCGCACCGAGGAGGAGGACCGCGAGGTTCTGCTCACCGGCCTGGTGGAACTGGGCGAGCACGCACGCACAGAGGGCGTCACTCTCTTCCTGGAGCCGCTCAACCGGTACGAGGACCACATGGTCAACCGGCTGGGGCAGGCTGCCGAGCTCATCCGGCAGACCGGACTCGACTCGATCAAGATCGGTATCGACAGTTACCACATGAACATCGAGGAGAGCGACCCCGCCGCCGCGATCCTCGCTCACGCCGACGTCATCGGCCATGCCCAGGTCTCCGACTCGAACCGCTTCCAGCCCGGGGCCGGACACCTCGACTGGCCTGCCTGGCTCGGCGCACTGCACACGATCGGCTACGACGGATACCTCGCCGCGGAATGCCGGCTCACCGGCGATCCCGTCGAAGCCGTCCGCTCCATTCCCGCCTTCCTGCAGAGGTCCGGCGCGTGAGCTCCCTCCTGGATCGGCCCGCGCCCACCGCGACCACAGCCCTGACACTGCGGCGCGGTGCGGCGCGGGTCCTCATCGACAACTGGAGCGGTACCTCCACCGTCCCCTCCCGCACCCTCTACCCCCATCAATGGAGCTGGGACTCCGCCTTCATCGCCATCGGGCTGCGCCACCTCTCCGTGCGCCGGGCTCAGCAGGAACTCGAGTCCCTGCTGGCCGGACAGTGGGCCGACGGACGCATACCGCACATCGTGTTCAACCCCGCGGTCCCCCACGACGCCTACTTCCCCAGCCCCGACTTCTGGCAGTCCTCCCGCGCCGGCCGAGCGGCGGGCGCGCCCACGGCACCCGAGACCTCGGGCATCGTCCAACCCCCCGTACACGCCCTGGCCGCCTGGCTCGTGCATCAGGCAGACCCTCAGGAATCCTGGCGCCGAGGCTTCCTCGCCCGTGCCCACCCACGGCTCGCCGCCTGGCACGACTACCTCCTCACCCGCCGCCACCTCGGCGGCCAAGGACTGGCGGCCGTCATCCACCCCTGGGAGCCGGGCATGGACAACAGCCCCTGCTGGGACCAGGCCCTGCAACGCATCGTGCCCGACGCGCCCGAGGCCTTCCAGCGCGCCGACCTCAACCACGGCCACCCCTCCGACCGGCCCACCGACCTGGACTACGGCCGCTACGTCCGGCTCGCGACGGACTACCGCGAGGCCGACTACGACGACCGTGCGCTGCGGCACGGCTTCGCCATGGAAGACCCCTGCTTCAACGCCCTGCTCATCGTCAGCGAGCGGGCCCTGGCCGCCATGGCGCACGAGCTGGGCCTGGACGGCGCCGCGCACCTGAGACGCGCCGACGAACTCACCCGGCAACTGGTGGCACGACTGTGGGACGACGACGCCGGCGTCTTCGGCGTTCTCGACCTGAACACCCACCGCCTGGTCGGCGAGCGCAGCGTCAGCGGACTCATCCCCCTCATCGTGCCGGACCTGCCGTACGACATCGTGCGGCGACTGCAGGAGTCCCTCGACGGCCCGCACTTCAAGGCAGCGGCCACCGGACTGGTTCCCAGCTACGACCTGACCGGTCATGCCTTCGACTCCCAGCGCTACTGGCGCGGCCCGGCCTGGTTCAACACGGCCTGGCTGATCCACCGCGGACTGCGCACCCACCGTCTCGAGACGGACGCCGAACACCTCAGGCAAAGCTACATCGCGGAAGCGGCACGGTCCCAGTTCGCCGAATACGTCGACCCCACCACCGGGGCCGGCCGAGGCGCCCGGCACTTCTCCTGGACCGCTGCCCTCGCGCTCGACCTACTGTGCGCCGACCCGAAGGAGCCCATGCCGTGACCGCGGCCGACAACCGCGTCCAGCTGGTGCGCGACGCCACCTTCGTCCGCCTCGACACCGACGCGGGCATCAGCGGCAGCCACGGCACCAACCCCGACGGACTGTTCCTGCGGGACACGCGTCATCTCAGCCGCTGGCAGCTCACCGTCGACGGCACCAGCCCCATTGCCCTGGTGCCCGCCGAAGCGACGACGGACGACGCGGCGACCTGCGTCCTCACCCCCCAGGGCACGCGGGACAACCCCCCCGCCTACGCCGTCTTCCGCCGGCAGATCGTCACCGCCGGAACGCTCACCGACCATCTGCGCCTGGTCAGCAACCTTCCCGACCCGGTGACCGCCCGCGTCGACCTCACCGTCGACGTGGACTTCGCCGACCTGTTCGAACTGCGTGCCGACGACCGCCACTACGCCAAGCCCGGCAGCCGGTACACAGCGCACACCACTCCCGACGGCATGCACTTCGACTACCACCGAGCCGACTGGCACGCCCGAACCGCCCTCACCTGCCATCCCGTCCCGGACACCGTCACCACCGCCCAGGGTGCGGAACGGTCCACCGCGCGGACCCTCAGCTGGCACCTTCGGCTCGAAGGGCACGGCGAGACCGAACTGAACCTGACCGTCCGTGCCCAGCCGCACGGCCTTCCGCTCGACGCGCCTGCCGTGCCGCACCCCCATCGGCCGGCATCGACGCCGACGGACGACCTGAGTCGCTCCTGCGAGCGAGGCCTCGCCGACGTGGACCTGCTGACCATCCCGGTCACCGGAGTCGACGGTGACGCGGTACACGTCCCCGCCGCCGGCATCCCATGGTTCCTCACCCTGTTCGGACGCGACTCCCTGCTCACCTCCTACTTCCTCCTGCCCTACCGACCGGACACGGCCGCCGCCACACTGAGCGCCCTCGCCGCCACCCAGGGACAGCGTTACGACCCCTTCAGCGGCGAACAGCCCGGGCGCATCGTCCACGAGACCCGCCACGGCGAACTCGCCCACTTCCGGCAGGTCCCCTACGGCCGGTACTACGGCGCCGTCGACGCCACACCCCTCTTCCTCATCCTGCTCCACGCCCACTACGAAACAACCGACGACCACTCCCTCGCCCTTCGCCTGGAGCGGCACGCCCGCAAGGCCGTGGACTGGATACTGACCGACGGCGGCTTGGAAACACACGGCTACCTGGTCTACACCCCGGACCCCGGCGGGCTGGTCAACCAGAACTGGAAGGACTCCGAAGGAGCCATCTGCTTCACCGACGGCACACAGGCAAAAGGTCCCATCGCAGTCTCAGAGGCCCAGGGCTATGCCTACGACGCGCTCCGGCGCACAGCGGAACTGGCCCGCAAGGTCTGGCAGGACGAGCCGTACGCGCACCAGCTGCGTGACGCCGCTGCCCGACTGCGCAGCCGCTTCACAGCGGACTTTTGGATGCCAGAAGCCGACTTCCCTGCCCTCGCCCTGGACGGCGACGGACGCCAGGTCGACGCCCTGGCCTCGGACGCCGGCCACCTGCTGTGGTCCGGAATCCTCGACACGGAGGCCGCCCGCCGGGTCGGCCGGCGCCTGCTGGAACCCGACTTCTTCTCCGGCTGGGCGATCCGTACCCTGGCCGCCGGACAGAAGCCGTACCATCCTCTTTCCTACCACCGCGGCAGTGCCTGGCCGCACGACAACGCCATCATCGCCTTGGGCCTGGCCCGCTACGGGCTCGCCCACGAGGTCGACATCGTCACCGACGGCCTCATCGCGGCAGCAGCCCACCACGGTTACCGCCTGCCCGAGGTCATCGCCGGCTACGACCGCTCCGCCGGCACAGGACCTACTCCCTATCCCCATTCCTGTTCACCCCAGGCGTGGGCAGCCGCAGCACCACTGGCCTTGCGCACGGCCCGAGCACAGGTTCAAAACGAGCCACGCACCTGAGCGTCGGCCCTCCTGGCTGTGAGGGCCACGCGCTCACGGGGCACCGGCCGTGGGCCGGGCAGATTCAGCCGTAGCAGGCACGTGCTGTCACTGAGGGATATCGCACCGGACCGTGCCGACGGTGCCGGACAATCACGAAAGGACTGCTTGCATGGAGTACCGTCACCTCGGCCGCAGTGGCCTGGTCATCAGCGAGATCGCCTACGGCAACTGGCTGACCCACGGCTCGCAAGTGGAAGCGGAAGCGGCCACCGCGTGCGTGCGAGCGGCACTGGAGGTGGGCATCACCACCTTCGACACAGCCGACGCCTACGCAGCAACACGCGCCGAATCGGTCCTGGGCGACGCGCTGAAGGGCGAGCGCCGCGAGGGCCTGGAGATCCTCACCAAGGTGTACTGGCCGACCGGACCGGGCCGCAACGATCGGGGCCTGTCCCGCAAGCACCTCATGGAGTCGATCGAGGGATCGCTGCGACGCCTGCAGACCGACTACGTGGACCTATACCAGGCACACCGCTACGACGTGGCCACGCCGCTGGAGGAGACGATGGAGGCATTCGCCGACATCGTCCACTCCGGCAAGGCCCACTACATCGGCGTCTCCGAGTGGCCAGCTGAGCAGATCCGGCGCGCTCACGCCCTGGCACGGGAACTGCGCATCCCTCTGGTGTCCAACCAGCCGCAGTACAACGCGCTGTGGCGGATCATCGAGGGCGAGGTCGTGCCCACGTGCGAGGAGCTGGGCATGGGCCAGGTGGTCTATTCGCCGATCGCGCAGGGTGTGTTGACCGGCAAGTACGAACCCGGTCGCCGGCCTCCGCAGGGCTCGCGAGCCACCGATGACAAGGGCGGAGCCGACATGATCGCGCGGTGGATGCGCAACGAGGTGCTGGAGGCCGTTCAGCACCTCAAGCCGCTGGCCGCCGAGGCCGGACTGTCCCTCGCGCAACTGGCCGTCGCGTGGGTGCTGCAGAACACCAACGTCTCGGCGGCCATCATCGGCGCATCGCGGCCGGCACAGGTCGAGGAAAACGCCAAGGCCTCAGGTGTCGTACTGGAGCGCGCCCTCATGGCCCGCATCGAGGAGATTCTGGAGCCCGTTGCGGTCACCGATCCCAAGCGGGTCCACGACAATGTGCCGGACCGCCGCCCCTGAGCCGACAACGCGCTGGAGGACGTGTCCGCGCCCGGGTCTTGGTGGGCAGATGCGTGAGGCCACCGGTGCGGGTGCGCTGGAGCGAGTGGCGGATGGAGGTGGTGCCTGTGTTGAGGTCGAGGTCCTCCCACCGGAGGCCGAGGAGTAGCAGTCTCCTGCGGTTGATCACGAGTCACTTGCGGAGTGCGCGGGGGCCTGGGTGATCGGGGTGATGCTCCATACGTCGTGCCGTGCCACGTCGCGCGGCTGTTGGACGACGGAGCCGTCCGTGCCGGCGACCAGGGTCTGCTGGGTGATGGCGTCCACCACGCGGTAGCCGCCGGGAACGGGTTCGAGCTGCCACTTCTGGGAAGTGGCGGTGGTGCAGGTCTCCCCGGTCGCCGCCGCGCCCGCCTGCTCGACCACCTTCATGTTGTTGGCGGTGCCGCGCGAGACGTCGGCGCACAGTCCGCTGTCCTGGGCGACGAGTTGGTAGTAGCCGTCGTCGGTGGGCCGCAGCTCCCACGTGGTGGCCGCCGTTTCGTCCTTGGCCATGAGGGGCGTGCCGGGTCCGGCCGGTGAGGGGCCCTCCCCCAGCGCGCCGCCATTGGCGCGCAGCCGGTACGTTCCGGCCTTCAGAGGCTGCACCCATGCGGGGCCGTAACCGGGGGCGTGTCCGAGCGTGTCGGCGAGCCCGCTGAAGGACGCATAGTCCGGGGCGGGCCTGGGGCCTCCCCAGACGGCCTGCGCGAAGACCCTCAGTGAGGGGAACACGCCCTGCTGCGTCTGGTTCTCGGTCTCCTTGCCGTAGTTGTCGGGCCAGATGTTGTACTCGGCTCCGCTGAGGTTCTCCAGGTGGCCGGTGACGGTGCCGTCGGCGAAGTCGACGGGCGACCAGTCGGTGTCGTACAGCTTCTTCGCGTCCGGCTTGTAGCTGCCGCGCACGTAGTACATGGCGTCGGTGGCGTTCATCACCCGGTAGCCGGCGTCAAGGAGTTGCTGCGAGGTCTCGTTCTCCGGCAGCCAGTGCTCGACGACGATGTCCTTGTCGAGCGGGATGGTGTTCTCACCGGTCAGGCCGTCGTTCCAGATGCGCAGGGTGCGGCCCTTGGACCGGACGTAGGCGTCGACGCGGTTCACGAAGTCGACGTAGGCGTCCTGCGGGGTCGCGCCGGGGCCGAACTTGCTGCGCGCGTACGCCTGCAACTGCGGGTAGTTCGAGTAGGCCGAGCGGATCATGTACTCGTCCGCGCCCATGTGGAAGTACGGCCCGGGGAACAGTTTCAGGTCCGTGTCCACGAGGTGTGTGAAGAAGGTGAACGCGTCGGGGTCGGTGATGTCGAGCCGCGACGGGTCCGGCTTCCCGCTCGTGTCCTTGAGCTGGAGGTCCGGGTACGGCGTGAGGTAGGGGTCCATGTGCCCGGGCGAGTTGATCTCCGGGACGACCGTGATGTGGTAGCGGGCCGCGGTGGCGACGATACGCCGCACCTCCTGCGGCGTGTAGTACGAGAACGTGTTGATCTCGGGGAACTCGCTGCTCTTCACCTTGAGTTCGAGGTGGAGCGTGTTGAGCTTGAGGTACGCCATGTCCTTGATCAGGCGCGTCAGCCAGGCATCGGTGTTGTACGTGTAGCAGGCGCACACACCGACAGCGCGCTCGCCCGAGGACGGCACGTCGGTCGTCGCGCCCTCGGGCAGGGCCGGGTTCTCGGCGAGCATCTGCAGCAGGGTGCGCGTGCCGTAGAAGACGCCGGCGCCGGTGCGGCCGGTGATGCGCACCTGGTCGCCGATCCGGAGGGTGTAGCCCTCGGAGCCGAGGTCGCCGCGCGTGCCGTCGGTGCGCAGCACGATGTCGCCGGGTCGGGGCGCGCCGTGGACGACGGGGACCGGGCGGCCGAGGGTGTCGCGCAGTTCGTCGGCCAATTGCCGCGCGGTGGGCTCGCCTGCGGCGTCGGTGTCGATCCTCGTCCGCGCGTCGAGGCGCAGGGTTCCCCCGCCCGGTGTCCAGTTGTGCAGGGAGGGGATCAGCGCGGGGGGCGCCGCCGCGGTGGCGGGGGAGGTCGGGGCCATGGGTTGTGCGGCGGCGCCGCCCGCGAGGGCGAGGGCGAGGGCGAGCAGGCCACCGCTCGCGAGGACCGCGGTGACGGGCCGTGCGAGGCGGTTCAGCCGTGGTCTGCGCGCCGGCGGGCGCGGTCGGCCTGTGACGTCTCGGCTGTTCATGTGCACGCTCCCATGACAGGCGGAATGAGCGGACTTGACAGAACTGTCTCGGCGGGCGGTGCCCGTCTCGTGGTCAGGCGCCGCGGCGGATCCGGCCCGCGTAGCGGTCTTCGAGGATCTTGTTGTGCTCGTCGCCGCCGGGCACGTTGGCCGAGAGGTACACCGGTGGGGTGACTCCCGCCTCGATCAGCAGCCGCACCACCTCGGCGTTGACCATCTGGGCCAGGTAGGCCGCGGTGATCGTGGAGACGGCGCACACGGAGCCGCCGGAGGGCAGCGGCAGCAGCGCGTCGCCGAAGGGCGCGCCGTTGTCTAGGACGACGTCCGCGAAGTCGCTGAGGCGCTTGCCCGAGGGATGGCGCGGGGTGGCGCGGGAGGTGTGCTCGAGGCTGGTGACGGCGATCAGGGCGTGGCCGTGTTCCTTGACCAGTTGGGCCATCTCGACGATGCAGCCGTTGATGCCGGAGTTGGAGGCGATCACGAACACGTCTTCGGCGTGCGGGGCGGCGAGCTCGTACAGTCGGTGCGCGATCACGGGGTCCCGCTCCAGCAGGGGGTCGCTGAGCGTGTCTGCGGGCGCGCCGCCGTACAGTACGAGGTCCCTGATCGCGATCTTGTTGGTGGGGACGAGGCCGCCGGCGCGGCCGGCGACCTCGGTGGCCAGCGACTCCGAATGCCCGGTTCCGAACGCCTGCACCACACCGTCGCCGTTGAGCGCGGTCGCGATCAGACCGGCCGCCGCGAGCACGGCGTCCGTGTGTGTGGTGACCACTTGGTCGACGACGTCCTTGGCCGCGGCAAGGAACTCTTGACTGTCTGGCACACCCGCTCCTTGGGATCAGATGAAGAAGTTTTGTTCTTCGCCGCATGACTTTGCGCGCAAAGGGAGGGACAAGTCAATGGAGCGGAGCCATAATTGGGTGCCCCGTTAGACAGGGCGAAGAATAATTCTTCACTGTCGAGGTGAGGTTGGGAGAGGCAGAGCCATGCACACCACCGCTGGGGCCGTCGACGGCGGCATCGTCGGCCGGATCCGCGAACTGCTCCCGGACTTGCCTGAAGCGCAGCGCACGACGGCCGCGTTGATCCTCGACGACCCGGCGGCTGCCGCACGGATGACCATCCTCGACCTGGCGGACGCGTGCGGGGTGTCCACCGGGAGCATCACCCGCTTCTGCCGCACGCTCGCGCTGCCCGGCTACTCGGCGCTTCGGCTCGCGCTCGCGTCCGACACCGGCCGGTCCGAGCAGGAGACCTGGCAGGCCAACATCGGCCGGGACATCTCGGAGAAGGACGACATCAGCCTGGTCGCCTCCGCGATCTCCGCCGGGGTGCGGCACGCGGTGGGCGCGACCCTGGCCGCCATCGACCTGGACGCCGTGGAGCAGGCGGCCTCCGCGATCGCGCGGGCCCGCCGGGTGGAGATCTGCGGGGCGGGCGGCAGCGGGAGCATGGGAGCCGAGTTCCAGCAGCGCGTCTACCGGATCGGAGTTCCTGCCTGGTCGTGGAGCGACACGCAGGTGGCACTCACCGGGGCCGCGCTCCTCGGGCCGGACGACGTGCTCCTCGCGCTGTCCCACAGCGGCCGCACGCGGGAGGTGACGGACCTGGCGGCGGAGGCCGCATCGCGCGGCGCCACGACCGTCGCCGTCGTCGGGGACCTCGACTCACCGCTGGCACGCCGCGTGGACCTCGTGCTCGCGACGACCGTGCCGGACGACGGTCCCGGCCACCACACCGTGCTGAGCAGGCATGCGCAGATGGCGGTCCTCGACCTGCTCTACATCGCCATAGCTCAGCGCACCTACGACCAGAGCACGGAGGCGATGGCCGCCACGAGCGAGGCCGTCCGCCCCTACAAACACGAATAGCACCGCCAGAACAGCACCGCGCGGGGGCAGAAGATCGGGGAACATCGGCCAGGACGGGCGAGGCGCGCTCCTGTGCGGACGTCATCCGGCGAGTACCCGGGGAGGGAAACGTCGTGCCGACAAGCGGGGACGAGCGGGCGGCGGACACGGCGGCGCGGCCCGTCGCCATCGGCATCGACGCGGGCGGCACCCGCACGCGCGCCGCGGTGGCATGGGCGGCCGCGGACGGCGGGCCGCCCCTGCACACCGGCGTGTCGGGACCGGGCAACGCCCTCTCCGTTCCGATCGACGTCCTGACCGCGCACCTCCGCGAGGCGGTCGCCGCCGCGGCGCCGCCCCCGCTGCGGCCCGCCGTACGGACGGTGGCCGCCGGGCTCGCAGGGTGTTCCGCGCTGCCCGGCGACGCGGGTGCCGCGAACGCGACCTCGGCGCTGCGCACGGCCCTCACGGACCTGGGAATCCGGCCCGACATCACCACCGTCTCCAGCGACGCCGAGATCGCTTTCGCCGGTGCGCCCGGCACCCCCAGCGACGGTCTGATCCTGATCGGGGGCACCGGCGCCGTGGCGGCCCGGCTCGCCGGCGGGATCACCCTCGCCACCGCCGACGGCAACGGCTGGCTGCTCGGCGACAGCGGCAGCGGGTTCTGGCTCGGGCGCAGAGCGGTACGAAGCGCGCTCGCCGCCCTCGACGGGCGCGGCAGGCCGACCCTCCTGACCGCGGCCGTCCGCGCGCACTACCTCGGCGAGACCGCCGCGAAGCCGCCCGCGACGCCGGCCGCCGCACAGGAGGTGCGCGACCGGCTCGTGCTGGCGGTTCACGAGCGGCCCGTCCTCGAACTGGCCTCCCTCGCACCGCTGGTGGCGCGGGCGGCCGAGAACGACGACCGGGTAGCGCAGCGACTGCTGTCGGGCGCGGCAAAGCGGCTGGTCGCGACGCTGGACTCGCTCTCACCCGGCCCCGAGGACATCCTCGTGACCACCGGGGGCCTGCTCGGTCCCGGCGGAGTGCTGCTCGGCCCCTTGAAACGCCGGCTCGCCCCTCGAGGTCTGCACCCGGTGCCCGTGCCGGACGGCCTCGCGGGAGCGGTGGCCCTGGCCCGGAAGGCACTCGTACGGACGGGGTGACCGGCACGGACGCCCCTTCCCGTCCCCGCCGGGCAGCCGCGCACTCCAGTGCTCGGCCACATCCGTGATCGGGCGTGGCACCGAACGATTCACGGTCCCACCCGAGTGTCCCCAGCGCCTCGGGTCGCGTCCTGAGAAGTGCTGTACAGGCGCCCACCGTATCCGCGTGCCGGGCCGGGCCTCTGAGTGCCCGGAGCGCAGGAACGGCCACCGGCTGATCCTCGAGGTGTCGAAGCTCGAAGGAGATCAGCACGATTGACCGCTCCAGACAGTGAGCCCCTGCACGCCCCCACCGAAGAGAACCTCGCCTCGGCGAGTCCCGATCTGCTGCGCGCGATGGTCAGGACGTTCGCCGACGCGCTCATCTCCGCGAAGCCCGGCGCCCTCTGCAATGCCGGATACGGGCAGATCAGCGAGGTCAGAGAGGAGAGAAGGTCAACCATCGCAAGGGCTGTCGCCCACGCGAGTGGCACACCCGGGCCGGCACCGTCGAGCCGGCCGTCCCCGAGCTCAGGACCGGCAGTCACATTCCGCCCCGGCTCCTCGATCCTTCTGCGATCCCTCCCTCCGGTCCGAGCGCCACCGTCGTCGTGACCCGGGTGAGCGAGGGTTTCCTGGGCACCGACCCGAAGCCGAAGCGGACGGGCGGTTCGACGGGGGCCGCGGAACCGAGGTCGGCGCCGGCGAAGAACGCCGAGACCGCGCGGATCGGCTGCAGATCCCGTGCGCCGTACCATTCGCGGCGGCCCGCACCGGCGCTTCCCCGGGTTCGCACGCCGGGCAGCAGCATGCGGGCCGGCCAGTCCATGAGCGCACTCCACGCCGGACGGCGGGCGAGCGCGCCGGGCACGACCCGCAGCAAAAGGCCCAGGAGCCCGCGTCTGCCCGTGACGAACCGCAGTTCGAGCGGGCCCGCGGTGACCGTCCAGGTACCGTCCATGACCCCGACCCGCACGGGGACGACCCGAACGGTGTCGAAGACGTACGTTCCGCCGATGAACTCCGCGGTCTCCCGTGTGGGGGCCAGCAGCAGCCGCTCACCCTCGGCCCGCTCCAGCATCACGTCGCTGAACGGGCCGAACGGCGACTGCTGCCAGTGGCCGAGCACGACACGCGTTCCGGAGCACGTGCCCAGGCCCGCGATCCAGCCCTCGAAGCGCAGCAGCGGGCCCCGTGCGGCCGACCTGCAAACCCGGCTCACCACCAAAGTCCCCCTACGACGGTCCCGCGCTGCGGCTCCGGCTCAGGCAGAAGCGGCCGTGGGCGCACAGAGTCGCGAGGCTCCCAGCCGCACATCCCTGACTCCTTCCGAGAAGTGCACCACAGGCCCTCCAGAAGGAGCAGGCAGCCCGGCGGAGGCAATCAGCGTCTCCTCCAGCACCTCCATGGTGGCAGCGGCCAGCGGCCACGGTTCATGCTCCACCGGCGTCTCCCAGAGCACGTCGAGCCGGCGGGTGCAGGCCCGCCGACGCGAGGTCAGCCACGCGTCCCGCTCCGTCGACCGCTCGATCCGGTCGCCGGGGCGGCGGCGTTCTCGCCTTCCCGTCCCTGAGCCTCTACCACGTCTCGAAGGGGGCGACCCGACGGCCGCCTCCGCGGCGCTGCTGAAGGGCGCCGACGTCGAACAGTCGCCGCTGCGGGTGCTGTCCGGCGCCGCGCCCCCCCACATGGTCAAGAACCTGTACGCCGAGCGGCTGCAGACCTAGTAGCCCGAGTAGGAGCAGGTCTCCGTCGCCGTCGACGGCGACCGGCTCCCCTGGACTCCGGTCGTAGAGGTCCGCAATCCACACCGGACCCAGAGCGTCCGCGGCCGGGGCGGCAGTCCCGGCTCAGCCCAGCGCCGGGGCGAGACGGCACAGCGGCACCTTGCGGCGGTGGGGGCGCGCCGCACTGGTGCGCAAGCCCATCAGGTGCGGAACCGACACCTCCGGGACTCGCCTCGCCGGTGCGTCGTTCTCGTACGCCTCCGGGACCAGGAGGACTCCGGCGGGGCCGACGTGCAGAACCTGGTTGCTCATGTCGTACTCCTTACGCATCTCGCCCGGCAGGGCGCCCGCCCGGCTCTGGAAGCCGAAGCGGAGCCTCACGCCGAGCCCGCACCGCTGACGCTCGATGGGTCGAGTGGCGTCGCCGACATCCTCGCCTCCGTGAAAGCTCTCGGTCACAGAAAAGAGAGTGCCCCGCGATCATGAGAACCGCCTGAATCGACCCTAAGAAGGCAGAAAAAATCAGATACGTCCGATATGGGGACGACCTCAGGGTGAGGTGCCCCCAGGACGGGGGTCGAGGAGTGCCGAGCAGCCGCCTCGGCCGGAGCGACACGGTGACGCCGGAACACCTGGGAGCGACGTAGAAATCATTGAAGTTTCACGTGTCGACTCTTCAGGTAGAAGCGGTGGGGAACTCAACGCGTGCGCTGATCATCAGCAACCGGCGGATCACGGACCTGACAGCAGAAGTGATTGCTGAACTGGTCAGTGAGATCGGCCCGTTGTGGCAGGAGCGTCACCAGGCGAGACTTGCCGCGCGACCGCGCAAGCGGTCCGTGGGCGCCGGTGCGAAGCACCGTCTGGTGTTCGCCGACCGGCTCCTGGCCACGCTCGTCCATCTTCGTCACGGGGTCACCCATGACGTGCCGGCCTGCTGGTTCGGCGTGAACCGCTCCACCATCATCCAGGCCATCAACGCAGTGCGGCCCCTGCTCGCCGAGCGCGGCTGCACCGTCAGCCCTGATGTCTGGCTGCGCTCGCTGGCCGAGGTCGTCGAATATCTCGGCTCGAGCGGGAGGACCGGCATCGTCGACGGCACCGAGATCCGGGTTCGGCGGCCCGCCGCCGGACGCAAGGACCGCGACCAGTTCATCCGGCAAGAACCAGCAGAACGCCGTCAAACCATGGTGGTCACGGGCGGCGAAGGTCGCATGCTGTGATGCAGCCCAGCACGTCCCGCAAGCTGCGCGGACATCACCCATGCCCGCCAGTCGGGACTGGGCGGGCTCCTGGCCGACGGGCGGACAGCCGAGATCCTCGCCGATGCCGGCTACCAGGACTGGGCGCCCGGACAGGCGGCCGGGTGGTGACACCGCCACACCGCAAGTTCAAGAAGAACGCCCCGGACTGGTACGAGGAGACTCGCGGCGGCCGAGGCGGCGGGCCAGGGCCCGCCAGTAGACACGTCCAGCCCAGACGGGTGGACAAGCACGTGAAGCCTCTGGTGGACACGGTTCTCTTGGTCGAAAACCCATCTACCGGGGGCTTCACCACATTGTCAGCCCAACTGCCCGACTGCAGAAGCAGGTTGGAAAGGTCTCACTCTCATCTGCTACGGCCGACTCGCCAGATGAGATGGCGTCTTAGGGAGGCGTCGTCCGCCTGAGGCCTCTTCGACGCCGGCTCGTTCGCGAGCAGCGAGGATGTCCGGAACGTGCGTCTCGGCCCACTGCCGTACGGCACGCAACGGGACCAGCAGGGAACGGCCGAGATCGGTCAGTGCGTATTCGACGTGCGGCGGATTGCCCCCCAGGTCGGTACGGGCGAGCAGACCGTCAGCTTCCATGGCGCGCAGTGTCTCGGTGAGGGCCTTGGGGGTGATTCCGCGAATGTGTGCTTTCAGCTCGGTGAACCGCATCGGTCCGTCTTCCAGAGCATTGACGGCGAACACCGTCCAACGCGCCCCGATGCGGTGCAGCACGGTGCGACTCGGGCACGTCGCCGCCATGACGTTGTACGCCTTGCCCATGGTGGTCCTCCCAGTAGCGTTGAAGATACCGGTAGCGAATGTATACTGTCACGCTCATGAGCGAGAACCTGACAGGCAAGAGGATCCTGGTCGTCGGCGGTGCCCGTGGTATCGGCGCTGAGATCGTCCGGCGCGCCGGACAAGCTGGCGCCGACGTCGTCGTCGGCACACGATCCGGCCCCGAGGTCCAGATCGACGTCACCGACGAGACCACCATCGCACGGGCCGCAGAATCGCTCGGCGCCTTCGACCACGTGATCTCCACCGCGTCGGCTCACCATGACGTGCCGGTGCCCGACCTTGAGCATGACAAGATCCAGGCCGCGTTCTCCGCCAAGGTCGTCGGTCCGCTGCTGCTGGCCAAGCACTTCGCCCCACAGATGCCTGCCGACGGCTCGTTCCTGTTCTTCTCCGGCATTGTGGGCTGGCGACCCAAGCCCGGCACCGTCGTCAAAGGTGTTGCAAATGCTGCGCTGGCCGCGCTGGTCACCCACCTGGCCGTCGAACTCGCACCGTTGCGCGTCAACGCCATCGCGCCCGGTATCACCGACTCTGGTACCTGGGACCGACTTCCGAACGAGCGTCGCCGTGCCTTGTACGACAGTGCCGCCGCGGCCTCCCTCGCAGGCAGGGTCGGGACGCTCGAGGACGTGACCGACGCCGCCCTGTGGCTCCTGGGCACGGGATGGGTGACGGGCGAGACGGTCCATGTCGACGGCGGCTCCCGGCACCGCTGATCCCATGGCAACCACCACCAGAGTTCAACCCCGCGTGCTCGTCCGTGCCTCCGGTGACCCACGCTATGCCGTGGCCGTGGCCGTGGACTCGCTCGGCACCGGCCTGCTGAAACCTGTTCTTCTGCTCTACGGGGTGACGGTACTAAAGGCTGTCTGCGCCGGTCACCGGCCTCGGCATGACGGCTGGCATCGTCTTTGCCGTCATTGAACGTGTGGCAGGGCGGCATCCGGCCAGCCTGGGCATGTTTCGCACAGTGGCCTGTGAAGGCTATCTTGACGGCATCGCCGCGGGGACAGCAGCGATGACGGGGGGAGCCATGGGGCTGTGGGTGAAGTTGCCGCCGGAGAACGGCGAAGAAGTGCTGTGCGTGAAGACAGGGGCCGTTCTCGTACCCGGTACGGAACTTGCTCTGATCGGCGGGATACTCGTACTTACCAACCGGCGGCTCTACCACGGCCCGTTGGACACCCGCCTCCTTGGCCAATTGCTCTCCCGACTCGCCGACGTGGCCGGGCCGACAGGCAGTGGCGAACTGATCGACTTGGCCATGGGATGGTTGAACAAGGCGCGAACCGTGCCGCTACCGGCCATCGCATCTGCGACCGCCATCCGGTCTTCGTCGATCCGTGTCACCACACAGGACGGCAAACACCGCAACTTCGGTATTGCCGCCAGCTGGAGGAGTCCGGTGTGGTCGCGAAACAACCCGCCGCACCGCGATGAGATGCTCGCAGCCATTCTTCAGGCGACTGATGCCGCACGTCAGGAGTAGCACGGCGCGGCATGAGAGGGCGGTGAGCCTGGTTTTCTGCCTCGTTGAGAGTGAGCGGGCTGGTGGCGGCGCGCAGGGTGGCTCACGGCCGCGGACGTGAGCTGCCCCCGAGTTTCGCAGAGTCCGGCGATCTCGTTTCAGGCGGACTGCGGGGTTTGCTTTTGGCGCCGCCAGGAGTCGCGTTCGTACTCGGCGGGGCGGTACGTAGCCGAGGGCGGAGCGGAGGCGTTCTTCATTGTACCAGGTGACCCACTGGAAGATCGCCCGCTCGACCTGGTCGACGTCCCTCCAAGCGGGCCCTTCATCTCGATCAGTTCGGCCTTGAAGGTACGTTCAGGGCCTCGGCCATCGCATCGTCATAGCTGTCCGCGACCGAGCCGACCGAGGTCCAGGCCCCGATCTCGGACAGCCTCTCGGTATACCGATGGCAGCCGACCGGGGGCGGCCGAGGAAGCCCTGCCCCGGCAGTGCCGGCGGAACGGCCGACGGCGCCAGGTCCGCCCCGAGTGCCGCCCCGCTGATCACCGCCGCCTCCTGGCGCATCATCGCGCGGACCTGACCGGGTGCCGTACCCACCAGACGGGGAGCGGCGATCTCGGTGCGCCGCTGGTCGGTGGCCGCGACTCGACCGGCGCGTCGCCGCCGTACCGCACTACCTGGAGGACGCCCGGCAGCGGTGGCTCCGGTCCCGGATGCCGCCCGGCCCGGCGCCGCGGTGCGCGGTGCCGGGCCGGGGCATGCGGTCCTCCTGGCCTGCTCTAGGCCGCCTTGTCCGGGGCGAGCAGGACGGCGATCTTGCTGGTGTGGGCGACCGCGTCACTGACCCGGGGGTTGAACAGGGCCGGGATCGTCCCGCGGTGATGCGGGCTGAGCACCAGCAGGTCGGCCGCGTTGGTCTCGGCGGCCGCGGCTATGAGGGCGGGGACGTCGTTGGTCATGCCGCGGACGAGGGAGCCGTCGGCCTTGACGCCCATGTCCCGCAGAACGGCCAGAGACTCGTCGAGTATCTCCTGGCCTTCGGTGTCGTCCTCCAGACGTACGACGGTGTCCCACGCGACCTGGGACGCGACGACGTGCAGGACATGGACGCGGGCGTTCGTCAGGCCGGCCAGCTCACCGGCCATGCGGACCGCCGAGTCGCGAGCGGGGCTCGGATCGACGGCGACGAGAATGCTCTGGAACATCAGGTTTCGTACCTTCTCTCAGTCGGGGGTGCGAAAGCGCTACTTCGCAAGGAAGTCAAGCAGGGCCTTGTTGACCTCCTCTGCGTGGGTCCACAGCAGACCGTGGGGGGGCGCCTTCGGTCTCGACGTAGTCGGCGGACGGGAGCCTTGCGGAAGAGCCGCCGGTGGAGTCGATCGGCAGGATGTTTCGTCGGCGGCGCCGTGCAGGATCAGCGCCGGTACGTCGATCTCGGGGATGTCCTCGCGGAAGTCCGTGAACCGGGTCAGCGGCGCCGCCGCGGCGGCACAGGCCCCGCCCGGCATGACGGGAAACGGGAGGTTTCACGCAGCAGGTGGGGTGCGGTCATGCAGGGCGAGGGGCTGCGGCGTCGTCTGATGATCACTGCACGCGACGCGTTCCCCACTACACGACCAGATCGACGATCGAGTACCCGACGCCTCATCACCTACCGTGCACCAGCTCGTTAGTCCCGGATCCCCAGGTCCTGCCTCATCAGTGTCCGCATCGCTACCAGCCGGGGCTCCGCCTGCTTCACCTCGACGAGTAGGTGCTCAGCACTCTCGCCGTCACGCGCGAGGCCGCGGTCAATGCGCTTGGCCGCCGCGTCGACCTCGGCGAGCACCTTGTTGAGTTCTCGCGAGGCCTCCATGATCCGCAAGGGGACGATCATTTGGGCTGCCGCATAGCGGTCGCGGTACTCCCTGCGGGAATCCTCAAGACGGGCGCGGTCCTCCTCGGCATAGACGCCGTCACGGATGCGGTGCAGGGCGTCCTTGAGGAGCGTGTGGAATTGCTCGGAGGCACGGTTCATGGCCGTGTATGCCTCTCGCCGCTCCTCGAAGGACCTTCTCCGGTCGGCGATTTCGGCCTCGGCGGCGCGCTCCCGGGCGTTGAAGCGTTGTGGCAGTACCGCGCCAAGAAGCGCTCCCCCGAGGCCCGCCGCCGCGGTGATCGCGGTCGCTATCGCGTCTGACATGCCCGGACCTTATCGCCATCCACACTGACGCGGCTCCGCCGAGCCGTTCGCGGCAGGGATGGGAGACGGTGTGTGTGCTACCCGGTATCCACGGTGAAGACGGACCCTATTGCCCATGCCGCTTGTGGCTGTCGGCTTCCCCGAAGGGCCCGTCCGCCCGAGCATGCACACAACGGGACACGTCGAGCGCGTCCGGTGAATCGTGAGCATCGCGGAGGCGGCGCCGTGCCTCCTGGAACGAGGCCGGCGTGTGGAAAGCCGCATACAGTGAGCTGAAGAAACTGCGAGCGAACCCACGCGCGATGTCGCCGACCGGGAAACCCCGCACCGACGTCACCCGGATCCCGCGCCTGCACGACGAGATCCCACCGACGACGGGCGTGGTCGGCCGCCGAGCGCGGCCGACCGCTTGGCCCCGGCGGCAGATCTGACCGGTGGACCCGCAAGAGCGGCTCGACACGGCTGCCCCCGCCACCGGCGCTCTGTCTTCCCCGCGAGCAACGCTCGGTCTTTCAGGTGAGTTCGAGGCCGCCGTCGACGGTGAGTACCTGCCCGGTCATCCATGCGCTGCGCGGGTCGGCCATGCGCACGATCCACTCGGCCAGTTCCTCGGGTTCGCCGCGGCGCCCCATGGGGATGCGGGCCGCCTCCGCGGCCTTGACCTCGGCAACCTGCTCCGGGGTCAGTCCCCCGCTGGCAAGCGCCTCGCTCTCGGTGGGGCCGGGAGCGATCGCGTTGACCCGTACTCCGTCGGAGGCCAGCTCCAGGGCCCAGCTGCGGGTGAGGTGCTCGATCGCCGCCTTCGAGGCCCCGTAGTGAGAGGCATGGGCCAGGGGTCGGTGGCCGAAGGTGCTGCTCAGATTGATGATCGCGCCACGATGTGCCCGCAAGTGAGGCAGGGCGGCGGCCGACAGGAGACTCGGGGCGGTGACATTGGTCGCCCAGATGCGGTCGATACCCGCACGGGTCGACTGCTGAAGGTCCATGGAGGCGAACACACCGGCGTTGTTGACCAGCACATCCACCCGGCCCCAGCCGTCGAGCGCCTGCCCGATGATGCTCTCGGGGCCGTCCGGCGCGCAGACGTCCGCCACGAACGCCGCGATCCGCGGGTGCCGGCCGGCGGTCTCCTTCAGCGGTCCCTCCCGCCGCCCCACGGCCAGAACATGCGCTCCGGCCTCCGCGAACTTCACGGCGGACGCCGCTCCGATGCCCGAACCGGCGCCCGTCACGATCACGACGCGGTCCTTGAAATGGTCGTTCATGGCTCACTCATAACGTTCGATATTCGATGAACTACGAACATAACAGAGGTGCGGGAGTACCGCATGCGGAACCCGATGCGGCACGCCTCCCAGCCCGGCACCGCAACGGCAGGGCCGGGCTCGGACGCCCCCGCCAATCCCCCGCCGCACCCCACGCATCCGCCGATTCACCCCGTCCCGGCACCGGCAGGAAGGCCGGGACGGCCGGCGCCCGGATTCCGGGTCCGGCGGCAGGCCGCTCGGGCGCGGCGACCGGGAGAAGTCCATCGCGGCCAGGAACAGGCAGGGCGCGCTCGCTTTCGCCTTTGATCGCCGTAGGATCCGGGCGGCGGTCAGCGGAACAGCCTGCCGAATCTGCGAACCTCTTCCGCGAAGATCTCCGGTTGTTCGAACGCCGCGAAGTGCCCGCCCCTGCTCGCCTTGTTCCAGTACACGAGTTGGGAGAACGCCTCTTCCGCCCAGGATCGGGGAGGGGTGTAGAACTCTTTGGGAAACAGGGTGACGCCCATCGGAATGTCGATCTTCACGGCGTTCATGGTGACGTCGGAGTTCTCCCAGTAGAAGCGCGCGGACGATTCCGCCGAGTTCGTCAGCCAGTAGAGGGTGATGTCGTCCAGCATCTCGTCCATGGTGAGGACGGACTCCGGGTTCTTGTCACTGTCGGTCCACACGCCGAACTTCTCGTAGATCCACGCTGCCTGGCCCACAGGGGAGTCAGCGAGGGAATAGGAGATCGTCTGAGGCCTGGTCATCATCTCGATCTGATAACCGATCTCGTTCTTCTGCTGCGCGTTCAACTGGTCGACGGCGGTCTGCTCCTCCGGCGTCAGCCGAGAGAGGTCAAGGTCGGGAGGAACGATCTGAGGGAAATTCAGGTGTATCCCCAGGAGCCCTTTGGGGCGCAGGACGCCGAGTTGGACGTTGACCGCAGCGCCCCAGTCCCCGCCCTGGGAGAGGTAGTGGTCATAACCGAGGCGCGGCATGATCCTGGCCCAGGCCTGTGCTGTCCTGACACGGCCCCAGCCCCGTTCGTCCGGCTGGTCGGAGAACCCGAATCCGGGCAGGGAGGGAGCGACCACATGGAAGGCGTCCCGTGCCGACGCACCGTACTCCGTCGGGTGCGTCAGGCGTCTTATGACCTTGCGGAACTCCAGCACCGAGCCGGGCCAGCCGTGTGTCAGCATGATGGGCATCGCGTCCGGATGGGGCGATCTCGAATGGAGCAGATGGATGCTGACACCGTCGACAACGGTCCGGTACTGACCGAATCCGTTGAGCAGCGTTTCGACCCTGCGCCAGTCGTAGTGGCGCTTCCAGTGCTCCACGAGGCGTCGTACCCGCCACAGCGGAGCCCCCTGCGACCAGTCGTCGACCAGTTCCTGCGTCGGCCATCTCGTCAGGTCCAACCGCCGCCGCAGATCCTGCAGCATCCGCTCCGGGACATGCAGTCTCATGGGGACGACGCCGGTCGACGGCAGGTGCGGCCGCGTCTGCTCCGGGCCTGATCCGGTGAATGCCTCGGCAACCCCTGCCGTCATGGATGACACTGCTGATCCTGCCGCGAGGGCACCCATGGCCCGCAGCAACCGGCGGCGGTTGAGAACAGGCGCTTCGCTCGTCATGTACGTCTACTCCGATCGGCATTCAGGTGCTGCGCGATGACCGCCGGCGGACTCCGTGGACGGTCTCGGTCGAGGGAACTTGCGGGGCGCGGCATGCAGAGACATGCAGGCGCCGCCCCACAGACGGGAACAGGCGGGATTCGGCGGACGGTCGAGAGGGCGACCTCGATACTCAACGACATCCGCAACCGCCGGTGAACACAGCAGCGCCGGGGCGGTACAACGCTGTTGTGCGCGATGGAGCGGGAAGGCCGTCAGCCATCGCCGCGTCCGCGGTCCCGGCCGTACTTCCACGGCCGGCAGCTCCCGCCTCGATGGTGGTCCGATCAACCTCTTTCGATGTTCGCCGAACATCGAACACGTTCAACGTAACACCGGGTCCGCGAGGACCGGAACGCGGCACGGAGGTGTCATGGCCCACATGCCGACCCGCCGCGTGATCTCCATTCCCCCGGCTCTTCCATGCCCCTGACATCGATCCGCAAGGCCGCATCACCCGACAGGCTCGCCCCTGAACCCGACCCGATCACCCCTCCATGGCCTCCGGCAACAAGTCGTGCTAGCTTGTTCGGCATACATCGAACGATGCTGTCGTCGCCATGTTCGCCAGAACTCACGACAGCCCTGCGTACGGCTACGGTCCGCGGCTCCTCAGTGACTTACCGCAGGTTTCTCGGCGCAATGGCTCGGCTCCCACAGGGCCCCACCAACGGATGACCGCCTCGGGCGGTTACCGACAGCAGCCGCCGAGCACCGACGCAGCGCAGAAAGAGAAAGAGAATGTCATGACCAAGGTCAACACCGACGTCCACGAATTCATCTCCCGTGTCGTGCACGACGGGAGCAACTACCGGATGCAGGCCATGGAGGAGCTGTACGCCCCCGACATGGCCATCCTCTTCCCCGGCAAGGACGGATCGATCGTCGCCGCACCGCGCAAGGAGGTCTTCGCGGAGTTCGCCGCACGGGGCAGCAAGGGCGAAGCACCCTTGTCTACGGAGTACCGGATCCTCCATGTCGAGGACCAGGGCGACCAAGCGACGGCGCTCCTCTACCGCCGCATGAGCGACACGGCGGCCCCCTTCCTCTACGAACTGCGACTGCGCCGCGGCGGCACCCGGGGCTGGCTCGTCACCGGAGAGACCGTCACTCCGTGGCCCAGGCCGGAAGCCGCCGGCGCCTTCCTGCCGCCCCGGCAGTCCGCGTAAACCAATCGACGAGAGGGCTCGGACTCGGCTTCGAACACCGGCCGATGGGGTTCCGCCTCTCGCCAACCGGTTCCGGACCAACCGTCTGCCGGAGCGGGTGCACGAGTGGCGGCGCTGCCGTCAGCCCCGTTCCGGGGCCGCACGCACCGCCAGGACGGACCCGACCATGCGGCCCCGGTGTCACGCTCCGCCCTGCGGCAGCCGGCACCGCGGCCCGTGACCGGGGCATCCCGGATGCGTCGGGGAATATGTCACCGAGCGCGGCGACGCGGTCACACCTGCTCGCCGCGCTCGGTGACATGTTCCCCGACGCCGTCGGCGACCGCCGCGGACAGCAGCGCCGGCAGAAGGCCCGGGAAACGGGCGTCGAGGAACTCCCGCCGCAGCGTCACATAGCACCGGGTGCCCTCCTGACGGGTCCGCGTGACACCCGCTTCACGCAACACCTTCAGGTGATGGCTGAGAGTGGACTTGGCGACGGGGGCGCACAACTGGCCCCACCCCCGCTCGGCGCCATCGGACAGCACGCGCACGATCCCCAGCCGCGTCGGATCGCTCAGCGCTCCCAGCAGACGCGGCAGGGCCACCTCACTGTCGACTGGTGACGAATGGTCCGGCATGGTGACCATGCTACCGCCCGTTCGACAGAAACCGAACATTCGGTCCCGCGGGCACGATGACGCCGCCGGTGACCCGCGCATCGTACGACCACGGCCTCGGCCGGGCTCCTGGAGTTCCACGTTCCCCTCCCGCCACGTTCTGCACAGTTGCATGCCACGCTCCCCCGACGTCGCCGGCGGCACCGCCCGGCACGCAGGCGATGCCGCCCCCTTCGACCCCGCTCGTCCTAGGCAGTGCCAGGCCGGTGGTGACGGCGTCGCGGTCTCGGTCGATGCCGGCCGCGAGAGTGTGAAGGCTGGGCAGGTCGTCCTGGCGGACGGCGTCGAGCCGCTGCGGGAGTCGTTCACCCTGGCGTTCGGTGAGCATGTGAGCGAAGGACCGGACGTGACCGGTCAGGGCATCGAGTCCGGGGCAGTCGGCAAGGACGGCCTCGAGCCGGAGCTGTTCGATCTCGGTCAGCGTCTCGGGTTCGGCTGAGGACCCATCTCGTCGGGTCCGGCGATTCCGGTGCGGGAACACCAAGTGCCCCGGCCGTGGTGCACTGCGAGCTGCCGCGAAAGCCCAAGAAAACGATCTCCTCCCACAGCTTCCAGGCGTTGGTGCAGCCCTCATGGTGGACGTCGAGACCCCACTGGCCGCGAAAGAGGTCTTCCGGCTTCGCAGCGTCGAACAGGACCTCTGTCCTCGACGGCGCTCGTCAGCTCCGGATGCCCCACCGCACCGTCAAGAGCGGCAAGGCGCACCTTCTCGATACCCCGTACGTCCAGGTAGGGCTTGTACGAGCCCGGCACGCCACTGACAGCACCCGGCCGTCGGCAGTCCGGCCGGGCAGGGTGGGTCTCGGCATCAGACGCTCAAGCCGCCGCACGAACCCGTTCCGTGGGCCATTGGTGGCAAAGGAGCCCGCGTCCGCTTGCGGCTGCCGTCAGGTCACGCGCACCGCGCTGAACAATGGCCGTGGTCAAGACGCACGGACGTGTCTGAGCGGCACCGAGGGGAACGACCGATGGACAAGGCAGGACGTCCGGATCGTAGAGCTCTGCTTGCCGGCGCGCTCGCGGGTGCCACGGTCGCACTTACGGGGTGCTCATCGACGAGCGCTGCCACGTCGGCGACCAGTGCTCCGTCGAAGGCGCGGCCGACCACTCCCGGCGCGGCATTCACGAGACTGATGGAAGGCAACGAGCGCTGGGTGAGCGGAGATCTTCAACACCCCGACCGGGATCCGAACCGGCGTCAGCTCCTGGCCCAGGAGCAGGAGCCTTTCGGGGCGGTCCTCGCGTGCATCGACTCCCGAGTGCCGCCTGAACTCCTCTTCGATACGGGGCTGGGTGACCTCTACGTGATGCGCACGGGCGGGGAGGCGGTCGAGCCCGTGGTCACTGGTTCTGTCGAGTACGGGCCCATGACGAGCGGCACCCCGCTCATCGTGGTCCTCGGGCATCAGCGCTGCGGCGCCGTCGAGGCGGCGTACAGGTCCCTTCGTGACGGCAAACCACTGCCTGGCAGCCTGCAAGCGATTGTCAAGGCTCTGCAGCCGGCATACGAGCAGGCCGTAAAGGAAGGCGGCGCCGACCCGGTCGAGACCATGGCCCGCGCCCAGGTCACGTTGACCGCGACCGATCTACGTGACAACCAGGACCTCGCTCCACTCGTGGGAAAGGGCGCCCTTGCCGTGGTCGGCGCCTACTACTCCCTCGACACTGGCAAGGTGGACGTCCTGGTCGGCGCACCCTCTTGAACCGGTCAGACGAGACGGGCGGGATCGCGCTGCTCGGCCGCGTCGGGGCCTGGCGGTCTCGGCACCAAGAGCAGTCATCCCCACTTGGCCTTCGTGACAAGATCTGGGTGTGACGACGTTGTTCCTGACGGTTGGTCTGCCTGGGGCCGGAAAGACCACGAGAGCTCGGCAGCTGGCCGAGGAGCACGGCGCTCTGCGGCTGACGCCGGATGAGTGGATGCTCCCGCTGTTCGGTGATCCGCAGCCGGAGGGGAAGCGCGATGTGCTGGAAGGACGGCTGCTCTGGCTTGGTCTGGAGGCGCTCAGGTTGGGAACCAACGTGGTCCTGGACTTCGGATGCTGGTCTCGTGACGAGAGATCCGCGATCCGCTGGTTGGTGATGTCTGCAGGCGCGTCCTGTCAGCTTGTGTATGTGCCGGTGGACCACGAGACCCAACGTGCTCGAATCGCCCATCGCCAGTCGACCACCCCTGATCAGACCTTCGCGATGAGCGAGACGGACCTCGCGCGCTGGAGGACGCTGTTCGAGGAGCCCGATGTCGCGGAACTCGAGGGCCATGGGGTTGAAGGTCCGCCTCCTGGATGGCCGGGCTGGCTGGAGTGGGCTATGGATCGGTGGCCGTCACTCGCGTGATCGTCCGGCCGGCCTTGGTACCAGCACTGGCGGCGGGCCGCGTCCGCGTGAACGGGACCGGCGGGCGCTGCCGGAACTGCGCCAGCCAGCCAGCCATCGATCGCGGTGCCCGCGAGCCGTCGCAGGTATCGGGCGTACTCAAGGCCTGACGCACCGCCGCAGTGCGGACAGTCCGCATCCGCCGAGCGGACCCGCGCCTGCATCGTGACTCCGGCTGCGGCCCGATCGACCAACTCCACCTCGACACCATGTGGATGAGGGGCCAACACCTCGACGTTCTGCGAAGAACACTCGCGCCATGATCACAGCTACCGCCGGCTCCGACTGCGTCACAAGCTCAGTGCCCGAGCCGGATCGACTGACCGTCGACACCATGATCGCCGCCGTGCCATGCTGGGCGTGCCGGAGCAGCGGGAGGATTCGATGACGGGGGACACGGGCGGTGTGGCCGGGCTCGGTGCACGGCCCTGGTATGGCGCCAACGAAGTTCTGGCGTTCTTGCTCGAGCTCGCAGCGCTGTGCTTTTTGAGCTGGTGGGGATTTGGTGCGGGGCATCAGGATGCGCTCAAAATCCTGCTCGGCGTGGGAACGCCCCTGGTGGCCATCGTGCTCTGGGCGTTGTTCGCCGCGCCCCGGGCTCGGCTGCGGCCGCGGCTTGCTCTGGTCCTGGTGGTGAAGGCGCTGGTGCTCGGCGGTGGTGCCGCCGCTCTGTACGGCGTGGGCCATCCCGTCGCGGCAAGTGCCGTCGCGGTTGTGACGGTCGTCAACACGGCGGTGAGCGAGATCTTCCGTGCCACCCCGCCGAGCGTGGCGCCGGTCGGGCCGACGCGCCACTGACACCGACTTCGGCTCGTCAGGGTGACGCTGGTTCGTCGAGGGTCAGGCCGGTTTGTGCTGTCAAGCCGTCGAGGGTGTCGACCGGTGCTGGAGGCGCTGGAGCCGGTTGCAAACGAACGTTCCCAACCGGCCGAGGGTGACGACGGCGAAGTCGGCCAGGCTGCCCTTGACGTATGCCCACACCCACTCGACCGGGTTGAGGTCGGACGAGTAGGCGGGCAGCAGGAACACTGTCAGCCATGCACGCTCGGCGATCAGCTCACACATGGCGTGGGAGACGTGACGGTTCAGCCGGTCCCACACCAGCACGACCGCCAGTGGGGCTGGTCAATCTCCTGGCTGGCGGCCCCGCGGTGCAGACCCTCGCAGCACGGCATCGCCCACCTGAAGGACTGGCGGGTTCTGAGCCCGTGCTTCGGCTGCTGCGATCGCACGGGCGGCACCACCCAGGCCGTCGCCGGCCTGCTGTCCTATCAGCGGACCCTGGACCTGGTCCAGGCCCGGCGCTCCGCCAGGGCCTTGGTCGACCCCTTCGCCCGCGTGAGGAGGAATCTCCCTTGAGCTTTCGCGGATTTCGGCGCGGGCCGGGAGACCTTCCGCTCCGCCCGCGTGAGGGCTTCCAGGACCTTGCCGCGGGTCGGTGCCGGCTGCTGCTGCTCGTGCTCGCTCATGCCTCCTAGGCGCAGTGGACAGAGACCGGCGTGGCGGGTGCAGGCAGCACGGGCACCGGGCCTGTTGTCATGCCGTGTTGCGACATCCGGCAAGGAGGACGGCGACCATACGCTTGGCGTCGGCTTGATCGTAGTCGGGGCCGGTGATGCAGAGGTTTCCGATGGCGCGCATGAGCGTGTAGGCGGTGACATCGGGACGAAGTTCGGCGGCGGCGGCAGAGGCGTCCAGCAGCATCGCACAGGCCGGGACCAGGGTGTCGAGCATGAGGGTGTGGAGGTTCTCCAGCCCCTGATGCCCGGAGCCCAGTGCTGCGCCGAGGCCGTGCTTGGTCACGAGGAAGTCCACGAACGCGTCCGTCCACTGGGTCAGCGCGGTGAACGGTGAGGCGGACTCCTCAAGGAGTCGGGGCGCGAGAGCGGCACAGGCGTCGATCTGGTGCCGGTAGACGGCGGTGACGAGGTCCGCGCGGGTCGGGAAGTTCCGGTAGACCGTACCGACACCGACGCCGGCGCGTGCGGCGATGTCACGGACGGGCGCCTGGACGCCCTGCTCGACGAAGACCGCCGCAGCGGCCTCCAGTACGCCGCTGCGGGTGCGCTGCGCCTGTGCTTGGCGTACCCCGACCGACTCCGGCACGGATGGCTCCCTTTGTTCGCGGAACAATGTTCCGCTAAAGTGGCGGAACGGCGCTCCGTCAAAGTATGGCAGAGCCGTTCCGTAGAGAAAGCACAGGTCTCCCATGTCTTCCCGCCCTCTCGGCCATCAGATCGTCTCGGTCAAGCCCATCCCCGTTCCCGCACCCGACCGCGGTATCGACCTGCAGGTGAAGGTGACCGCCCCCCGGTCGGGCCCGAACCTGCCTGTGATCGTCTTCTCCCACGGCAACGCGTGGTCCCTGGACGGCTACGAGCCCCTCGTCGACCGTTGGGCCGCCGCCGGATTCGTCGTGGTGCAGCCCACCCACCTGGACTCCCGCCGCAACGCCATCGGCTGGGAAGACCCGCGCTTCGCCACCATCTGGCGCGTGCGGATAGCCGATCTCCACGCGGTTCTCGACAACCTTGGCGACATCCTGGTCCAGGCCGGCCTGGAGAGCCGCGTCGACCGTGAACGCATCGCCGTGGTCGGCCACTCCTGGGGCGCCCAGACCGCGGGCGCCGTCCTCGGTGCTCGCGTACTCGACGCCGACGGCGTTCCCGGCGAGGACTTCTCCCACTCCGCGGTGTCGGCAGGCGCGCTGATCGCCGCGACCGGAACCGGCGACAGCCTCACCCCGTTCGCCGCCGAGAACCTCCCGTTCATGAAGCCGGACTTCTCCACCATGGCAACCCCGGCCCTGGTCATCGCGGGCGGCAAGGACCAGTCGCAGCTCTCCACCCGGGGGCCGGAGTGGTTCACCGACGCCTACCTCCTCAGCCCGGCCCCCAAGAGCCTGCTCATCATCGACGAGGCCGAGCACTCCATGGGCGGCATCGCCGGCGAATGTGTCGCCGAGACCACCGACGAGGACTCCGCCCGCGTCGTCCTCGTCGCCGACACCATCTCGGCCTACCTCCGCGCGGTCCTCGGCCTCGACGACGCCGAGTGGACCACCCTCGGCAGCACCGCCGACAACGGCGACCTTACGTGGAGCATCACCAGCAAGTAGGCCCAATCCGGCAGTCGGGGATGCCTGGCGCCGAACGGTCGAGCAGAAGAACACCCCGTCCGACCAGTGAGGGAGCGGCGGTGCTCAGAACCGCTCCCCAGGCGCCGGCGATCCCGGTGATGAGCCGGAGTTCCTCCCATCAGGTAGCGCTCCCGAGTACCGGCATCAAGCCAGTATGGCGATCACCACCACTGTCGAGGTGCGTGTCGCCGTACGAGAGTTCGCGAGGCGGGGAGCGAAGCTTCCCCAGGAGCGCGCTCCCCTCGGGCTCGGTGAGACCGTCGTGTCCGAGCGCCGCCGGACCGCATACCAGCCAGCCCGGCACCCACCTTCAGCGGCCGGGTCGACGGTGCCGCCAAGAGCGGAGCGCCCGGTCCGTACAGCGCGATCCGAAGACGGTGCGCAGATTCAGACCGCCCGGACGACCGCCGCTCCGCATCGTTGGGGCTCAACAGACCAACAAACGTACATATCAGGCCGTAAGTCGCATGAGGAAGTCCTCCACCACCGGGGGCCTCAGGCTTCTGATCCCCGGCTTCTCATCACAGACCAGCAGGAGATTTTCATGCCATCACTCTCAGGGAAGACCGCGCTCGTCACCGGCGGCAACAGTGGCATCGGCCGTGCCGCCGCCCTCCATCTCGCTGCCCTGGGCGCCACGGTTGTCCTCAGCGGCCGCGACACCACCCGCGGTGAAAAGGCCGTGAACGAGATCACTGAAGCGGGCGGAGCGGGCACCTTCGTGGCCGAAGACCTCAGTGACGAGAGCTCAGCTCGGCGCCTCGCCCGCGCTTCGCTCGAGCTGGGCGAGGGCCACGTCGATATCTTGGTGAACAACGCTGGCATCTTTCCCTTCGGCCCCACCGATGCGGCGACGGAGGCTGACTTCGACAGCGTCTATGCCGTGAATGTCAAGGTGCCCTTCTTCCTGGTCGCCGAGCTGGCACCACGCATGGCCGAGCGAGGAGACGGCGCAATCATCAACGTGACCACCCCGCTTGCCGAGTTCGGCGTCCCCCATCTGGCCCTGTACGGGTCGTCCAAGGCCGCCCTGGTCCTGCTCACCAAGTCCTGGGCAGCCGAGTACGGGCCCCGCGGCGTGCGCGTCAACGCCGTCAGCCCAGGACCGACGCGGACCGAGGGCACCGCCATCCTGGGCGACGCACTCGATGCTGCCGCAGCACAGGCGCCCGCCGGCCGACCCGGAACCCCTGAGGAGATCGCACAGGCCGTGGCCTACCTCGCGACCGCCTCCTGGGTGCACGGTGCGATTCTTCCTGTCGATGGGGGCCGAACCGCCGTCTGAGCTTGTTGGCGTGCTGTTGTCGAGGTGAGACCGGTGTCAGGGGGACATCCGCCGATGAGGCTGCTGCGCTACCAGTCTCGCGGAGACCGCGCCGAAGGGGGTATCAGGTGGTCGGGGGCGGTGAAGGCTGTATTCGTCCGGCCGGATGACAGTCCGGTCGGCAAGGATGTCGACGCCGCTCGACCCACGGCGGCCTTCGTCCGAGAGTGGCTCAGGGCACAAGCTGCGTTCCGCCGGTCGCACGGCCAGAATCAGTCACATCGGTGAAGCAGATGCTGGGTCCTTGCCAACATACGCATCAAGTTGGCAAGGACTCAGCGCTGAATCGTGCCCTTCGCTTTGCACATCTACGAAATGAACGGCAAGCCTGCTCAGGGGCAATCCGTGCGAGGACGTCCGGGGCGCCTTTGTCGTTGTAGTCGTGCGGGGCGGGCTTTCGGACGACCTTGAACGTGCCGGAGGCGGTCAGTGTAGGACCTATGCCGTTGATCGGCTGGGCGCTGATCTACCACGTGTAGTCGCCATTGGGCGCGCTGGACGTGTGAAGCTTCCCCTTGATCGTGGACACCTGGGGACTGGGACATGAGGTTCCAGAGGAAGATGACCACCCGCCACGACGCCGCCGGCGTCGCGATCGGGCGACGCGCTCTCGGGTACCGCATCCGGCGACGGACGGCCCACACACACACGACCAGAGCGATCGTGTGGGGCATCGGACCGCCCAGGCCGGACACGGCACCCGCGGGCGCGAGGAAACCCGCCCCCGCATCCCCGGACCACGGACACGATCCGTGTCGACGGACGCGGCGCGAACACGGGTGACCAGCGCATCCATAACCGTTCGGGATGCGCCAGCTGACCAGGTTTGGGTCCAAGACCCACTCCTGCTCACTGATGAGGAACGGTGTCAGCGAAGGATGAGCAGTGGCTGGGCCCGTTCGGTATGCAGCTGCCACAGTTCCTGGGCCACGTCGTCAGGTTCGTGCCTGGCGCCGGGCCCGATGGGGCCGACGACCGTGACCTGGGCGGCATGCACGTCGTCGTCGGCGAGTGTGTCGTGGAGCATACGCACGTAGGCCGACTCGGCGGCGTAGGCGATGGCCGAGACCGCACGGTCGCGGTGGGGTTCGACGGCGGCGCCGCCGGTGGTGAACAACAGGGTGCCGCGTCGCCGACGGCGCATGTCCGGCACGACCGCGCGGACGGCGGCGACGGCGGCGACGACGTTCAGGGCCAGTGCGTTCGCGACGTCCGGTGGCCCGGTCTCGAGTACGGGGGATCGCCGGACCGACCTGCCCGCGTTCGTCGTCGCCCCGAACCGCGATGTTCTGGCCGGCACCGCGCTCGAGGAAGCACTGCGCGGCCTCGCCTGAGACGACCGGATGGCGCTGCGAAGACCACCTTGGCGGTACGTCCGCCCGCACGGCCGGCGCCTTGGCCAGTTGGTGGGCGCCGCCGCGCGCTGCGGTCGCGTTCGCCCGTGCAGCGGCGGCTGCCTGGGCGGGGCAGGCCGTGGCGCAGCCGCGTACGGAAGCCGGACCGCATCGCGATCAGTCCAGGCGCCGACAGAACTCGTCCCCGCGACGCAAGCGTCCGGTGTCCGGCATCGCGGAACTCTTCCTCGGGCGCCCCGCCTGCGGGCCGACGGCGGCAAGCCATGCAAGGGCCCCGCATGACCACCGCGCACATCGCGGGCCGCGTCGCGCTGATGAAGTCCGCGCAGTCGTCGCTGACCCCGGCGCACATCGAGTGGGCGATCAAGGCAGTGTCTGCCGCCGAGAGGCCGTCCGCCGCCCCATGACGGTCACCGAGGGCCGCGTGCCGACGCGGGCAGAGGGCTTCGCATCCAGGGTAGGAGTGTCCCACCCACCCTCGGGGCTCGTATCGGGCGCGGTTCCTGCATAGCCTCGTACGCATGAACACCGACGCGGGGAACCGGCTCGGGCAGTTCCTGCGGGCCCGCCGCGAGCTGCTCCGGCCCGAGGAAATCGGCATGCCGACCGACGGCCGGCGCCGTGTGACGGGCCTACGCCGGGAGGAGGTCGCACGGCTCGCCGGCGTGAGCACCGACTACTACGGACGGCTGGAACAAGGGCGCGAGCGTCACCCGTCGCTCCAGGTGGTCGACGCGCTGGCCCGGGCACTGGAGTTGGAGGAGGGCGCGGCAGAGCACCTCCGCCGACTCGCACTCCCGCGCCCTGGGAAGCGGCACCGGGCCCCTCATGACGAGCACGTCAGCTCACGACTGCTGAACATGATGGCTGCCTGGCCGCAGACACCTGCCGTGGTGCTGGACCGCTGTCTGCGGGTGCTCGCGGCCAACGCCCTCGGCAGGGCACTGTTCGACGGCCACACCTACCGCGATGACCTGTTGCGGCTGGTGTTCCTCGACTTGGACGCACCTGAGTTCTACCCGAACTGGGACCGCGTGGCGGCGAACACCGTCGGAGGCCTGCGCGCTGCCGTCGGGACCGACTACGACGATCCCCACCTCATCGAGACGGTCGACGAACTGTCCTTCAAAAGTGAGTCCTTCCGCCGTCTGTGGGCCCGCCACGACATCCGACAGAAGACGCAGGAGACCAAACGCCTTCGCCACCCTGTGGTCGGAGAACTGACGCTGCACTACGAGTCGTTCACTGTGAACAGCGCTCCCGGACAGCAGCTCGTCGTCTATCAGGCCGACCCGGGCAGTCCGTCCGAAGAGGCCCTGAGCCTGCTCGGCAGCTTCACCGCCGACCGTGCCGTCGCCGAAACGGTCCAAGAGCGCTCAACTGCGACGCGGGGGCCTGTGTAGCCCGAACGCTGTCTGACCGGCACTCGTTGAATTCGTGTCTCCGTTCACGTCAGGCGCCGGCGCGACCATGCCGCCGCCCCGCAAGCGCCCCCTACCGCACTGACTGCGACTGCCGTCGCCCCCATCGGCCTGCCGCGGCGCCCTCGGTGCCGCCTCCGAAGTCAGGCACGGGCACACGCTCGGCGCAGACTTTCCACCACCCAGGAGCAACACCGTGACCACGCCTCACCCTGAGACCACCTCCTCCAAGATCGTCGTGATCACCGGCGCGAGCAGCGGTATCGGCCGGGCCACCGCACTCCAGCTCGCTCGCGAAGGCCACCAGGTCGTCCTGGGCGCCCGCCGCGGGGACCGCCTCGCCGAGGTCGCGCGCGAGATCGAGACCGGCGGGGGTACGGCGGACGTGCGTGTTGTCGATGTGACCGACCGCGCAGACGTCGCCGCCTTCGTAGATGCCGCCGCGGAACGCCATGGCCGGATCGACGTGATCGTCAACAACGCCGGTGTGATGCCGTTGTCCCGGCTCGATGCGCTGCTGACCGAAGAATGGGACCGGATGATCGACGTCAACGTGCGCGGCCTGTTGTACGGGATCGCCGCCGCGCTGCCGCACTTCGAGCGGCAGGGAGGCGGTCACTTCGTCACCGTCGCCTCGATCGGCGCCCACCAGGTATCGCCGACAGCTGCGGTCTATTGCGCCACGAAGTACGCCGCCTGGGCCATCACCGAGGGCCTGCGCCAGGAAGTCGACCCGAGCATCCGCGTCACGACCGTGTCCCCCGGTGTGGTGGAGTCCGAGCTCGCCGATTCCATCAGCGATCTGGGCGCTCGGGAGGCGATGCGGACGTACCGAGCGAACTCGATCCCGGCGGACACCATCGCCGGCGCCATCTCCTACGCGATCGGACAGCCGGAGTCCGTGGACGTCAACGAACTCGTCATTCGCCCGACCGGACAGCGCTGATGCCTGTCCGGCGGATCAAGTCGCAGGGAACGTACGGTGGCTGATCGACCCTGGTGAGCGGGGCTGGTGCGTCCGGATGCAAGGCGGAGGAGGGAGTCGACGCGGAGCGTCGGCAACCGACGACAACGCCGCTGGGGGTCCCCCACGCCCTGGAGGCAGTGGGGGAAGGGCGTGCCGGCCCCCACGTGTGCCGCCAGTGCGTTTCCACTCCCTTACTGAACGTTGGAGACAAGTGTTGACGCTCTCCCCCCTGAAGGGGGGGAGATTCTTACGGCTCGCGCCGTGAGACTTCCTGTTTCATCGTCGACTGCCCGCCCGGAGAACTCCGTTGAGGTCTTACACCAGCTCCGCAGGCCGACACCGCCCGTCCGGCGGCCAGCAGGTTCTTCGCTGCGTTCACATCCCGGTCGTGGGTCGTTCCGCAGTCGCACGTCCAGGTGCGGACGTGCAGCGGCATCTTCTCCTGCAAGGCGCCGCAGGCGGAGCACAGCCGTGTCCCTGCTCGTGGTGTAGCTGATCAATCAGTGGTCGTGTTGGTGGTGTTGGGTAGCGCGGGGGCGCTTTCGGGGCGCTCGGCGGGGTAGAGCTGGTCCATGCTTCCCTCGGGCAGGTAGCGGCGGGGGAAGGCGATCCGGGCGTGGATCCTGGCGACCTTGCGCCGGGCCTTGTCCCGGTTCGCCGAGCCCTTGGTCTTCTTCGCCAGGCGGCGTTGCGTCGGAGGACTCGCACAGCCTCGAGCACTGGCGGTGCCGGTGCCGGGAAGGATCACCAGCCACCCTGGCGGGCCGGGCCCGCCAGGGTGGGACTGACGGTCCCTGGGTGCGTCAGGTCCTGGCTGACAGCCCTGCCCCACATGAGGCTGGTCACAAGGCCACGGATCGGTCAGCGATCCAGATCCCTCACAGACGCCGGTACCGTGCCACCGCTCGACAAGCGAGGCCCGTCATGCACCGATCCACAGACAAGCACTTCACCGCCGACACCACATCCGTGCGCGCAGCCCGGCACTTCCTCGCGGCCACCCTCCTGGCATGGGACCGGACCGAACGCCTGGACGACCTGGTGCTGTGCCTGTCCGAACTCGCCTGCAACGCGGTCGATCACACCGCCGTCTCCCCCGACGGCTTCACGGTACGACTGCACGCCGACTCCCACGGCATCCGCCTGGAGGTCCACGACACCCACCATGGCCAGATCACCGTCCAGCACCCCACCGACGAGGACACCTCCGGCCGAGGCCTGCTGATCGTCGACGAACTCTCCGACCAGTGGGGCGTGACGAACGAACGGCCCCGCGGCAAGATCGTCTGGGCACGCTTCGACTCCACGGCCGGCCACCACATCGACACCCGACCCCCGCACCGGACCGCACAACCAGCCGACCATCGAGCAACACAAGCACAATGCCGCACTGCACCACAGTGCCGAGTGCCGCGTTCTGCCACACGGCACCACTGCCAGATCACAACCGGGCGGCCAGGCGTCTGAAGATCGGCACGCCGGTCTCCCGCATTCGGTACCGACCGCGGCGCGTCGTCCCAGGCGGCGCACTGCAGCCGGAGTCGCTGGTCGTGTGGTGTACGGGATCAGGTGGCGGGACGACACACCGGCAGGCCACCCGGAACTATGGCGACGAGGCCGCGCGTCTTGTCGGACGCTCCGCTCTCGAGGTGCCGCTGGGGCAGAAGTGACGAAAGGCGATGTGCGCAGATGGCAACAATCCAACCTGGCAGTGATTCTCTGCCGCCCTGGATGCTGAACGGCACCCTCATACCCCCTTCCGGTGACCCGGCCGGCCCGCCGACAACGCCGAGCGCGAGGTGGCGGGGGTGACGGTGTCGTGGATCGCTGACCTGATCAGTGGTGGTAGTGCGGACATGCGTCGAGCAGCCGGGACGCCTGTCGATGGCGTCCCGGCTGGCGAGTGACCGATGAGAGAAGACCTACCGCAGCCCATTGACGAACGCGCCGCCTGCGACGGTCGTGGCCGGCCTCTCGCAATCCCGCTGACACCAGACCAACGCCACGACAGTCTCCGCGCCCGACGCCCGGAGACGGCATGACCACCGTCACCGCCTGGCCCTCGACGGCTCCCTCCAGGTCATCGAGGGTCGGCATCGAGCACACCTCCCGCCCTTCCAAGCAGGCGCTCGGCCGGGCCACCCCGACGATCCGCACACCCGAGGCCGCCGATCGCTGGACCTGGCTGCTCGTGGCCTCCCACCTGCGTCTGGCCGGCACACCGGCAGCCAGCCGGCCGTCCCGGGTGAACACGCACACGGCAACTCCGACCACCCCGCCGTCGAACTGGATGCCATTGGGCCGGCTCGAGAGCCGGATGCATGGTGCCCGTCGTAGTCCGTTACAGCGCCGACGCATTGAGCTTCTTCGAGTTGGCGCTGCGTGGTCTGTTGCACAACGCCGCGGACCTCAAGTCCAGGTCTGTCGAGGCCGTTTGAGGACGAGGATGTCGTATCTACGCCTGTGAGAATCTTGCCGGAGCGGCTTCAGCCCGTACGCCGAGAGTCGCCGCCGCGCACCGGCCACCGTCACCATGGTGGTACAGCTGTTCCTACCGTTCAATCCTCCCTGGTTACAGGGTGGGCCAGAAGTCATGCTCACTCCCATGAACAGTCCTCTCTCTCACGACCATGTCGGGATCAGCGTCACTCCCGAGGATCTCGACGCCACGATCGAGTGGTACTCGAACAAGCTCGGCTTTACTGTCGAGCGCAGGTTTGAGTCCCATGGGACGGTGTTCGTCTTCATCGTCAACGGGGACGTCAAGATCGAGCTGCTCGCCGGCGCGGCGAACCGCAATCCGACGCCGCCCGACAACGTGCTCGCGAGCCTGGACCCGGAGCGCCTGCACCATTTCTGCATCGCCGTCGACGACCTCGACGCGATGGTGTCTCAACTGCGCGACCGTGACGTGCCGTTGATCGGCGGCCCCATGGACGTCCCCGCGATCGGCCGGCGCATCGCGTTCGTCACCGACAACGTCGGCACCATCATCGAGATCAGTGGGCCCGGAGCCTCACCCTCTGGCGAGTGACAGGAACCGCCCGGCTTTCATCATCGCGACGTTCCTCGGACAGGAGCCTCGCGGTGCGTGCGGCCGACGGCCGCGAAGCCGCCGGACTGCGCGGCACCGTCGTGTCCTTCGCACCAAGTCCTGGGCCCGCGTCCCAGGTTCGGCAGGCATCTGGGCGAAACCATGACGTCGGAACGCCGTGATCGACGAAGGCCCACCGGCCCGATCGCACACCAGTGAGGCCGCCCGGGGCGGGCATCGGCCCGCACCGATCGCTCGTCCCGGCCGACCACCAGGACCACTCACCACACATGGGAAGGAAGGGCCGAACCTTGACAGCCCCCCGTAGCATTCGGCCGGAGCGGGCCACGCATCACAGCGTGGGGGACGGCACCCCCACCACACGCGGCTCCAACACCCGGAAGGCGGTCCTCGTCCCGACGATGGTCGGGCTCGTGATCGGCACACTGTTCGTGACCATATTCCTCGCCGCCTTCCACACCCCCGAGCCGCACGGTCTGCCCGTCGGGATCGTCGGCTCCACCTCACAGGTCGAGGCCGTCGAGCAGAAGCTTGTGACGAACTCACCGGGAAAGGTCGCGTTCACCCCCTACGCATCGGTCGACGCTGCACAGGACGCCGTCGAGCATCGCCAGGTGTACGGCGCGTATGTCGTCTCCGGTGACGGAGCGAGTACCCGGCTGCTGTACGCGGGAGCGAACGGCCCTGCCGTCACAAACACACTTCAGGGCATCTTCGGAACCGTCGCGCAGTCCTCGCAGGCAACGCTGGAGAGCCAGGATGTGGCCCCCACGTCCAGCGGTGACACCCGGGGCCTGTCGATCTTCTACTCCGGATTCGGTCTCGTGCTGGCAGGTTATCTGTTCGGTCTCGTCTCCTCCCAGATGGCGCCCCGGCTGCCCCTGCGCCGACGCCTGCTGAGCCTAACCGCCTTCTCCACCGCCGGCGGTATCACGGTCGCACTCACAGCCGGCGGAACCGGCTTCAATGCTCTGCCGGGGAACCTGGCCGCCATCATGGCGGTCACGATCCTGATGGCGATGGCCGTCGGATCGGCCACACTGCTGATCATGCGCGTGGCCGGCCCGGCCGGAACTCTCCTCGCCTCATTGATCCTTCTCATCCTCGGCAACGCCACCAGCGGCGGCACCCTCCCACCGGCCTACCTTCCGGACTGGCTGCGTCCGCTCTCGGAGATCCTTCCCGTCGGCCTCGGTGTGCGCGCACTGCAGGGGGTGTCCTACTTCGGCGGCGACGGCTACCTACGCGGTATCGTCCTGCTGACCCTGTGGGCCCTCGGGAGCGCCGCAGTCCTGTGGGCCCTCGACCGGGCCGCTGCGCGCCGCCACGACGGCCCGTCCACAGCCGCCGCACCCCCTGTAGATCTCGCCGTGACGACCGAGCAAGCAGGAAGATGGACGGCATGACAAACATCCCCGGGACCGGACTCGGCGAGATGATCCGCATGTGGCGGGACCGGCTGCCTCCGTCGGCCGCGGCACTGCCGGTGGGCCGGGCACGCCGCGCGATGGGGCTTCGGCGCGAAGAACTCGCCGAACTCGCCGGTGTCTCGGTCGACTATGTCGTACGCCTTGAGCAGGGACGGGCCAAGACGCCCTCGGCGAGCGTGGTGGCGTCTCTGGCACGTGCCTTGCAGTTGTCGAACGCCGAGCGGGACCACATGTACCAGCTGGCCCAACTCGCCCCGCCGGAGGACGGCGAGATCTCCGATCACATCCCGCCCGGTGTTCAACGAGTGCTCGCCCGGCTCAAGGACGTCGCGGTCGCCGTGTTCGCGGCGGACTGGCAGCTGATCTGGTGGAACCGCAGCTGGGCGGCGCTCCTGGGCGACCCCTCCTCGTCTCCCCCGCGACTGCGCAACTTCGCCCGCGACAGATTTCCGCTTGAGAGAGGTCCGGCCCACCTCGCACTGTGGCCCGTGACCGAAATGGACAAGGACGCCGTGGACGCCGCCGTCGTGGCCGACCTTCGCCACGCCACCGGCCGTTTTCCCCGGGACACCCGTCTGGCAGAGCTGGTGCGCGACCTGCGCGCGGGCAACCAGCGGTTCGCCGACCTGTGGGCGACCGGTGCGGTGGCCGCACACCGGGAGGACCACAAAACCATCGAGCACCCTTCGGTGGGACAGGTCACCGTGGACTGTGATGTGCTGACCGACGGTGACTCCGACCTCAAGATCGTGATCATGACTGCGGCGCCCGCCAGCGCGGACGAGACCAAGCTGAAACTCGCTTCGATCGCTGGTGCACCGGACACCACGCACAACTCGCCACACGCCGGTGGGCGGACTCCGAGCCGGCCAAGGACGGAAAGCTCATAGCGCCGCTCAACCCACCGCTCCTCTCCTGTCGGCGGCCGTGATGAGGCCGGTTCCTCGGCCGGTGTCAGGCCACTGAGAAGGACGTGCAGGTCGCGGTGTTCTCGCCGGCGGGGGTAGAGAGAGCCCACGGTGCGGGCGTTGTCCTGGGCCGATGACCCCCGCGTCTCCTCCCGTCTGGACGCCGGCTGGATGACCACTCTGCGCTCCAGCTTCGGCCGCTACCCCCAGGGCAAGCTCTCCGACGTCCTGGACACCGTGAAGGCGCTGCACGACACCGGCGTCGATGTCCTCGTCGGCACCGACGCCTCCGTGCCTCTGCGCTGCGGGCCCGCCTTGGCTGTTGTGAACGGCGGGCCCGTCGGTCACGAGGCACCCACGGGCCGCTGAGCCGGCGTTCCCTACCTCCAGGCCTCGACCAGGTCCTCCGGGCCCCAGTGTGCGGCCAGTGGCAGACTGCTGGTGACGCCGCTGCGGGAGACCGCGACCAGCGGGGTATCCGGGCCGACCCCGGGCACGGCGAGCATGTCCCGTGCCAGGACGTCGTATTCGTGCCGTCCGAACGGGCGGTCTTCCAGCCATTTGATCGAGCCCAGGAAGTGCACTGTGCCGGCCACGGGCTCACGGCCGGCGCCCACCAGGTCGACCTCGGGGTTGTTCTGCCGGTTCCACCAGCCGCCCACCGCTTCGGTGGCAGGCCAGCGGTCATCGGGCAGCAGCCGCTCCAGCGAAGCACGGATCAGCGGTTCCACGGCCCGCCCTCGCCAAGTGGTCCAGGAGCGCTCGATGCGCTCCAGCGCCAGGTCTCCCCGGCCGCGTTCGATCAGTGGAATTCCCCGCTGCACGAAGGCGAGCCAGAACCGCAGGTAGGGATCGGCGATGCGGTAGCGCTTGTTCTTGCTGTCAGGCTTCACGGACAGCGGCAGGTCGGTGGCGATCACCCGCTTGGCCTGGAGTGTGTTCAAAAGAGGGGACAGCGTCCCCGAGGGCAGCGCCCCTGCGCCGCCGGCCTGCGCCGCGATCGTCGAGAAGGTGCGCTCGCCGCTGCCCACCGCTTCCAGTACCGCCCGCGAGTGCGACGCCTCGGGGAACTCCCCCAGAAGCGTGAGTTCACCGGCCACCAGCAGCGGGGAGAGCGGATTGGCCACCGCCTCCCGCAGGAAGTCCCCACGTGTCATGCCCGGCCTCCACGACTGGACGATCTCCGGGAACCCGCCGGTGATCATCAGCGCATCCACCGCTTCCGCCGCGCTCAGCCGGGTCATCTCCTGCACGTCGGCCAGGTGCAGCGGCTGTACGGTCATCTTGGCCGCCCGTCCGAAGAACGGTCGCCCGTGCGACTGCAGCGCTTCCATCACCGACATGTCGCTGCCCACCAATAGCAGCAGCACCGGCTTGCCGGACAGGTACCGGTCCCAGACGGTCTGCAGTGCCCCCTCGAATTCCCCGTCCTGCTCCACCAACCACGGCACCTCGTCGATCACCGCGATGCTCGGGGCATCGTCCGGCAGCGCCACCGCCAGCTGCCGCAGCGCCTGGTTCCAGTCCGCCGCCTGCAGCCCCGCCACCAGTTCCGCACCGGCCAGCGGTGACTGGCCGACGGCGGCCGCGAAGTCCGTCCGTTCGGCTATCGGGTTCCGGCCCCGCGTTGCCTGGAACACCACGTACGGGAGCCCGGAGCGGTCGCAGAACTCCTGCACCAGCCGTGACTTCCCCACCCGCCGCCGACCTGTCATGAGCACAGCCCGCCCCCGCGTGGCGCCCGTACCCTCGGCCACCGCCTTCAGTTGCCGCGCGAGCAGCCTCAGGTCGGCCGCTCTGCCCTTGAACTCCATCGCCGGCCTACCCTCAACCAAGAAACGTAGATTCAATCTTACGTAGATTGAATCTTACTTAGGGTGCCTCTTTTCGACCGGCAGCAGACCGGCGACCATGCGACGCCCTCCCCCACCCGGGCTCAGTTCGATCCGGCGCCCATGGGGCTCATGCCCTGCCGGGCGCAGGCCGGCTCCCGAAGGCGTCCAGACGGAGTTCGGCGTCACTGACCGAGATCACGGATGCATCGGCCGGCATGGGTTCCTCCTCGCTGTGGCCAGTGTGCGGGCACGGCGTCAGCGGCGTCGCGCTTCTCCGTGCGCGATCGGCGGGGCGAAGCGGGCGGCGCCCGCCAGGACCACAGACCCGGCCATGACAATGCCGACATCACGGGGTACCGTCCGGCATCGCCTTGTCCACGAGCCCGAGGCGTGTCAGCCCGTGTCCCTATAGTGCTCGCATGATCCCGGACACACTGAACCGCTTCCGTGAACAGGCACTCGCCAGCGGCATTCCGTCGGCGGATGTGGAACGGTGGGTCGGCACCGCCCGCCCCTGCGTGAATCTCGATTGCACGGGGGACGGGCCGGTGGTGGGCCGGCTCGGCGGACCCGTGACGCTTCCCGCCGACGCCCCTGACCCCTGGTGTCCCCTGGCCGCCTCCATCGACCTCGCGGCCCTGCCCGCGGACGCGACTGACCTCCCCCTGCCGCCGGACGGCCAACTCCTGCTGTTCGCATACCCCCGGGTGGACTGGACGACTACCCCTCCCACCCTGAACATGGGCGAGGTGAGGTACGTCCCTGCCGGTACGCCCGTCGAGGAACGCCAGATGGATCTCATCTTGGAACCGGACGACTTCGTCACCCGTCTGAAGTTCCCGCAGGACGATCTGCGTCGTGTGAAGCCCGCTGTCTCCCTGCCAGAGCACCTGTCGATCATCGACCCGGGACCGCCTCGCGAGGTCAAGGATTTCCCAGAGCACCCCTATGCCGGGGAACTGATCGAGGCGTGGATGGAAGTGCCACAAGGAGACGTCACTCATCCGGGTCTCCAGATCGGCGGATACGCCGTGGACGAGCTCGGCGAGTTGGACCCTGCCATGATGGCCGGACAGCTCGCGTCCATAGAAGAGGACGCGAGCCGACGACCGAAGACCGGGGCGGAAACACGTCCCGAGGACTGGGTGCTCCTCGCCCAGTGGTGGCATGGGATTCAAGGCCTGGAGATGGCACTCTTCTACTGGGCGATCTCAAGGGAGGATCTGGCCGCACGGCGTTTCGACCGGGCGTTCGCCACCATGACCTGGAATCCCTGACACCGGAGCCGGTCAGCACGGGCGGCGCCGTCGTGGACGCTTCACCGAGCGATGTGGTGGCCCTCCGCGCCGCCCGGCTCAGGATGCAATTCCCCCACCCCTGATGAAGGGGCGGGGTTCCTCGCAAGATCAGGCTGAAGCACCGAGATTTCTATCCTGCGATCCCTGGGAGGTGCCTTGCGGACCGCGGGCAGCAAGACTGACGGCCGCCTTGGGCCAAGGAAGCCTTGGCCCCGCCGCAGCGGTCGCAACGGAGGGAATGCACGTACGGTCAGCTGAGGTGCCAGAGCTGCCACGTATAAAGGGCGGCAGACGCATCACAGGCCCAGGTCGAGCAGCTACGCGACCAGTACGGGCCGCCCGCCCGCGAGCCGTGGAGCGAGCAGCAGACCGCCACGTACGAGACCGCGTGGCGTGTCTGGCGTGACCTCGCCCGCGACATCCAGGCCGCGATCACCCAGTACGCGAAGGATGAAGGCCGGCCGCGGAACGAGGTCGAGGCCGGCGTGGAGAAGGCCGCGTGGCACGCAACCGAGGACGGCTCCTAGGCTAGGAGCTGTCGCACCGTCGCCCACCCCTGTCACCCCATCGTCGTCGGGCCGGAGCAACGACGGCCTGGACATGCTTGAGTCCTTCGCCGCGCTTTGAGGCAGAACTCCCGTCTCGGTTGTCACGGCGACCAGGAGCCTCGCCGTTGCCTTCGGGTGCTTCCACCGGGAAGTGGTCCTGGGCCGGTGACAGCCGCCGCAACCACCAGGCGGCACCTCTTGTCGTCGCGCTCATCAGCCAACTGGGCTGTTTGGACGCCGAGCCTTCCATCGCCTCGCTGTACCGAGCCCGTGCCGAAGCCGAGGCAACCGGCGCACCGGCCGGGCCGGAGATCATCCGCCCCGCGCCGACCGACGAGGAATGCGGCGCCGGGCCTGTCAGCGGCCCGACCTGAAACCGGCCGTGGGCGGAACCTGCACGTCACCAAGACCGTCGTGAGTGCCGAGGGAGAACTGGCCTCTCACTGAGCAGATCGAAGAAGCAACGACGGACGTCGTGGCCCAACTGCTGGCGCACGGCCTGGTCCACGGATCGCCGGCCCGGCTCGTCCGCGGCTGCCGTCACAGGCTCAGCAGCAGGTCCCGGACCGCGGCGGGCTGGGAGAGGAACGGGTGGTGGCCGGCGTCGAGTTCGACGATGCTGCCGGCACGGCGGGCGAATTCGCGCTGTAGCCGCGGCGGGGTGCCCCGGTCCTGGGTGCAGACGAGGTACGTCGAGGGCACCTGCTGCCATGCGGCCGCCCCGACCGGCTGCCCGGTCACGTGCACGCTCTGCCGGGCGAGGTGGTCCGCCGCCTGCGCTTGGACCTCGGGGTCGCAGTCCTGCAGGAACGTGTCCACGAGCAGCTCGTGGCGGACCCCGAAGGTGCCGGCGTCGGGGTCGACGTCGAGGAACGGGGCGGGGCCGCCGTCCCCGAACTCCGACAGGCTCTGCCCGACCTCGGGCAGGTAGCTGGAGACCAGCAGCAGGTGGCGTACCGACCCGATTCCCGCAGCGGCTTCCGCGGTGACAATGCCGCCGTAGCTGTGGGCGACCACGACGGTCGGCTCGTCGCCGGCCTGCAGCACCTTCCGTACCGCGGCAACATCCTCGGACAGCCCCGGACCGCCGACGCCACCGGGCTGGCCCGCTTCGCCGCAACTCGGCAGGCCCGGGGCCACGCTCGTCACCCCTTGCTCCTGCAGCAGCTCGGCGGTGCGGTGCCACCACCACGACCCGTCCCGCACGCACGCCCCGTGCACGAACACGACCCTCATCGCTACCTCCACGTCTGCCTTGCCTTTCGGTCAACGGTAGACGTAATAACTGTTACGTGAAAAAGTAGGGCCATGGGCAGACGGCCAGAACCGCACATCAAGGAGAGGCTTCTCGATGCGTGTGCTGATCACGCCCTCGCGCACGGCCTCCCCGACCGGCTCAAGCCGCTGGCCACCGCCACCGGCACCTCAGCCCGGATGCTGATCTATCACTTCGGCACCCGCGACGCCCTGCTGCGGGCCGTCCTCGGGCGCGCCCGGCAACGTCAGCTCGACACATTCGGCGACCTCCTGCGGGTACGACCCGACGAGCCGTACACGGCCACCCTGTATCGCGCCTGGACCTCCATCACCGGCCCGGACGGGCAGCCGTACCTGCGGATGTTCGGCCGGCTGCGCGAGAACGCGGGGCAGCAGTTGTGGCCCGACTTCCGGCGCACCGCGACGACCGACTGGCTCGGCCCGCTCGAGGACGGCCTGCGCAGCATCGGCCGGCCGGATCTCGCAACGCTCGTTCTCGCCGTCATCCGCGGTCTCCTCATGGACCTCGACGCCACCGGCGACACCACCCGCACCGACCGGGCCTTCCGCGACTTCCTCGACGCATTCGAGCACCTGTCCAGCGCCACCGCCCAACCGCATACCGCTCCCAGGAGCGCCAGCAGCAGCACGGCCAGCACCGACACGACATCGCGCACGTAGGCCCTCTCGTACAGCCGCGGCCAGACGGCAAGCAATAGACACGACCTGTGGATCAAGCCCGTGGCAAGCCCCCGGAGCCTCCCCTGAATGGTGGACACGACACTGGATCTACTTGGCGTGTCCCTGAGCGGAAGGTGCGTCGGTAGGTGTCCGGGGGCACGCCGACCGTGCGGTTGAAGTGGCGGCGCAGTGTCGTGGCGGTGCCCATGCCGGTGGCCTCCGCGATGGTGTCGACGCTGTCGTCGGTTTTCTCGAGGAGTTCCTGGGCGCGGCGGATCCGTTGGGTGAGCAGCCACTGCAGCGGGGTGGTGCCGGTGGCCGCGCGGAAGTGGCGGCTCAGGTTGCGCGAGCTCATCCGCGCCCGGCGTGCGAGGTCCTCCACCGTCAGTGGCTGGTCGAGGCGCTCCATGGCCCACGGGAACAGGGCGGTGAGCGGGTGGTCGTCCCGGGCGGGCACGGGTGTGGTGACGAACTGGGCCTGGCCGCCGGCGCGGTGCGGTGGCACGACCAGTCGGCGGGCGGCGGCGTTGGCGACGGACGAGCCGTGATCGAGGCGGATGAGGTGCAGGCACAGGTCCAGCGCGGCGGCCTTGCCCGCGGACGTGAGCACGCTGCCGTTGTCCACGTAGAGCACGTCCGGGTCGACCTCCACCTCGGGGTAGCGGGCGGCCAGGGCGTCGGTGTGTGCCCAGTGCGTGGTCGCGCGCTTGCCGTCCAGCAGGCCTGACGCGGCCAGCACGAAGGCGCCCGTGCACAGGGAGGCGACGCGGGCTCCCGCCTCGTGGGCTGTGCGTACCGCGTCCACGAGGTCGGCGGGCGGGTCCTCGTCGATGTCGGCCCAGCCGGGGACGATCACGGTGTCGGCGTTTTGGAGCCGGTCGAGTCCGTGGTCGGGCTGCAGTCGGAACCGGCCGAATTGCACGGTGTCCGGTCCGCAGATGTCGAGGTCGTACCAGGGGCCTGCCACTTGGGCCGGGGCGGTACCGAAGACCTCGTATGCCAGGGACAGTTCGAAGTGCAGCATTCCGTCGGTGACGGCCAGCGAGACAGAACTCATGTCCGTAATTGTATGTGTGATGTCGTTCCGGACACTGGTGGTGGGTTGCTGCTCCCCGTCAGGATGGCCGCAGTTGACCGTTCGAGTGTGGGGGCAGGAGCCATGGGGTCGGGGCAGATGGTGGTGGTGTTCGGCGCGTACGGGCACACGGGGCGGTTCGTGGTGGCGCACCTGCGCGAGCGGGGGTTCGTTCCGGTCCTCTCCGGCCGTGACGCCGGCAAGCTGCGGGAGCTGGCAGTGTCCTGTCCCGGGCTTGAGGTGCGTACGGCAACGGTCGACGACCCGGTCTCACTCGCCCGCGCGCTGGCCGGTACCGCCGCGGTGGTCAACTGTGCCGGGCCCTTCGCCACGACCGCCGCTCCCGTGATCGAGGCGGCGCTGCGCGCGAAGATCCCGTACGTGGACGTGGCGGCTGAGATCGAGGCCAACGCCGACACGTTCGCGCACTTCGCGGACCGCGCCCGCGCCGCGGGAGTGGCCGTCGTCCCCGCGATGGCCTTCTACGGCGGCCTCGGCGACCTGCTTGCCACCGCGGCGATGGGCGACTGGACCGCGGCCGACGAGGTGCACGTCGCGTACGGGCTGGACAGCTGGCACCCCACGCAGGGGACCCGCGCCGCGGGCGAGGTCTCCGCACAGCGGCGGAACGGGCGGCGCGTCCGCTTCACTAACGGGCGGCTGGAGTACCACGACGATGCCCTGACCACCTTGAAGTGGCCGTTCCCCGACCCGCTGGGCCCCCGGACCGTCCTCGGGGATTTCACGATGGCCGACGTCGTCACCGTCCCCAGCCACTTGGCCGTCCCCGAGGTCCGCACCTACATGACCACCGAGGCGGCCGGTGATCTGGCGGCCCCGGACACACCGGCGCCGACCGCGGTCGACGAGCGCGGCCGGTCGGCACAGACCTTCCTCGTCGACGTCGTCGTCCGCTGCGGCGGCGCCGAGCGGCGCGCCGTGGCCAGGGGCCGGGACATCTACGCGGTCACCGCGCCGCTGGTGGTGGAAGCGGTTGACCGCCTCCTGACGGGACGGACCAGGACGGCCGGTGTCGCCTCGGCCGGCGAGATCTTCGACGCGGCCGGTTTCCTGCGCGCGCTGTCCCCGCACGTCTGTCTGGAACTGCGTCCCTAGCGCGCGGGCTGTCGCGCCGCGGCCTGACGCGTCCCGGTGCTGCGGTCACAGCAGCAGACGGCCGGGCCGTCGCTCACTTGGCATGTGCGGCGATGGTCCGTGCGCACTCCATCGCCTCCGCATGCGTGGTGTCCACCTCCAGGTCGTAGGTCACGCCCTGGTGGACCACTCCCGCCTGGGAGGCGGCCATTCCGATCGTCCGATCGCCTCGCGCGACCTCACGGCCTGTGGCGACCGCGGCGTCGCACCGGACGCCGACCCACAGCACCCGCAGTTCGCCCAGGGCTTTCTGCCATCGCTGCTGTGAGTCCGCTCCGCCGAGGAAGACCTCATCGACGATGACCCGGGCGCCGGCACGGGCCATCGTGGCGACCCCCGCGATCCATGCCGCTTCCAGGGTTCGGAACTCCGGACCGACGATCACCGTTCCGTCCGCAGCGAACTCGATCCCCCCGTCCGACGTCTGCATGGACGCGGGCATCGCGTCAACCAGCGTGTCTGTCCCCAGGGCCAGCCACGGATCGGGCAGGACCGCCTGCAGACACCGGACGATCCCGGACTTCCCCGAACTGGAACCACCGTTGAGAACGATCACCTGAGTCGTCACCGCGCCACAGTAGAGGCACCAGGGCAGGGCTCGAAACAGATTTCCGCGTCCGTCGGTCAGCGGGTCCGCTCCTGCTGCAGGGGTGCGGGCTGCCAGGCGTGGGAGGGGACGACGAGGGGGCCGCCGGTGACCGGGTCGGGCACGACGACGCAGGAGAGATTGAAGACGTCCTGGACGGTCTCGGCGGTGACGACCTTGTCCGGCGCGCCCTGGGCGACGATACGGCCGGCCTTCATCGCGACGAGGTGGTCGGCGTAGCGGGCGGCCTGGTTGAGGTCGTGGAGGACGGCGACCACGGTGCGGCCCCGTTCGTGGTTGATCCTGCGGAGCACGTCCAGGACTTCCACCTGGTGCGCGATGTCCAGATAGGTCGTGGGCTCGTCCAGCAGGAGCAGGTCGGTGTCCTGGGCCAGTGCCATGGCGATCCACACCCGCTGGCGCTGGCCGCCGGAGAGTTCGTCGACCGGCCGGTCGGCGAGGTCGGTGACGCCGGTGCGTTCCATCGCTTCCCCGACGGCCCGCTCGTCGGCCTCGGACCACTGCTGCCACCATCGTTGGTGCGGCTGGCGGCCGCGGGCGACGAGGTCCGCGACGGTGATGCCGTCGGGTGGGGTGGGGGACTGTGGCAGGACCCCGATGGTGTGGGCGACCTGGCGGCCGGGCAGGCGGGCGAGTTCGGTGCCGTCCAGCAGCACGGTGCCCCGCCGTGGCTTGAGCAGGCGGCCCAGTGCCCGCAACAGGGTCGACTTGCCGCAGGCGTTGGGGCCGACGATGACCGTGACCTTGCCGTCGGGGATCTGCAGGTCCAGGTTCTCGACGACGACGCGGTCCTCGTAGGCGAGGGTCAGGTCCTGGGCCGTGAGGCGGCTGACGGGCGGGGTGTTCATGATGCGCCTCCGGAGCGGCCGCGGGTACGGGCGATGAGCCACATCAGGTACGGGGCGCCCACCGCGGCGGTGAGGACTCCGACCGGCAGCTCGATCGGGGAGAACAGGCGACGGGCCAGCAGGTCCGCGGTCACGACGACCAGTGCGCCGGTCAGTGCCGAGGACAGCAGGGGGATCTGGGCCGTGCGGGTGAGCCTGCGCGCGATGTGCGGGGCGAGGAGCGCGACGAAGTCGACCGGTCCGGCGGCGCCGGTCGCCACGGACGCCAGTACGACGCCGAGCACGGTCAGGCCGAGCCGGACCCGGTCCAGGCGTACGCCCAGTGCGGTGGCGGTGTCGTCGTCGAAGGACGCCCCGCGCTGGGCCCGCGCGGCCCAGGCGGCCGCCGGGACGGCGAGCAGCAGGACGAGGGCGAGGGGGCGTGCCTCCGCGTAGCCGCGGCCGTTGAGGGAGCCGGTCAGCCAGATCTTGGCCTGCTGGGCCACCAGGTAGTCGCCCTTGGTGAGGAACAACTGGGTCAGGGAACCGAGTGCGACCGACACACCGATGCCGATCAGCACGAAACGCGCCGCGTGGGTGCCGCGCCGCCAGGCGAACAGGTAGACGAACAGCGCGGCCGTCAGGCCGCCGGCGACGGAGACGTACGGGAGCGCGTCGGAGGCGACGGCGTCGAAGCTCAGGGCGGCGACCGTGGCCGCGCCCGCGCCGTGCGTGACACCGATGACGTCGGGACTGGCCAGCGGGTTGCGGACGACGGTCTGCACCAGGGCGCCCGCGACACCGAACGCGGCCCCCGTCAGCAGTGCGACGACCAGCCGGGGCAGGCGCAGCGTGCCCACCACCAGCTCGTCGGGGCTGGGCCGGTCGAGGAGCACGCGGACGACCTCGCCGGGAGGGACGAAGGACTCGCCGACGCACAGGTACGCCACCACCGCGCAGGCGAGCAGCACCGTCAGGGCGGCGGCCACGGCGACGGAGCGCCGGTGCACGAGGAAGCTGGCGCGTCCCCGGCGCAGCACGGCGTGGCCGGCCGGGCGGACGGTGAGCGGGGCGGTGGCCGTGGTCCGGCTCATGCGGGCACCGCCCTTCGCCGGCGGACGAGCACGATCAGGAACGGCACGCCGATCAGCGCGGTCATGACGGCCACCGGAACCTCCGAGGGCGGGAAGAGGATGCGGCCCAGCACGTCGGAGCCGAGGATCATCACCGGCCCCAGCAGTGCGGCCAGCGGCAGCACCCAGCGGTGCGCGGTGCCCAGCAGGGCACGGGCGATGTGCGGCACGGCCAGGCCGGTGAACGCGATCGGGCCGGCCGCGGCCACCGCCGCGCCCGTCAGCACGGTCGCGCCCAGCGCGCCGAGCATGCGCAGCAGGCCCACGTTGTGCCCGAGGTTCTTCGCGGCGTCGTCGCCGAGCGCGAGCGCGTCCAGGCCCCGGGCCAACGCCGCGGCCAGTACCAGGCCGGCCAGGAGGAAGGGCAGGAGCTGGCCGATGACCGCGCTGTCGCGTCCGCTGATCGAGCCCACCTGCCAGAACCGGAACTCGTCCAGCGCGCGGGCGTCGGTGGCGGAGATACCGGACACCAGCGAGGCGAGGAAGGCGTTCATCGCGGCGCCGGCGAGGGCGAGTCGGACGGGCGAGGCTCCTGCGCGTCCGCGGCTGGCGATGGTGTACACGCCTGCCGCCGCCAGGGCCGCGCCCGTGAACGCGAACCATACGTACCCGCTCACCGTGTGCACGCCGCCGAACGCGATCGCGCACACCACGCCCAGCGAGGCGCCCTGGCTGATGCCGAGGATGCCGGGTTCCGCGATGGGGTTGCGGGTGATGCCCTGCATCATCGTCCCGGCGACCGCGAGTGCCGCGCCCGCCATCACGCCGATGACCGTGCGGGGCATCCGCAAGGACCGCACCACCTGGGCGTCGTCGCTGGTGCCCCCGTGGAGCAGGGCCTGGATCACCTGGCCCGGTGCTATCTGCCGGCTGCCCACGGCGAGGCTCAGCAGGACGGCGATCAGCAGCATCGCCGTGCCGGCCAGCAGCCAGCCCGCCCGGCGGCGAAGAAGTGGCGACATGCGCCGCGCTCGCTTTCTGCCGTCAGGCCGTCAGGTACTTCTGGAGGTCGTCCAGCACCGAGTCGGCGGCGGTGACGCCGAGCCCCAGGTACCAGGTTTCGTCCGGCACGTCGTAGGCGTGGCCGTCCTTGACCGCCTTGAGGTTCTTCCACAGCGGGTTGCCCTGCGACGTGCTCTTGGCCGTGGCCTTGGGGTCGCCGTAGACACCGGTGAAGATCCAGTCGGCGTCGGCCTGGTCGATGTTCTCCGCGCTGATCTCGGCGGCCAGGTCTTCGATGTCCTGGTTCTTGGGGCGGGGTATGCCGATGTCCTTCAGGATCGTGCCGATGAAGGAGTCGTTGGCGTACAGCCGGATGACGCCGCCGGGCATGTAACGGACCATCGACACGGTCGGCTTGTGGGCGCCGAGCTTGTCGCCGAGCGCTTTCGCCCGCTTCTCGTAGGCGGCCAGGTTGGCCTTGGCCTGTGCCGTCTTGTCCAGCGCGGCGGCGTTGAGAAGGTAGTTCTCCTTCCACGTGAAGCCGGGGCGGATGGAGAAGACGGTCGGCGCTATCTGTGACAGCTCGTCGTAGGAGGCGGCGGCCCGCAGCTGGCTGCCCAGGATCAGGTCCGGTTTGAGGGCCGCGATCGCCTCCAGGTTGAGGCTGTTGATGGTGCCGACGTTCTTCGGTGTTCCGGCCTGCTTCCTCAGGTACGACGGCATCTGCGGGGAGCCCTCGGTCAGGGCCACACCGACCGGCTTCACGCCCAGGGAGACGACGTTGTCGAGCTCGCCGACGTCCAGCACGACCACGCGCTTGGGCTGTGCCTTGATCACGGTGCTGCCCATCGCGTGCCTGATGGTGCGCGGCCACTGGCCGGGCTTGGCGGTCGTGCCGAGCTCGGCCGTCTTCTCAGCGGCGTCCGCGAAGTTCTTGCCGCCCTTGGCGACCGACTTCGAGTCCTTCGTGCCCGCGTCGGCCGCGGCGAAGGAGTCTGCCCCCGCTCTGGTGTCCGTGGAATCACTGCCACACGCCGCGAGTGAGAGGGCGGCGGTGACGGCGAGAGCGACTGCGGCCGGACCGCGGCGCCAAAGAGACATGTGTCCCAGCTCCTAGCGTTGGTACTTTCACCTTGAACGATTTAGGCGAGGCTAACCTTATTCAGAAGCTGTGTGCTGTGGGCAAGGGGGGGTCGGACACCGTCGTCGATGCGGTGCGCGGAGAGTGCGGGGGCAGCCGGACAGCCCGCAGAACAGGTGCAGGTGCGCCTCCTTGGCGGGCGGCGGTCCCAAGGTGTGTGCCCCGTCGGCGTCCGGTGCGGCCAGTTCTTGCCGGGCCTACTCGTCCGGTCCGCGGCCGGTGGAGGTGACCAGGATGCCGCCGGGGGTGCGCGCTTGGCTTCGCAGCCCCTCTGACGCTCCGTTCCCTTCTGGCCGGTGTGCGGGCGGTGTCACCGGTCGGACGCCGTGCGGGCCGACTGGACGCTTCCGCACCTTCCAGGGCTGGACCGCGCTGTCCGACATGGACGCCGACCAGGGCGTGCTGCACACCGTGCCGATCCCGGAGATCATGGCCTACCTGCTGCTGCGCCCGCTCCTGCCGGACGTACCCGAGGACTCGATGTGCGGCGCGACCGTCAACCAGGTCTTCCCGGTCACCGAGCGCTGGCATCCGACGCTCTACCGCGCCCTCACCCCGATCCCGGACGTGCGCGCCGGGGACTCGGTGTGGTGGCACTGCGACATGGTCCACAGCGTCGCCCCGGTCACCGGGCAGAAGGACTGGGGCGACGTCATGTACATCCCGGCCGCCCCGTGGTGTGCCCGCAATGAGCGCTACGCCGCCGAGGTCCGCGATGCGTTCCTCACCGGCTCGAGCCCCAGCGACTTCCCCGGGGAACACTACGAGCGTTCCCGGAGCGGCCGGTTCACCATCGACCAGCTCAACGACACCGGCCGCCGGGGGCTGGGCCTGCGCTGAAGACGGGTGTGCACACGGCAGTCGGTGATCCACGCCGGTGCATCCCCTGTGGCCGCCATGCGCCGCTCCGTTCCCGCCCCGCGGCTGCCGTCGGCGGGGCCCCGGGCACGGCGGACCGTGCCCGGGGCCGGGTGGTGCGGACCGCGACGAGGACGTCACGGGTGATGCGAGAACGCACCGGGTCTCAGAATCGCAGTGCCTCCAGTCCGTTGGGGGAACCGAGCCCGGTGGGGGCGTCGTAGCCCTTGAGCGCGGCACACAGGTAACTGGTGGCGGGGCACTCCTGGCCGCTGCCCGCCACGCTGACACTCGGGCCGCCGACGACGTCGTTGAGGTGGTCGCGGTGGGCGTACAGGCCCGAGGCGTCCTTGATGCCCTCGGCGGGGCCGGCCATCACGTACATGGCCGCGACGAGCGGGGTGGCCGCGCTGGTGCCGCCGGCGCGGAGCCAGCCACCGGGCAGGCCGTCGGCGGGGTCCGGGGTGCTGTCGTAGACGGCGAGTCCGGTCAGGGGATCGGCGAGGGCGGAGATGTCGGCGACGCTCCGGCCCGGGCAGGCGGTGTCATGCTGCCAGGCCGGCTTGTCGATGTGCGCCGAGCAGGACGCCCCGGCGCCCTGGGGACGGTCGGTCGAGCCCCAGGCGGTCTCCGTCCAGCCTCGTGCGGTGTCGCTGCGGGTCACAGAGGTGCCGCCGACCGCGATGACCGAGGTGAGGTCCGCCGGATAGGGGGCGTCGAGCTGGAAGCCGGCGTCGCCGGACGCGGCGAGGATCGGCACACCGGGGTGGGCGTAGGAGCCGGCGGCCGCGGGCAGGCCGCCCTTCGCGGTGAAGTCGTTGTCCGTGACCGCGGTCTCCGGGGCGCTGTAGCTGTTGGAGACGGCATCGGCACCGAGCCGCACAGCGGTGTCGACGCCCTCGGCGAGGGCGTCCGCGCTGGCCGAGTCGGCCTCGACCAGGAGGATCTTGCAGTCGGGGCAGGCCGCCGAGACGGCGTCCACGTCCAGGCTGATCTCCACCGCCCAGCTGGGGTCGACCGCGGGCAGCGGTCCGGCGTCACCGCGTTGGTTGACCTTGCGGAAGCAGCCGTTGTCGGTGGTGCAGGCCGGCAGCCCGAAGGTGGCGCGGTAGTGCGCGAGGTCGGCCTCGACCGTGGGCGCGTCGTGAGCGTCGACGATGGCCACGGTGCGGCCCTGGCCGGCGTGTGCCTTGACCGCGTCGGCGATGGCGTACGCGGACTGGACGTCGGCCGGCCCGTAGCCCTTGGGGAGCTCGTCGGCGTTCTTGCCGGCGAAGGACCGGCGGTCCGCGATCGAGTGGTCCGGGATCACGTCCGCCTGACAGGCGAGCTGTCCGGGCGGCGGGGCGGAGCAGACGGCCACCGGGGCGGTGTCTCTGTCGGTGCCGGTGTCGCTGCCGTCGGCCCCGAAGGAGGCGGGCGAGACCACCGTGATCAGGCCGAGCACGGTGCCGGCGACCGCGACTGCGCCGACCAGAGGCCGGATGAGGCGTTTCTTCGTCACAGAGGGCTCCTGAGAAACTGTGGTGGTCACGGTCACCGCACCCGGTAGGCGCCGGGCAGCACCTGGTCGATCCGATTGCCCTGGCTGTCCCAGGCAGCGAGCTTGAAGGAGACGGTGCCGCCGACCGCACGGGCAGGGACGGTGTAGTCGGCCCGGTAGACGCCGTTGCTGCCCGTCAGCCTCAGGCTCTGCCAGTGCTTGCCGTCGTCGTAGGACACGTGGAGCCGGGCACCGGAGACCGGCGGGGCGGAGGCGAACTGCTGGCGCGTCACGTGCAGATCGATGGTGTGCCGGCCGGCGTCGAGCTGGTGCTGGATGTCCGCGTCGGTGTCGGTGGAGGCGAACAGCAGCGGCAGCGCGGCACACGAGTCGACGGGGCCGGCGCAGTGCACGCGGGCCGGCAGGGCCTTGCCCTTGCCCGGGTCGGCGGTGAAGGTCCACGTCGTGTCGGTGCTGGGCGACAGGTCGCCGTGACCGCGCGTGGTCTGCTGCCGCAGCTGGTAGGTGGCGCGGCCCGGCGGAACGTCGACGCCGGCCCCGAACAGGCTGGTGGTGCCGGTGGCCTGGAGCGTGCCGTTGCGGGTCAGGGTGACGGTGCTGGAGTCGTCGTATCCCAGACCGATGGTGCCGGGGCTGGTGTCACTGTCCTCGCCGATGCCGAAGACCATGGTGTCCGTGCTCGCGCAGGCGCCGCAGTAGACGGCGCCGGTGCCGGTGTCGAGCTGCACGGCCGGGTGCGGGGCGCCGGCCTCCCACGTCTCAGAACTGCGGGCGCCCGGGCGGTAGGTGGTGTCCTTGCCGGTGAGCAGGCGACGGGTCTGCTCGTCCTCCACCTGGGTGCGCCAGTCGAGGCCGGCGGGCGAGCTGACGTACTCGGTGCGCACGGTGCCGGGGGTCACGAACTCGATCCCGGTGGCGGTCTGCACGCCGGCGGTGGCGGCCCACACCGGCGTCACGTTGGTGACCAGCAGGTCGCTACCGGTGGGGCCGGTGGGCGCGGAGTAGGTCCGGGTGACCGTGGCCAGCGACTTCGGGTCGACGGACGTCGGGTACGAACTCGGCAGATGATCGTAGGAGTGGGCGACGTGGTACGCGTAGGGCTGCGGCGCATCGGCCGGCGAGGCGAAGTCGGCGGTGACCACCGCCTCGAACCGGCCGTGCTTGACCGGTGCCGTGGTGTTGAGTGTGATGCCGGCCGGAGTGGAGCCCATTCTCTGGACCTGCAGGAGCGGCCCGGCCGCGTCGCCGCTCGGCGTGCCGTCGCTGCGGTACAGCGACAGTTCGGTGCTGGTGAGCGTCGCCGGACGGGGCGTGGCCGGCACCGGGATCTCGTGGGTGGAGGTGCGGGCGTCCAGGGTGATGCTGGTGCCGTCCTCGACCGTCACCTCGGGTGCGACGGTGATGTGCGAGCCGTCGACATAGACGGCCTCGTAGTGGCCGGTGGGTACGGAGATCTTCAGGCTGCCGTAGGCGACGCCGAAGCGCCGGGTGACGTACGTGGTGTGGTCGGCGTCGGCGAGGATGAGCAGGCCCCCGACGGCAGGCCGTCCCTCGCTGTCGATCAGGTGAGCGGTGAGTCTGCCCATGGTGTACGCGTCGTGGCCGGCCGGAGCCGTGTGCCGGGCGGTCGGCGCGAACTCGCCTGTGCCGCAGGTCCGCTGGGCGAGCGCGGTGGTGTCGTAGGCGGCCTGGCTCTTCGTCCCGGCTTGGCCGGCGACGTTCTCCGGGACGAGGTACTGGTGGCCGTCGCTGCGGTAGGTGAGCATCGTCTGCCCGGCGGCGGCCGGGTCGGTGACGCGGGTACCGTCGGGGGTGACGGTGGCCTTGAGGCCGCCGGGCAGGGTGACCTGGCAGTCCGCGGTGGCGGCCTGGGCGGCGGGCGTCCGGGTGAAGGCGGCGGGTGCCTCGTCCTGTGCGGCGGAGGCGGGCACGACGAACAGGCCGCAGGCCGTGGCGAGCGCCATCGCCCACAGTGCGCTCCTGCCGCGCCTGGTCAGGGGTATGGGTCGGTTCAAAGCGTTGGTCGCCTTTCGGTGGGCAAGGTCACGGGCCGTCCGGTCACAGGGGTTCGTAGAACGTGAGGGGGTCGTCGTCCGAGTCCGTGGTGGCGTCGGGTGTCTCGGCGACGGTCTGCTCCGCCTGGAGCGGTGACGGTCCGTCCGAGGGTTGTGGTCCGGCCGGACACCCGTCGTGCGGGGGGTCCTCACCAGAGCGGTTCACGGTGCTGATCTCCGTTTGCTGTCGCGGGGGGCTGAGCGTGCGCGCGGGGGTGAGTATGGCGACAACCGTGATCGCCCAACGATGCGTCAAGTGACCTAAAGTTCAGCCGTGGTCGGTGAGCGGTTCGCTGTGCATCCCGCCGTGTTCGGCCGTGTCCGCCCGCGTCCGGCCGGGCCGCACCGTGCTAGAGGTGCTAGACGTGCGGCTCGGGATCCAATGAGGCCTCGGCGGGGGCGATGCCGGCCTGGAGCGCGGCCACCGCGAGAGCGGTGCGCGACTTGACCCGGTGTTTGCGCATCGCGGAGTTGAGCTGTGCCGCCACCGTCCTGGGTGAGCGCGACAGCGCCCTGGCGATGTCCGGGGTGGACAGCCCGGTCAGCATCAGCCGCACCACCTCCAGCTCCCGTGGGGAGAGCCGGTCGCCGTAGCCGCGCCGGCCGCCGCGGGTCACCCGCCGGTCCCGCGCGGCCACCCTTCGGGCGTCACGTTCGGCGCCGAGAGTCCGCAGTCCGGCCTCGACGCGGGTGAGCAGTTCGGCTGCCTCGCTGTCACGGCCCGCCGCGGCCAGCGCGAGGGCCTGTCGTTCCCGGGCGAGCAGTGCCGAGTAGGGCCGCGGCAGCCGGTCCCAGGCGGTGGCCGCGGCCTGCCAGCGTTGCGCCGTCCGGTCGGGGGATTCACGGGATTCGGCGAGCCAGGCCCGGCAGACCGTCAGTGCGGCCGCGGCGCTGAGGGCTGTGCTGCCACGCAGCTTGCGTGCGTAGCGAGTGAGGAGTTCGTCGGCCTCGGTGGTGCGCCCGGCGGCCACGAGGGCCTGGACGCGTACCGGGGCGATCTCGGTGGCCCACAGCCAGATGCCCTTGCGGGTGACGATCCGCATGCCCTCGTCGGTCAGGGCGAGGCTGTCGGCGTCGGTGCCGTCGGCAAGCCGTATCGCCGCGAGGGCGGCCGTGGGCTCCAGCCGCATGTCGACGATCCCGCGGCGCGTCGCCTCGGCCAGGACCCGTTCGAACTGCTCGCCGGCCTCGGCGAGTTCGTCGGGGTCGGTGGAGGTGGCCGAGGTGAGCAACGCGGTGAGCAGAAGGCGGTCCAGGACGATCAGGGGCTCTTCCTCGATGGCGGCGAGTGCGGCGAGGCGTTCGGCCAGAGCCTGCCAGCGGCCGGTGTACCAGTCGAGGTGGGCCCGGGTCACCTCGGCCATGTCCCTCACCCGCAAAAAGCCGTTCTCCGTGGCGGTCTCGACAGCCCGGTCGAGGCGGCGCCGGGCCTGCGGATACAGCCCCCAATGCATCGCGGCGTCCCCGATGTTGAGGTCGGCACGGATGACGCTCAGCACGTCGGCCGGGCGGTCCGCGGTCTCGGGGATCTCGGCGGCGACGTCCCAGCCGCTGGGGTCGCCCATCTCCAGCAGGGAGGTCGCCTGGTCGACGCGGAAGGAAAGCCGTCGCTCCGCGGGGATGCGGACCTCGACCAGTTCGATGGACCTGTCGAGCCAGCGCCGGTGGGCGGAGACCGGCCAGTCGGCGCCTGCCGGACGGCTGAGCGAACTCATGGCGGTGGCGGCCTCGTAGGGGTGGTCGTCGAGGTCGTCGATGGCGCGTTCCAGTTCGGCGGCGCCCGCCGTGTACTGCCCGGCGTGCATCAGCATCCGGCCCAACTGAGCCCGGACCTGGCCACGTTCGGACGCGGACAGCGCGCCGCCGTCGAGCAGGTCGCGCAGGACCCGGAGCAGCTCGGTGCTGCCGAGGTAGCCGGAGAACGCGAAGACGGGGAACTTCCGGCACAGCCGGGCGACGGCTCCGGCCGGCAGGTCGCCGGCCGACAGCAGCGTGTGCAGGGCGGTGACGGCGGCGGGCTGGTCGCCCGAGGCGAGGGCGAGGTCGGCGGCGCGTTCGGTGTAGTGCCGCCAGGCGTCGATGTCGCCGGCTTCCGCGAAGTGCCGTGGCAGCCGGGCGACCGGCACCGGGGACAGGGCCTCCAGGGCCCGGCCGGCACGCAGGTGCAGGGCACGACGTTCACCGCCGGGGATGTCGTCGTAGACGGCGCGGGCCGCCAGCAGATGGCGGAAGTGGACCCGTCCGCCGGAGTCCTCGACCAGCGCCCTGGCCCGAACGGCCGCGGCGAGGGCGGTACGGCCGCGGTCTTGCGGCAGACCGGAGACGGCGACGAGCACCGTCGGGTGCACGGCTTCGGCCAGGACCGCGGAGGCGCGCAACACCTGGCACTCATCCGGGCCGAGCCGGGCGGCGCGCTCCAGGACGGCGTCGCGGATCGTCGGCGGGACCTCGATCTGGGTCAGGGTCCTGCGTCGCCACTCGCCGTCGCGCCGGATCAGGTCGGCGCGCTCGCCCAGCAGGCGCACGCACTCCTCCAGGGCGAGCGGGAGCCCTGACGTGTGCTTGTGCAAGAACGCGGCGAAGGCGTCGGAGACGTGTTCGTCGTGCAGCATCGAGGACACGAACTGCGCGGTCTGGGAGACGGTGAGGGGAGCGAGCGCGATCCGGGTGTGGACGGTGCCGGGGACCGGTCTGGCCAGCAGGCTCAGCAGGGGGGAGCCGGCCGGCACGTCCTCGGGCCGGTAGGTCAGCACCAGGCTGATCCGATCGGCGGCGGGCCGGGTGGCGAGGAACAGCAGGAAGTCCAGGGTGGCCGCGTCGGCCCAGTGGGCGTCCTCGACCGCGAGCAGCGTGGTACCGCACGTGGTGAGGAGTTCGTGGAGGGCCCGGAAGAGGCGGTGCCGGGCGGCCCCGGCGTCGTCGAGCGGTTCGGGCGCGGGCGGCAGGACGTCCGCCCATTCCGGGAAGAGCGGGCGCAGCGCGCCGGCCAGGGCGGACAGGTTCCGACCGGCCACCGGGGAGTGGGCCTGGCGTACGGCGTCCACGACGGGGCCGAGGGTGAGGGCCTCACGGAACGGCGGGCAGCCCGCCACGAGCACTCCGTCGAGCGCGGGGATGTCCAGCATCTCCTGCAGCAACCGGGTCTTGCCGATGCCGGCCTCGCCCTCGATGAGGACGGTCGCGGGGGTGGCGGCGGTGAGGGCGCGCACGGCCCGGCCCAGTTCCGCCGACCGTCCGATCAGCCGGGGTCCGAGGACTGCAGGCGAATCGTCCGGGATCGCCGGTTGTTCTGCCAAGGCCGTGCCGTCCCTCCCCGGGCTGCCACCCGGACGTTCGCCCCCGTGTCGGATGTTCACCGGGTCCGCCGCGGAACCCGACTACCGTTGTTCCGCCGGTCCTTCCGCCACCTGAGCACCTCTCCCCCGCCGAGGCCGGCGGGGCTTGCCCGGCCCGCCGCGCGATCTTCACCGGTACCGGACCATTCTGTTCCAGCGGGGGGCGACTGACCAGGGAACATACCGGCTCTTTCCGGGTGCACCCGTGGTGCGGGCCGCGCCTGGATTACCGGTTCCGGCCCGGATCGACGTCCCGGCCGGCCATCGAGGTGTGCGAGGAAGGCGACTCCCAGCCCTGCCGACCGGGCTCGAACCGGCAGTCACCTCCTGGGCCGAGACCGAGACCGCCGTCCTCATCCTCAACTACGACGAGAACGACGGCCTGTTCGACCAGGTACTCCCCCGGCCTTCCGGCCGGCACCACAGGCGAGTTCGCCGGCATGGCCTCCCGCCGGCCTCCGTCCCGGCGGCAACTGCCGGTGAGGCTCGGCTTTCGGGTGCCGTGCGTCATCATCTCGCCGTGGACGGTGGGCGGCAGGGTGCCTCCAAGACCATCGGCCACACCTGCGTCCCCCAGGCCCTGAAAGCGGTTGACCGGCGTGACCGAGCACGGACATCAGCCGGTGGCGCCGGCGGGTGGGGGTGCCTGATCACGGCGCTGCACATGTCGGAGCCATGCCGTGAGCGGCCCGAACTGCCGTAGCCGGGCGTTCGGTTGCCGCCTCGCCCAGTACGAGACGGCGGATCTTGCTCTGCCTGAGGACTGGTGCGTGATCCGCGGTGGATCAGCGTGCGGCTCGGATGCGGTGCCGCAGGGCGGAGGGACATCCGCGCGCTGGAAGGACGCGGACGTTCCGACAACGCGGCGAGGTGCCGTAGCCGGCGTCGCGTGCCCGCCGGGGATCGCGGGACAGCCCTTGCGGGGCCGGCCGGGCGGACCCGCCGCGCCAGGAGCAGGGCAACCGGCCCTGGATGTGACACACCACCGGGATGGATGTGAAGTGCACCGGGCGCCGGCCGCCGACCGGGCCGCCGCCAAGACGCCCGGTGCTCCTCACCCCGGTCGGAAGCAGCATCGACAAGGTCCTTGACACCGCGCGGGACCGGGACACGGGAGGGGACGGACCGCTGTGGTCGAGGCGGCCGAGCACATCACCGCCTGCGACCGGCCCGGTGCCACCAGCATCCGGGCGGGATGGAGGGACCGGGCTCGGGACGTTGCTCAGGGCGCGACCAGGTCGGCCGTGCCGTCCGACGCGGGATCCAGCCGGCGCCGGTAGGGCTTCGGCAGGACCAGCATCGAGCCGGCACCGATCACGGCGAGGGCGCTCATCACCACGAAGCCGCTGGAGAAGCTGCCCGTGGAAGTGACGATGAAGCCCATGACGGACGGCGCGACGATACCGGACAGGGCGAACGCCGCGTCGGCGAAACCCGCCGCGACGCCGGGCTGAGAGGGCACCGCGTCAATGGCCGCGACCCACCAGATGCCGCCCGTGACGAAGCCCAGGCCGACACCGACGGAGATGAAGGTGACCGACACCGTCAGCGACGGCTCCACCGTGATCGGCACGAGTGCGGCACCGGACAGCAGGAGCGCCACGCCCATGACGGTGAGGCGGGTGCGGGGGCTGCCGGTGCGCGCGAAGACCCGGTCGGTGATCACGCCGCCGAGTATCGCGCCCACGACACCGGCCGCCCAGGGCGCCACGGTGAACAGTCCGACCGCGGTGACGCTGAGGCCGTACTGCGAGGACAGGTAGTCGGGCAGCCAGTACATGAAGCCCCAGAACATGAAGCCCCAGGCGAAATAGCCCACCGCGATGATCCACAGGTTGCGGTTGGTGAGCACGGGCCGCCATTGGACCCTGTTCGTGGAAGTGCGTTCCTCCTCCAGCTGGCCCGCCGCGATGTGCGCGCGCTCCTCCGCCGAGACCCCGCGGTGGTCGTCCGGGGTGTTTCTCAAAAGTACGCAGGCGGCGGCGAGCCAGAGCGCGCCGAGCACGGCGAGCACCCAGAACATGCCACGCCAGCCCACGCCCGCGATCAACTGCGTCACCAACGGACCGCCGATGAGCAGCGAGCCGGCCACGGCGACACCGCCGACCATCGCGAGCGCGATCCCGCGTTCCTTCTGTGGCAGCCAGCGGCTGACCGTTCGGGTCGCTGCCGGGAAGCCCGGGCCCTCACCGGCACCGAGGACGATGCGTGCCACGAACAGCCCGATGAAGGAGCCGGAGACGGGGGTCACCGCGGTGACGACCGACCAGATGGCCACGCCCACGAGCAGAATGCGCCGCGCGCCGTACCAGTCGACCAGCGGGCCCGCGAGGAAGGCGAACACCATGTAGCCGATGGAGAAGGCGCTGCTGATCAGCCCGTACTGGGACTTGGTGATGCCGAAGCTCTTGGTGAGCGGGCCCACCGCGTAGCTGACCGCGCTGCGGTCGATGTAGTTGATGACGATGAGGGCGACGATCAGTGCGAGCGTCAGCCATCGGACGCGGGAACGCGAGGAACTCATGGTTCACCTCGGTCGGGGAGGGTTGAGGAGTCAGCGATGTGTCATGTGCCGGTCGCCGCCGCGGACAGCGCGCGGGTCAGTTCCGCGGTGTCCGGGGCTGCTGCGATGTGCCAGACCGCGTCGGCCAGTGCCTTGACGGTCCGCTCGTCACCCGCGCCGAGGGCGTTGGCGAAGAACTTGGTGGTGAGTTCCGCGGCGTCGAGGGGGTTCTCCGGGCTTCCCCTGTTCACCATGACCCGTTCGGTCACGGTGGTGCCGTCGGTGAGTTCCGCGGTGAGGACGGCCGGGAACTGGTACGGGAAGACGGCGGTGCACTCCTCGTCCGCGACGCAGGTCACCCGCGCGGCGAGAGCGAGGCGTGCGGGGTCGGCCGCCGCCTCGTCGGTGAAGTCCTGGTGGAACACGCCGAGCCCGTGGCCCGGGTCTTCGGGCTGGGCGAGCAGTCCCGCGGCCACCGTGTACGGGCCGCTGAACGCCGCGTGGTAGCCGGAACGCGGGCGGGCCTTCTCGTCCGCCGGCTCCGCGATGGTGCGCAGCACGGGTTCCGGGACGCCCAGCGTCAGCCGCGCGATGCGCTCCGGGTCCACCCCCCGGGCGCGCAGTCGCATGGCCGCGTCCACGCCCGCGTGGGTGAAGTGGTTGCAGGGGTAGGGCTTGATGAACAGCCGGGACAGTTCCCAGTGTTCGCCCAGGTCCTCGGTCGTCGCGGCGACGACGGCGTGCGCGTCGAAGCGGTCGCCGCAGAATGCCTGGAAGAAGCCGAAGCGGCCTTCCAGGACGGTGGGCGGGCCGGTCAGGCCGAGGCGTGCCATGTCCGCGGCGACGACGCCGGCGTGGGCGGCCCAGCCGCAGTGCACACGCTTGACGGTCCCGCCGGTGCGGTTGGCCTCGATGATGCCCGAGCCCATGCTTGCGGCGATGCCGATCGCGGAGCAGATCCCGTCGGCGTCCAGGCCGCGCAGCATCGCGGAGGCGACGGCCGCGCCGATCGCTCCGCAGATGGCGGTGGCGTGCAAGCCCCGGTCGAAGAACACCGAGTTGCCGAGCTTCGGGTCGTACTGCGCCATGCCGAGCCGGCAGGTGACCTCGATCCCGACCGCGCCGGCGGCCAGCAGTTGCGCACCGCTGGCACCGACCGTTTCTGCGGTGGCCAGGGCGGCGGGCAGTACGGATGCCGACGGGTGCAGGACGGATGGCAGGTGTGTGTCGTCGAAGTCCAGGCTGTGCGCGAGGGTGCCGTTGACCAGCGCCGCCGACGGAGCGGGCAGGCGGGTCGCCGACCCGATGACGGTGGCGGCCGGTGCGCCGCCCCATTCCTCGGCCAGTTGCCGCACGGCGGCGCCGGGCCGCTGCGGCAGTGCGGCGAGGCTGTTGCCGAGCAGGTCGAGGAGGTGGCCGGTGACCTTGTCGCGCAGGTCGGCGCGTAGGCCGGAGTCCCGTGCTGCGGCGGCGAACGAGGCCAGCCGCTGGGCGGCGGTGGGCAGGGGGGTGCAGGCGTCGGTCATCAGGCCACCACCGCGATCGGGCGGATCGGGGATCCGGTGCCGCCGACGATCCTGAGCGGGGCGACGATGAAGAGGAACTCGTGCACGCCGGTGGCGGCCAGGTCTTCGAGTGCCAGGTGCTCCATGATGTAGATGCCGTGGTCGACCAGCAGCAGCCGGTGTACCGGAAGCACGCTGTGGCCGGCGCCCGGTGGTATCTGCTCGCAGGCGGTGGTGTCGCAGCCGACGGCCCGCACGCCCCGCTCGGCGAGCCAGGCGCCCGCGTCCTCGGTGATGCCGGGGACGCCGGACTCCTTGCCCAGGTAGGCGACCGGGTCGTCGAAGGTGCGGGCCCAGCCGGTACGGATCACGGCGACGTCGCCGCTGCGCGGCTCCGCACCGCCGAGTTCGGCCGCCTTCTCCAGGTCGGCCGCGGTCACGCCGTGGCCGCCGGGGAGGGTGTCGGTGCCCAGGGCCGCGGCCACGTCGAGCAGCACTCCGCGGGTCACCATCGCCGGGGTTCGCTCGGCGCCGTGCTGCGAGAAGGAGCCGCCTGCCTGCGCTTCGGCCGCGTCGATGCCGCCGTGCAGCAGGCCGTCGTGGCTGACGTGGGAGAGGGCGTCGATGTGGGTTCCGACGTGGCCACCGGTGATGATCACCTCGTTGGCGGCGGAGCCTCCGTCGGGCCGGACCATGTCGCCGTGGCGGCGGGCCAGGGTCATGCGGAAACCGGGATGGTTGGGAGAGCACGGCATGCCGGTGAACAGCGGCTGGCCCAGCTCGATGATGCGTGGGTCGGCCGGCAGCGCGGCGAGCAGGGGGTTGGTGGTGTGCCGGACGGGAGTCATGACCTGCCTTGCCTGGAGGAGTTGATGGTGGGGGGCTGGAACTGGTCGCGGTGTTGGGTGGTCAGCCGGCGAGGTGGAGCACCCAGCGGGCGCGGGCCACGACCGCGGGGTCGACGAACCGGCCGCGGTCGTCGAGCCAGGCCGCACTGCCCGCGTCCTGGGCGCGGTGCAGGGAGTCGACGAGCCGACGGGCCTCCTCGACTTCTTCGGGCCGGGGGGTGAACGCCGCGTTGACCGACGGAATCTGCCTCGGGTGGATGACGGACCGGCCGAAGAAGCCGCAGACGCGGGCGCGTTCGGTGTCGGCCGTGAGTCCTTCCACGTCGGCGACGTCGGTCCACACGCTCTGGACGGGGCCGGCGAGGCCGGCGGCGCGGGCGGCGTTGACGACACGGGCGCGCGCCCAGTCGAGCGCGCCGTCGCCGCTCACCCGGAGATCGGCGGCGAGGTCCGTCTCGCCGAGCGAGAGGAGGGCCACCCGCGGTGCGGTCGTGGCCAGTTCGAAGGCGCGCTCCACGCCGAGGGCTGTCTCGAGCAGCAGGTGCAGCGGGGTGTCGACCCGGTCGAGCACCGCCCGGATCTCGTCCGGGCTCTCGCACTTGGGGAGTCTGAGGCCCTGCACGGGGGTACCGGCCAGGGCGTCCAGGTCGGCGCGTCCCTCGGGGAGTCGGACCTGGTTGACGCGGAGCCACAGTGGTTTGGGCCAGAGCGCGGCCGCCGCCTTGACGGCGTGCGCTCGGGCCTCGTCCTTGCGGTTGCGGGGTACGGAGTCCTCCAGGTCGAGGACGACGGCATCCGCTGGGCCTGCCATCGCCTTGTCGAGGAGGTCGGGGCGGGTGGCGGGCACGTAGAGCCAGGACCGCACGGTGCCGGTGGCCCGCGGGGCGCTGCTCATACGATGCCCCGTTCGGCCAGGGCGGCCAGTTCCTGGGCACCGACGCCGTACCGGCCCAGCACTTCCGCCGTGTCGCGGCTCTTGCGCGGGCCGGGCCAGCGGACGGCTCCGGGGGTGTCGCTGAGGCGGAACGGCACGTTCTGGAACCGGATCGTGCCGAGTTCCTCGTCCTCCACCGTGGTGATCGTCCTCAGTGCCTGGAACTGCGGGTCCTCGAAGATGTCACTCATGTCGTAGATCGGGGCGACGGCGGCCTGGGCCTCCTCGAACGCCTCGATGACCTCGCTGCGGGTGCGGTCGGCGATCCACGAGCCGACCGCCGCGTCGAGTTCGTCCGCGTGCCGGGCGCGCTCGGCGCCGGAGGCGAACCACGGCTCGTTGACGTACTCGGGGTGCCCGACGAGGTGCATGACCCGTTCCGCGATGGACTGGGCGCTGGTGGAGACGGCGACCCAACTGCCGTCCTTGGTGCGGTAGGTGTTGCGTGGAGCGTTGTTCACGGAACGGTTGCCGGTGCGCGGCTGGAGCTCGCCGAGTTGGTCGTAGGCGATGGCCTGCGGCCCGAGCAGGGTGATCATCGGTTCGATGATCGCGAGGTCGAGCACCTGCCCGCGCCCGGTGCGTTCGCGGGCGTGCAGCGCGGTCATGATGCCGAAGGCGGCGGTGAGGGCGGACACGCCGTCGGCGAGCCCGAAGGGCGGGAGGGTCGGCGGTCCGTCGGGCTGGCCGGTGATGGCGGCGAAGCCGCTCATGGCCTCGGCCAGGGTGCCGAACCCGGGCCGCTTGGCGTAGGGGCCGCTCTGGCCGAAGCCGGTGATACGGGCGAGCACGAGACGTGGGTTGATCGCGGCGAGGGACTCATAGCCCAGTCCCCAGCGCTCCAGCGTGCCCGGCCGGAAGTTCTCGATGACGACGTCCGCGTCCGCGACCATGCGGCGGAAGATGTCCTGCCCTTCGGGGCTGCCCAGGTAGAGGGTGATGGCCTTCTTGTTGCGGGAGAGCATCTTCCACCACAGGCCGACGCCGTCCCTGCTCGCACCGTGGCTGCGCACCGGGTCGCCCTTGGGGTGTTCGATCTTGGTGACGTCGGCGCCGTAGTCGGCGAGCAGGGTGGCCGCGAGGGGTCCGGCGAAGAGTGTGGCGATGTCCAGCACCTTGATGCCGGCGAGGGCTGCGTCGCTGGCTGCTGGAACAGCGGGTGCGGTGTCGGTCATGGAGGTCCTTCCGTTGTCGCGTGGGAGGAGGCAGCCCTGAGAGCGGATTCGTCCGCGGCGGGACCGTCACCGGTCCAGCCGAGCGCGGCGGAGATGCCGCGGGCCGCCTCGACCACGCTGGGCGCGCAGGCGCTGACGAACTGCGGGGTGAAGCGAGAGCGCGGGCCGCACACGGAGACCGCGCCGAGGACGTCGCCGTCGAGGCCGAACACGGGTGAGGCGACGGAGCCGGCGTCCGCCTGGCGCTCGCCCTGGGAGCTGGCGTATCCGAGCTCCCTGATCGCCTTCAGTTCGGTGCGGAGCGTGTCGGGGTCGGTCTGGGTGCTGTCGGTGAGGGCGGTGAGCGTGGCGGCGAGGACCTCCTCGCGCCGCGCCCGCGGCAGGAAAGCAAGGATGCACTTGCCCGAACTGCCCGCGTGAAGCGGGAACCTGCGGCCCAGGTCGACGGTCATCTTCACCTCGTGGGTGCTGACGATCTGGTCGATGTAGGCGCGTCCGCCGGGCACGAGCGTGGTGAGGGTGACGGTCTCGTGTGTCTCCTGCTGGAGCCGCCTGAGCGTGGTGGCGGCAACGGCCCGCAGGTCGAGCTCGCGCAGTGCGCGGGCCCCGAGGGCCGCTGTGGTCGGTCCGAGACGGTACAGCCGGGTCTGCGGGTCGAGGGCCACCATGCCGCGGGTGACGAGGGTCTGCAGGATGCGGTGCACCACGGCCTTGCTGAGGCCGAGTTCACGGGCGATCCGGGAGACGCCGAGTTCGTCGGGTCCGTCGGTGAACAGCAGGAGGACGTCGATCACGCGGCCTGCGGTCTCGGTTCCGGGTTGAGTCGTCATGGGCCCATTCTTGCCTGTCCCGTGCGTGGTGGTCGGGGGGTACCCGTAGCAATCTCTTGCATCCGTACCGCTCAATGGAACATCAGACAAGCACCGGTCCTCGGCAGGGTCAAGGGTCTTCACCCAGCAAATATCTGGAATATTGATGGTTCACCGAGAGGTATTGACGCGCTCTCGAATGCGTTGAAATTATCGATACGTGAGAGCGTTCCGCTGAATGGAACGCATGGAGGGAGGTGGAGCAGGTGCCCGCCGGCCAGTCCCACGAACAACCGCACGAGGCCCGCGATCCGAAGGACGCGGCCGCACCGCAGACAAAGGAGCCCGCCCGCCTGACCTCGCGACTGTCCTGGTCCGACATCCCCGGGACCGTCCGCGAGCACTTCTCGCTCCTCCTGCTCGACATCCTCGCCGTCACGGCCGCCGGATCGTGCACCGAGGGACGGGCGACAGCCGGCCACCGCCCCTTCACACCCCCCACGCCGTGGGCCGTCCTCACCGGCCCGCTCGGCGACGACGCCCTGGTTCGGCAGCTGCGGCGGGCCGCGGACCGGCTGCCCGAGACCGACGACGTGGGACCGCTGCCGCGGGACCTCGCCCCCCTGACGACCGCCCCGGCGGCGAGCTCTGGAGGCATCGCGTGAAAACCCTCTCCGTCACCTCGGTGCGCGTCGGAACCGACGAGCCGGCACGGCGCCGCACCCGCCGACGGCGCCTCTCGCCACCGGGGGCGGAAGTCGTCCCGGAGCACGACGGCCAGGACGCCCCCGGGCGGTCGGCCGCCAAGGACGAGGCCCGAGCCTCCACCGCCTCCGTCACCAAGGCGCCGGCGGCGGCAGCCGAGAAGGCGTCCGCCCTCCGCACGCCGGACCGCGCTGCTGCGGTGACGCCGCACGGTGCGGGCCTTCCCCCCGTCGGCACGCCGCCTCCGACCACGACCCTCCTGGCGGTCACCGGGAGGGTGTCCGGCGCCGTCACTCGCGACCGCATCATCGGCGGCGCCCCGGCCGAACGCTTCGAGGACCACGGCCCGGCCGACTACATCGAGGACGACGGCCCGGGGCCGTGGTTCACCGGTGCCACCGCGCTCGGCCCGGGCTTCGGCGCCATCCCCGGCACCCGGCGGCGGAACGAGGCCGGACGCGGCGCCCTCGACGGCTGTGCCGCGCGCGGCATGACCGCCGTGATCAACGGCTGCTCGGCCGTGGACACGGACGCGACGCACGCCGTGAAGCTCCTCGGCCCGGCAGACCGCGCCCTGCGGCTGCCGGCGGCAGGGGCGCGGGCATGACCGACGGCGCGCCGGCGAACGCCGAGAACGGGCAGGAGGGAGCGGTCGACCTCGTCGTGGCAGGTGCCGGCGGCGGCCTGACGGCCGCGCTCAAAGCGGCACAGGCCGGGCTGAGCGTCCTCGTCGTCGATCCGGACGAGCAGTTCCTGCGCGGGAACAACACCTCCATGTCCACCGCGATGATCCCCGGCGCGGGCTCGCGCTGGCAGCGCGAGGCGGGGATCGAGGACAGCCCCGCACGCTTCGTCGCCGACATCACCGCCAAGACCCACGGCACCGCCGACCCCGCCCTCGCCGCCGCCCTCGCGCGGATCAGCGCACCGCTGGTGGAGTGGCTCGTCGACGACGCGGGCCTGCCGCTGAAGCTCGTCACCGACTTCGGCTACCCGGGCCACTCCGCGCACCGGCTGCACACCGTGGAGGGACGGCACGGGTCCACACTCCTGCGCCACCTCTACGACCGGGTGCGGTCCTCACCCCACGTCGACCTCCTCGTCCCCGCCCGGCTCGCCGACGTCGAGCGGGGCGGGGACGGCGAGGTCACGGCCGCGATCGTGCAGTATCCGAGCGGGCACCGGGAGACGATCCCCGCGCGAGCCGTCCTGCTCGCCACCAACGGGTACGGCGCCGACCGGGACCTCGTGGCCCGGCACCTGCCGGACATCGCGCAGGCCGACTACCACGGCGGCCAGTTCTCCCGCGGCGACGGCCTGCGGATCGGCCTGCGGCACGGCGCGCGCGCCGCCTACCTGGACGCCTACCAGGGCCATGCGGCGCTCGCACGGCGCTCGCGGACCCTGGTCGGCTGGGCCACGATCATGCACGGCGCGGTGATGGTCGACCGCGACGGCCGGCGGTTCGGGGACGAGACCACCGGCTACTCCGAGTACGCGGCCGCCCTCGCGGCCCGCCCGGGAGCCTGCGGATGGATCGTCCTCGACCAGCGCGTCCACGACCTGTGCCTGCCGTTCACCGACTTCCGCCAGACGGTGGACGCCGGGGCGCTGGTGTGGGCCGACGACCTCGACGGCCTCGCACAACGAACCGGCTGCGAGGCCACGGCGCTCAAGGAGTCGGTCACCGGCCAGGCCGCCCTGGCCACCGGGGCCGCACAGCACGACCGGTACGGCAGGACCTTCTTCGAGGAGCCGCTGCGCCCCCCGTACGCGGCCGTCGAGGTGATCCCCGCCCTGTTCCACACACAAGGCGGCCTCGTGGTGGATGAAGACGCCCGCGTCCTCGCCGAGGACGGATCGCCGATCCCCGGGCTCTTCGCGTCGGGCGGGGCGGCACACGGCATCTCGGGACACGGCGCCGACGGCTACCTCGCGGGCAACGGCCTGCTGCCGGCCCTCGGACTGGCCTGGCAGGCGGCGACCGCCCTGGCCCACACTCACGTACACGAAGAAAGGCACGAGCACACATGAGCGAACTGGACCTGCTGATCAAGAACGTGCGCCTGGTGAAGCACGACGCGGCAGACATCCCCACCACCGACCTAGGCGTCAAGGACGGCGTGTTCCACCGCATCGCCCCCGGCATCCCGGCCTCGGACGCCCGCGAGGTCGTCGACGGCAACGGACTGCTGGCGTTCCCCGGCGTCGTCGACGCCCACCAGCACTGGGGGATCTACAACCCGCTGTCGGACGACACCGCGACGGAGAGCCGCGCCTGCGCCCAGGGCGGTGTGACCACGGCGCTGACGTACATGAGGACCGGCCAGTACTACATGAACCGGGGCGGCAGCTACGACGAGGTCTTCCCACTGGTCCTCGACAACGCGGAGGGCCGCTCCTACGTCGACTACGGCTTCCACCTCGCGCCGATGCAGAAGTCGCACATCGCGGAGATCCCCGAGCTGATCGCCCGCTTCGGCGTCACCTCCTTCAAGGTGTTCATGTTCTACGGCAGCCACGGCCTGCACGGCCGGTCGGCGGACCAGAACGAGTTCCTGATGATCCCGCCGGGCGAGCGCTACGACCTGGCGCACTTCGAGTTCGTCATGCGCGGTGTGCAGGCGGCGCGCGAGGCGTACCCCGAACTGGCGGACGCCATCTCCCTGTCGCTGCACTGCGAGACGGCGGAGATCATGACGGCCTACACCAAGCTGGTGGAGGAGGAAGGCACACTCGACGGGCTCGCCGCCTACAGCGCCTCCCGTCCGCCCCACTCCGAAGGTCTCGCCGTCACCATCGCCAGCTACCTCGCCGCGGAGACGCAGCTGCCGAACATCAATCTGCTGCACCTGTCCTCGCGCAAGGCCATCGAGGCCGCGATGCTGATGGCGAAGACGTTCCCGCAGGTCGACTTCCGGCGGGAGGTCACGATCGGTCACCTGCTCGCGAACATCGAGACCGCATCGGGCATCGGCGGGAAGGTCAATCCGCCGCTGCGGCCGCAGGACGACGTGGACGCGCTGTGGGAGCACCTGGTGGCGGGGAACATCGACTGGGTGGTCAGCGACCACGCGTGCTGCAAGGAGGAGACAAAGTTCGGCGACCCCGCAAGCGACGTCTTCGCGGCCAAGTCGGGCTTCGGCGGCACCGAGTACCTGCTGCCCGGCCTCGTGGGTGCGGCACCCGCGCACGGCCTGCCGCTGCAGAAGGTCGCGGAACTGACGGCATGGACCCCGGCCCGGCGCTTCGGCCTCGCCACGAAGGGCGTGATCGCGGAGGGCTACGACGCGGACCTGGCGCTCCTCGACCCGTCGCGGTCCTGGACGGTGGACGCGGCGGACTCGGAGTCGGCGCAGGAGTACACGCCGCTGCAGGGCCTGGAGATCGGGGCGCGGGTGGAGTCGACGTTCCTGCGCGGCCGGCCCGTCTACGCGGACGGCAAGGTGGTCGGCGACCCGCACGGCCGCTACCTGTCGCGGCCGACCACGCGCTGAGGCCATCAGGGGCGCCGCCGGGCAGCGGGCCCGCCCGCCCAGAAGCCGCCGCGTTCTTCGGGGCCGGGGCCACGGCCCCGGGAATGGCCGCCCGCCTGGGGCCGGGGTCTGCTGATGCACAGCATGCGCAAGGGCTGCCGTCCCGATCCCGCGCGAGTGTCCGGAGGCGGTCCAGACCAAGCTGCCCGGCCCGGACCTGACGTCTGCGGGGACGGCGTGGCTGCGTCGTTGTCTCGGCGGCCGGGACGGACAGCCAGGCCGCTGGTCAGAGGCCGGGCGCGTACGGGCACACGAGATCGGTCATCGCGCGCAGCAGATCGTCACTCACCGGGGCGAGGCTGTTCTCGGCGAGGTCGTGCGGGGGCAGACCGTCGGGTGCGGTCATCGTGCTGATCTCCTTGGCGCTTTCGACATCTCGAGGATCAGCCGGTGGCCGTCTTGTGTCCGGGCGCTCACTTGGCTGCCGGGCAAACGACCGGATCAGGTGGGAGCCGGTCCACCACTTCCCAGAACGCAACCCGCGAACACCGTCTTCGCCCGGCTCAGGGCGTCAGCACGATCCTGCCGAACACCTCCCCCGCGTCCATCTCGCGGTGGGCCGACGCCGCCTGGTCCAGTGGCAGCACTTCGTGCACGACCGTGCGCAGATGCCCTCGCGCGGCGTCGGCGAACTGGGACGACCGCACGGCCTGCCGCTCGGGTCCGGGGACGGTGTCGGAGCTGAACGTGGCGAACGACAACGACCTGCGGAAGGCGTCCATCAACCGCAGGCCGAAGTCCGCCGGCGGTTGCCCACCGACCACACCGACGGCCACGTACCGTCCGCCTGCGTTCAACTTGTCCAGGAAGAGGGGCAGCTGGGGACCCGCTACGACATCGATCACCACGTCGAAACCCACCGGTGCGTCCGGGCCGGCCTCGCCCAGGCGGTCGAGGACATGGGTCGCGCCCAGGTTCCGCAGGCGGGCGCCGCGCTCCGCCGACGAGGTGGTGACCGCCACCGCGCTCGCGCCGCCCCTGGCCGCGAGCTGGACCGCCATGATCCCGATGCTGCCCGCCGCGCCGCGCACGAGCACCGTCTCGCCGGGCGTGAAACCGGCCCGGTCCAGGGCGAAGTGGGCGACCACCCCGGAGCCGCCGAGGGTCACCGCGTCGATACCGGTCAGGCCGTCGGGCAGCGCAAGGACGTCCTCGACCGCGGCGACGGCCTGCTCGGCATACCCACCGGACAGGCCGGTGAACGCCCACACCCGCCGCCCGATCCACGAGGCGTCCACGCCCTCTCCCACCGCGGTGACCCTTCCCGCCACCTCGCTGCCGAGGAGATGGCCCTCCCGGAAGCCGTGGGCGGCAAGCGTTCCCCGGCGGATCACGGCATCCACACCGCCCACCCCGATCGCCTCCGTGACGATCCGCAGCTGCCCCGGGGCGGGAACGGGTATGGGCACATCGACGACCTCCAGGCCATCGGGGTCTCCGAACGTCCTGATCACGACGGCTTTCATCTCTGCTCCTCGGGTCGGTGGAAGGACGGATCACGGCTGCTGCGGCCGCGGGCGTCGAGCCGGCCTCCACAGCCGTGCGTCACCGGTGAAGCGCTCGGACGGGCCGGCAGCACCTGCCATCGGACCGTAACGGACGCCCCCGTCCGTTACGGTAAAGTGAGACATGATGACCAGCGATTTGCCTCGGACCGTGCGCTCCGACGCCCGCGACAACCGGGCCCGCATCCTGGACGCCGCCCGCACGGTGTTCGGCGATGAAGGCCTGAGCGCGCCCATGCGCGAGGTCGCTCGGCACGCAGGCGTCGGCCCCGCCACGCTGTACCGGCACTTCCCGACCAAGCAGGCACTGATCGCGGAGACCTTCGCCGAGCAGCGGCGCGCCTGCCATGCCGCGGTCCGCGACGCCCTCGCGGACCCGGACCCGTGGCACGGCTTCCGGAGCCTGATCGAGCGGATCTGCGAACTCCACGCGCACAGCCGGGGCTTCGCCGACGCCTTCATGACGGCCTTCCCCGAGGCCATGGACTTCACCGCGGACCGCGAGCGGACTCTGCGCGCGGTCGGCGAACTGGCCCGCCGTGCCCAGAAGACCGGCCGGCTGCGCCCCGGCTTCGTCGTCGACGACCTGGTCCTCATGCTCATGGCCCACCGGGGCCTCCACGACATGCCGCATGCCGCCCGGGTCACGGCCTCCCGCCGCTTCGCCGCCTACGTGATCGAGGCGTTCCACGCGCCACCGGAGACGGGAGCCGACATCCGCGCCGAGGTGGTCGACCGAGGCGACGGCCGAGACTTGCCGGTCATCGATGGTGGAGGTGATCAGCTGGCCATAGCTGGGCGGGCGAGGTCGTAGCCGGCGTCAGCGACGATCAGCAGCTCGGGGCACCCCTGCTCCAGTGACCCGCACCGGTCAAGCCCTTGACTACGCCGCGTAGTTGGGCGGCGGTGACGGCGTCGTCGGCCGGGCCGAGCCGGACCGCGTCGGTCGGGTGACCCCCGAGGTTGAACAACAGGCTGCGGCAAGGGAGCACGTCAATCACTCTGGCCCCCTCCGCTCTGCCCCAGCGAGACTTTGAGGGGTCTGGTGCCGGACGATCTGGGTGTATCAGGGAACGGCGCCGCCGATCAGGTTCAGTCCACAGATGACCATCCACAGTTCGACCGGCGCCTGGGGTGTCCAGCGGTGCTCGGTGGCAAGGCCCAGCCAGTGCAAGGCGGCGTAGGCCGCTGCCGCGATGGCAGTTGCGCTGATGATCAGCCAGGTGCGGCGTCGGCCGGTGGGGGCTCCGGTGAGAGGCCATCCGTTCAGGAGCGGGCCGGTGATGGACGCGCCGACGACGAACATGGCGCCGGCGGCCGACAGTTGGGGGCCGGTCATGCCGAGCGGGCCGGTGGCGACCTCGTAGGTGGCCGAGCCGAGCGCGAGGACCGCGACGTTCGCAAGGGCCACCCGTGCGGGGCGGGCCTTGATCAAGGAGCAAGGCCATCCGTGGAGCAGGCCGTGCGCGGTCTGCCAGATCGCCACGGAGATCAGCCAGGCGGCGATGTCGAGTGCATCGAACGGGCCGTGCGGGTCCCACAGCGACAGTCGCCGCACGTCTGCGGTCGCCGAGCCCCAGTTCGCCAGCGTCGCGTATGCGATGAGGGCCACGGCGAGGCAGCCGAGCACCACGAGGCGGCCGGCCTTCGGCCCGTAGCGGGCTGGGAGCACCAGGCGGCCCTCGCTGACGACCGACACCTGCAGGAATGTCACGAACGCCAGTGCTCCGACAGGGATCTCGTAAGGGAACGTGGGCATCTGACGACCTGACACCACCAGGGTGGTTCGTGTTGCGCCGTTCAGGTCGCCGTGACCGAGCAGCATCTGCCCGAGCAATGTCAGCCCCGCAGCAATGACGATGATCAGCAGCGAATTGATGAGGGCCGCCCCGCGACCGCGTGCGCCTGCGTCCCAGTCGGCGACAGCCGCCAGTACCGGCATGGCAAAGGTCGTGGGGACACCGAGAACCAGCAGTGATCCCAGGGGTCCCAGGGCGAAGCCGCCCACGACGAACACCGCGGCGGTGACCGCAAGGCCGCCGAGCATCCGGCGCCCGGCCGCGGGCCCGTGGTGTCGCAGTCCGCTGCCGGTGCCCGGCCGGCTGTAGTTGCTGGACGGCGGCGCCCCGCGCCCGTGCTGCGCCGGGCGCGGGGCGGTCGCCTCGTACTGGCTGCTGGTCACGAGCGGACGCTGCGGCTGGGATGGGACTGCTCGTAGCTGCGACTGTTGATCTCGACCGCGTGGCCGAACAGGTCCTCGGCATAGGTCATCAACATGCCCGGTATGGGTTCGGTGATCGGGGTGTTCTGGTGTCCTCCGGCCGCGCTGATCCGGTCGGCGAGCTCATCGATGCAGTGGTCGGTGACACAGAAGTGGTAGAGGCCAGGCGGGGGCACCGTGCCAGGACGCCAGGGAGTGGCCCGGCTCTCGGATGCGCCACTGAACTCGAAGAGCTCCAGACCAACACCGTTGCCCGTCGCCAGGTGTGCCTGGCGAATGCGAGTCCACGTCGGCCCGTAGATGCTGTTGAGCCGCGCGGCCTGCGGACTCGTGGGGGAATACTCGGTCGGCCCGTCGATCAACTCGAAACCCAGCACGCTCTGGTACCAGCCGAGAGCCGCGTCCATGTCCTCGATACGCATGCCGAGATGGTTGATCGGCAGCGGCGCGATGCGGGTGTCCGGCGCCGTGAACGACCCAGCGCGGACGGGCTGCGCCACGCTCGCGTTCCCCTGCTCGTCGTTCCATCGGGCGGGCAGCTGCGCCGCGGGCACAGGTTCGCAAGGCAGTCCGTCGCGGTAAGGGGCCAGGAACCGGGTCAGCGCGTCCAGCATCACGTCGGGAGTCTCTTCGGCCGGGTAGTGGCCGCAGTCGGGAATGATCACGCTGTGCACCTCCGTGGCGCCCAGCCTCATGGTGTTGGCCACCAGGTCCCCGGAGTTGGCCTCGCCGGCGATCGCCAGGACCGGAAGGGTCAGGGGCTGCTTACGGCGTTGCTCGTTCTGCGCGATCGTGGCGTCCAGGGCCCGGTAGAAGGCGAAGCTGGCATGCAGGGCGTCGGGATCGGACGCCAGGACGTCGACGTAGTAGCGCACCACTTCCTCGGGAAGCTTCTGCGCGGCCTTGCTCTCGAACTGGGCGCCGAAGTAGAGGTGTTCGCGGCCCCGGACGAGCTCTTCGTTGAGCCCACTCAGCCTGTTGAACCCGAAGTGCCACAGCCGGGTGTTGGCCTGGTCACTGGCGAACAGCGGCGGCGACGGGGACAGTCCCGGGATGGCGGCTTCGGCGACAGCCAGGCGCTCGATGCGGCCGGGGTGGTCGGCTGCCAGCGCGTAGGCGGTCCACATGCCGACGTCGTGGCCGACCATGGCGAACCGGTCGTGGCCCAGTTCCGTCATCAGGGCCGCCATGTCGTCGGCCAGGGTCCCGGTGTCGTAGCCGTCCTCCGGCTTGTCCGACAGGCCGACACCTCGCGGGTCGACGGCGATGACCTGGAACTCCCGGGCGAGTGCCGGCATGACCAGACGCCATGCGTACCAGGTCTGGGGCCAGCCGGCCAGGAGCAGCAGCGGCGGACCGTCGCCGCCGATGACCGCGTGCAGGCGGACCTTGCCGGTGTCGACGAACCGGCTGGTGAACGTGTCGGTGAACCCTGCCGGCAGGCCGGGCGCCATCGAGGCTGCGCCGGGCCCTTCCGGCACCGGCGGATGAGTGGTTGAGGCGGTCACTGAGATCTCCGTTTCGAATGCGCGGGTGAATGTGTGCCGGGAGGTGGCGTGTGGACCGGCCGGCCTCACCGGATCGCGTGTGCGGCCCGGTGCCGCGGTGCGGTGCGCGCCGCGGCCACCGTGGTGAGCACCACCGCGACAGCCGGCAGCAGCGTGGCGACCTTCTCGTTGAGGGCCTGGTCGAGCAGGCCCAGGGCGAGGGTGGGAACGATCGTGCCGCTGTAGGCGGCCAGGAAGTAGCTGGCGAGCAGGTCCGCGCGGCGCTGCGGGTCGGCCAGACGCTGCGTCACACCGATCCCACGACGGAAGGCCAGGCCGACACCGATCCCGGCCACAACCGTGCCGGCGATGAACACCGCCAGTGACTGGGACCACAGCCCGGCTTCGAAGACCACGACACCGGCGACGAGGAGAGTCGGGGTCGGCCGGCGGCTGTCGAGCCACCGTTGGGGAGCGGTCAGCTGTGCCGCCGCGGCGGTGAAGAACAGCAGGGCGACCTCGGCACCGAGGCCGGCGAAGTTGTGCACGTGCAGTTCCTCTCGCAGGAACGCGGGCACCAGCGAGGAGAACAGACCACACACCGCGAACGCTGCGAGGACCACTGCCGCGGCGCGCAGGAATTCCGATCGCGCCGCGCCCTGGTCGGGCACGGTGGGGCGGCGCGCGTCCACTGTGGGCATGTGCCGGTCGGCGACGGTTTCCGGCACGATGGCGACAGCTACGAGGGCGGGGACCAGAGTTCCCAGGAACACCCAGAACACCAGGTGGGTAGGGTCCGTGCCGTACTGCGCGAGCAGGCCCGCCGCGATCGCCCCGAGCCCCAGTCCCCCCATGTTGCTTGCGGTCGACACCATCGAGGTGCGACGGGCTTTGCGCGGCCCGCCCAGTTCGTTGAGGGTCGCCGTCGCGGTGGCGGTGTAGACGCCCGTGCCGAGCCCCGACAGGAACCGGGCCGCCAGCAGCGTGCCGACATCGCTCGCGGCCAGGAACAGCACCGTGCTCACCACGGTGACCAGTAGCCCGGCCGCCAGCAGCGGACGGCGCCCCGCCCGATCCGACATCGGCGAGAACAGTACGAGCGCGACCACTGTCCCCAGCGCGTAGACGGCGAACACCAGCGTGGTGGTGAACGGTCCGAATCCCATCTCGGGAGCCCACAGGACGTACAGCGGAACGGGAAGTGTCGATCCCAGCATGACCAGCGTGTACACCGCTGCGACCAGCCAGAAGCCGACACGTGTCCGAGGCGCGTCGAACGGCGGATCTGCCCGCGTCTCGGTACCGGGAGCGATTTCTTCGATCATGACAACCTTCCCCACTGCAAGAGCGCCAGCGGCTGTGGCTCCACGCTAACCCATGTTGGATCGATCGGTCCAACATTATTGGGACGATCGATCCAACATGGGTAGACTGGGGGTCCCACTGGGAGGAGCGCCATGTCGGGTCGCAAGCAGTTCGACGTCACCACAGCCCTGGACCAGGTGATGCGCGTGTTCTGGCAGCGCGGTTACGCAGACGCCTCCCTGGACGCCCTGTCGTCCGCCACAGGCCTGGGGCGCGGCTCTCTCTACGGGGCGTTCGGCGGCAAGGACTCCTTGTTCCGGAAGAGTCTCGATCGCTACGCCGGCACCTACGGAGCCCAATACGAGCACGCGCTTGCGTCCCACCCGGGCGAGCCGGTGCGGGCGATCGAGGCGTTCTTCGAAGTCGTCCTGGCGCGCATCGCCGACCCCTCGGTCCCCGCCGGATGCCTCATCGCGCACTCCGCGGCGCAGGCGCCGGTCCTCAGCGAGGAGAACAGCAGCCATGTGCGTGCCCTGCTCGACACCCAGCGAGCGCGCGTGCGCGCCGCCCTGGCGGACTCCGAAGCCGAGCCCCACGTACTCGACGAGCTGACCACCTACGTCGTCGCCGTCAACCAATCGCTCGCCGTCCTGAGCCGCGCCGGCGCCTCCGAAGCAGAGCTCCGCGCCGTGGTGCGCCTGACCTGCACCACAGTGGCAGACACCCTCGCGCGCGCCGGGGCCGCCACATCCCACGGAACCTGCCGAGGCGGAGCAGGGGGCGTGCGAGGTGGGTCCACGGCAAGGTAGGCGAGCGCTGAGCGGCAAGGTAGGCGAGCGCTGAGCTCTTTCGGAGCGGCCGCCGATCGGGTGACGGGTCGGCGTCTCGCAACGCACGAGGCTCCTGTGTGTTGAGAGAGGTGTTCGACATCTCAACTCAGCATCACAGGAGCCTCGTTGCTTCTCCATCCCGCCGTACTCGGCCTGCCTCACACCTTGGTCGAGCGGGTAACCATGCTCATCGTCACCCGTGAGGGTGACCGCCGCTGCACGCTCCGGCCGCACCAGCGTGCTTCGCTCTGCCGGCGCCTGGCCTGGATGTCCGTGCCGCACCGACCGCCGAGGGCGCGCTGCACGACACCGACGCTCCGGCCGCGCAGCACCGACGCATGGCAGGCTGCTGTCAATGCTGTGCGAGCTTGTCGGCGAACCAGTCAGCGACGAGCGACGTGCGCTCCTGGCAGTGGTTGTAGATGGTGTGGTCGCCGTCCGGCCAGACCCGCAGGGTCTTGTCCGCGCCGGCGCCGTCGAGGAAGGGCTGCTGCGCATCGAGTCCGAACAAGACGTCGTGCCCTCCGTGCGGTACCAGCAGCGAGCAGCCTATGTGTGCGCGCTGCGGATCGAACGCCAGACGGCGGAAGTTCGCGGTGATGCGGTCGGTGTCGTCTGTGCCCAGCATGGCCGCGGCCTGTTCGTCAAAGCTGCGGTGTCCCAGCAGCGACGGCCGGGCCGGCGCGCCGTTGATGCAGCAGGCTCGCACCCGGCGGTCTGCCGCCGCGGTCAGTGCTGCGTAAAGGCCACCCAGGCTGTTGCCGAAGATCCCCACCGCCGGGCCGAGGGACGGGTGCTCCTGTACGTAGTCGATGTACCTGCCGTAGGCCGCAGCGACGTCCACGTCGAGGAACACCCGGTGCCGCAGTCGGGTCTCTCCCTGCCCCGGGCCTTCGGCCAGGATGGTCGCGAGACCGCGCGCTGCCAGGGCGTCGGCATGGCGCCAGTATGCGGCGCCCCACCCACTCTGGCCGCCGAACACGATTACGGTGCCGAGCGCGTCCCCTCCGGGCGGCCTGACCAGCCATCCCACCAAGTGCTGTGAACCGAATCCCAGCTCCAGCTTCTCGAACCGGTCGCCGAGGATCCCGCTAACGGTGGACAACACCGTGATCAGCCGGTCGTACAACTGGCGCTTGCGTGGGGTGTCGTAGTTGAACGCCATCTGCGCGAAGATCAGGTCTGCCGCAGCTGCACGGTACGCCTCGAGCGCAGTCTTCACATGACCTTCCCTCAGCGCCCGCTGCGCACGACGCTCCTGGACATCGGTCAGCGACTCAGCGGCAACGTCCCACGCCATACCCTCGGCGGTCATGGCCTGCATTCGGGCGATGTCGTAGGGCAATACGCCGTAATCGAACATGCGGGTCGGGGTCATCGACCGCCACTGCGCAGCCAGCAGTTTCTGCGCCGGCGACGTGATATCCGTCCTTTCGGGATTCGACTGGTTCATCGAGTGACCGCCTGCTTCGCAACGTCTGACAGCCCGACGTGGTGCGGCTTGTCCTGAAGCTGTGTGATCAGTTCGCCCCGGTCGGCAGCGACGCATGACCCGAAGACCACGAAGTCCGGCCGGTAGATGAACATGTCGGCGCCGATCTCGTCCAGGTACCGCGTGTATGTTCCCGCGTCGTCTCCCAAGGAGCGGGCCTCGCCGTCGGCGAGCGTGTGCACAGTGCAGCCGATCTGGTCCAAAAACGTCTGCTGGTCGGAGTCGAGAAGCCCGTCGGTCCCCTTCCGTGTCACCAGCTTGAAGCCACATCCGAACAAGTCATCAAACCGTCCCGCCCGGCCGTCCGGGGTGGATACGACCCCCTGCGGCGCGAGGGTGCCGGCGAACGGCGCCGGGGCGCCGTCGTCGGTCGTCTGGACGACTCCGGTCTCGAGGACGGGGAACGGAGGCGGCATGGAGCCGCTGAGGAACGCTTCATCGCGGGCGGCGGCATGCGCCGGATCCGTCGTGTAAGCGACCTCACCGAGCAGGATCGATGTCTCGATGATCGTTCGGGTGTGCGGCCGGCGTTCCGCCTCGTAGGTCGCCAACAGGTCCTCCGCGGCCTCTCCGCGCAGCACCAGATCGAGCTTCCACGCGAGGGTGATGGCGTCCCGCATCCCGGAGCAGGCGCCCTGGCCCATGGTCGGCGGCATCGTGTGTGCGGCGTCGCCCAGCAGGAAGACGCGGCCACCGCTGCTCCACGAATCAGCCAGAAACGGCCGAACAACCGCCAGGGCTGGTCGGGGACCATATCGTCGGCAACCGGGCGACCACCCATGTCGCCAGCACCCTGATCGGCTTCGCCAACCAGCCTCTCGTCACCGCGTTCCGTTCGTGTGCCGTAACCAATACCGCCGTCACGCCCACCTGCGTGAACTCGAAGCCCCTGCACGACGAACCCGTTCACAGTGCACGTCTCCGCCCACTCCGCAGTGGTGGTCGTGCTGTCGGGCACGGCACCTCCACACGTCCTTCCGGCACCGTGAAGCGGCACTGAACAACACTTGCCGCAGAGCGCGCGACAGAACTGGCCGTCCCTGATCATGGCGTGCGTGACGGTCCGCCGAGTCGACGGACCGCCATACCGTCCCTGCGCGACCACCAGAACTGGGTCGAGCCCGGCCGGGCAGTACTCGACGAGGCCTACTGGTCGAGACCGACGGCGTTCGAGGGCACGTCGAAGGCCATCAGGGTGAGAGAGACCGCGCTGAACCAGCCCATCAGGACCGTCACGTCCACGATGCCGACGTCGCCGAGCAGCTCCTGCGCCCGCTGGAACATCCCCTGCGGCACGATCCGCGCAGCGGCCAGCGTCGAGGAGAGCTCGTACACCATCTGCTGCCGCGGGTCGTCGAACGCGGTCGGCAGCCCCGCGATCAGCGCCTGGGCCTTCTCCGCCTCGAGCCCTCCGAAGATCACACCGATCTTCTCGTGCTCGTAGCTGGCGTACGCGGCGCCCCAGCGCCCGCAGATCACACAGGTGGCGATCTCGATCTCGGCCTTCGACAACGTCGACTCTGTCTGGAAATACGCCCCGACCGGCGCGACCGTCTTGAGGAGCGTCGGGTTCGCCGCCCAGATCTTGTGCGGACCCAGCACGAGTCCGCGCAGCTTCAGCGTGAAGTCGAACGCCTCGCGCATCTTCGGCGACATCTGGTCGACCGGCGTCTCGGTGAAGCGCCCGAACGTGCCGAAGTCCTCCGGGTGCTCGAGCATGGCCTTGAGTTCGTTGATATCGGGCATGATTCGTTCCTAGTCGGTCTGGGTCACGGCGCGGCCGGCGAGCACGTCATACGCGTTGAGCGGGGTGCCGAGCGCCAGATGGTGGACGCGATGAATGCGACCGCGGCGAAGCCCTGCTGGCCGAGCTTGGCGACCGCTGCGTCGTACAGCGGCCCCGGCACCGCGCCGCCGCGGGTCAGGGTGAAAGCGACATCTGCGGCAAGGATCTCGTCCTCGGCCGGGCGCGAGCCGGCGCTCAGGGCCGCGATCTGGTCCGGCGCAGCCCGGCGTGGGAATCGGTGGCGGTCGCATGGTGATCTCCTTGTGCTCGACAGCCGAACACCGAGCGTGCAGGTGCGTTTCCAGGGTGGTGAGACACCGGTGGACCGGCCGATCAGCACGTCGTCGTGTGGAAGATGCCGTCGTCGCGGTCACCGGGCCGATTCAGACGTCGCGCTTGAGCAGCGCGTCGAAGGTGGTGACCGGGGCGATCCGTTCCTTGTCGACCACGACGTCGATCAGTGCTGGGCGGGAGCCGGCGATCGCCTGCTTCAGGGCTCCCCTGAAGTCCTCCGCCGAATCGACGCGAGCCGTGAACAGCCCGTACGCGGCGGCGACCTTCGCGTGGTCGACGTCGATGAAATCGCAGACCTCGTGCACGACGTCGCCTCCGAGGGCGTGCTGGAAGCCGACGTGCTCGTAGCCGAGACTCGCGTTGTTCAGGACGATGGTCACCGCCGGGATGTCCAGTCGCATCGCGGTTTCGAGGTCTCCGACGTTGTAGCCGAAACCGCCGTCGCCGACCAGCGCGAAGGCACGCTGCCCCGTCGGCGCCGCGAGTTGGGCACCGAGGACGGCGGGGAAGGCCCAGCCGAGTGTGCCGGCGGCGCGCAGGAAGGTCCGGCCGGGCGAGTGGACGGGAAACAGGGCGCCGCCCCAGGCCCCCATGAAGCCCGTGTCCACGACGAGCAGGTCGCGCTCGTGGGTGAGTTCCCGAAGGATCGAGACGATGGCCTCGGGCCGCACATGCCCGGTGGCGGGTCGGCGTGCCACTGCTTGGAAATCCTCTTTCCAGGTGGTGCGCCTGCGCTGGACGGACTCGCACCACGTGCGGCGCGCGTCGGTGACCGGCTCCGAGGTCAGCGCCGCAGCGAGTGAGCGGCACACTTCGCCGGCATCGGCGACCACACCCGCCTGCACGGCGCGCGTCCTGCCGACGGCCTCGGGCGAGAGGTCGACCTGGACCACATCGGTGGCGGCCGAGGGTAGCGTGTAGGTGTCGGTCGCGAGACCTCCGAGATCCGTGCCGATGGCCAGGACGAGATCCGCCTCACGTACGATCGCGTTGCTGATCTTGCTTGAGTAGCGTCCCGCGACGCCGACCGACAGCGGATGGTTCTCGGGTATGGCGCCCTTCCCACCAAGTGTCGTCACGACGGGCACCGACGCGGTCTCCGCGAGTTCTACGAGGTCGAGCGCGGCTTCGGCGAGCAGCACTCCGTTCCCGGCGAGGATCATCGGCCGCTCACTTCGGGCGAGCCTGCTGACGATGTCGTCCACCGCGCTCGCCGACGGGGCCGGCGGCGTGGGTGTGAAGGCGGGCGCGTAGCGGGCGTTCGGCGCGACTTCCATGATCGTGTCGGAGGGGATGTCGAGGTGCACGGGCCGTGGGCATCCCGCGGCCGCGGTGCGCACGGCCTGAGCGACGAGTTCTCCGGCGCGGTCCGCGCGGGTGACACGCGCCTGCCACTTCGTGATCGACTGGAACATCGGCGGCTGATCGAGCTCCTGGTACTCGTTCTTGTACTCGACCTGTGTGGACACCGTGCTGGTGATGGCGACGAGGGGGCTGTGTGCCCACCAGGCATCCGCGAGCGCTCCAGCGACGTTCGCCGCGCCCGGCCCCCACTGCCCGTAGACAACCGCGGGTTTGCCCGTCACCCGGGCGTACGCGTCGGCCATGACGACAGACGCGGCCTCGCTGCGTGCGAGGTGCATGGCGATGCCGTGATCGCGCAGCGCCTGCCAGAGGAGCAGATCGCCACCGGTGACCAGGAAGATACGGTCGATCCCGTTGTCTTTCAGGGCCCTGGCCACAGCGTGCGCGACCCGGGGCGCAGCCATGTCGGTGTTGTGTTCCGTAGCGGTGTCACTGCTTGCTTTCGTCACGAGTTTCTCTCTTCATCGGCTCAGAACATTTCGGTGAAACGCTGAGGGCCGGGCCGGAAGCCCGAGCGGCCGGGGAACTCGCAGCGCCGAATGGTCGGTCGAAGGTCGGCGTCACCTGCTGTCAGGCATGCTCGGACGCCTGCGGCCCTGGACTGGGTGGCGGCGTCCTACGTCGAGCCACGGCCGAACGCCGTCAGAGGATGAGGCCCTTGGTCATCACATTGGGCAGGGTGGTCATCTCGGCGAAGGCGCGTTGGTCGTGGGCGGGCACGACGATCATGTCGGGGATACGCTGGAGGATGGAGGCCATCCGCAGGAGATTACGTCGGTTGCCGTCCGCGTCCAGATCGGCGAACCTCCGCACCAGCCAGGGACGCTCTTCCAGCCGGGTGAGACCTTCGCGCTGCCACACAAGGTCCCCCACCAGGGCGTACCGCACGTGGTTGGTGAGCGTCACGAACACGATAATGCTGCCCGGGGTGTGCCCGGGGGCGGGAACGCAGACGATCGATCCGTCGCCGTGAACGTCGTGGCTGCGAGGGAAGCCGAGGTAGGGGCCGGACTCGAAGTGGATGACGCTCCAGGGGATGCTGGTCTCGCTGAAGGGTGGGCCGAAGTAGCCGTGCATGCCTTCCCTGTTGAAGGCGGCCTTCTCTCGCTCGGTGACCAGCACCGGCACCCCGGGGAAGTCCGGGAGACCGCTCACGTGGTCCCAGTGCGCGTGGGTGAGGAGGATGCCCGCGAGCCGACCGAAGTCGTAGCCGGCGGACTCGAGTTGATCCCGGGCCGGCTTCCACATCTCGTACTTGGTCATGCGCTGGAACAGGGGCGGCATGGTGGTCATCTGCTGGTCGATACCGCGGCCGAACCCGGTGTCGACCAGCAGATCGCCGCTGGGGTGCCTGATGAGGACGGCACCCATGTTGAAGTCGCGCTTCTCGAAGAACGATCCGCCGCGGTAACCGTAGGCTGCGACGCGCTTGTTTACGCCGGTCGGCACCGCGACGACGTCCAGTTCCGCCGGTGGATTGGCCTCGGGAATCGGAATCGAGTCGGACAGAGGGGGAGGTGCAGGCAGTGGCGACGACGCGAAGCTGCGGGCCAGGCGCGCCACCGGCACCGCGGCGGCTGCGGCGACGATGAGCCGCTTCTTCATGATTCCTTCTCCTTCTGGCAGGACCGCGGCGCCCACGGCTCGGCGGGGAGTTTTCAAGAGCAGGGCACGGGGCCGCGAGCGAACTCGGAACGCTGAGCGGCCATCCGTGCCTGTCGGATCGGACACACAGCTGCACCACTGTGTCCTGCGCTTGAGGGAGGCCCGGGCGGGGCTCCGTGGAAGCACGCAAGACATAAAAAACGAACGCACGCTCTCTTTCGCCTACTGTGCACCGATCACCGCCCCTCGTCAAGAAGAACGATCACTCATTTTTTTTCATGTACGCTGGCAGCATGCCCAAGGTGAGCCAGGAGTACCTAGACGCCCGCCGCACAGAGATCCTGAGCGCCGCGAGGCGCTGCTTCGTACGCAACGGCTTCCACGCGACGACCATGCAGGACGTGCTGACAGAGACAGGCCTGTCCACGGGAGCCGTGTACAGGTACTTCGCCGGCAAGCAGGACATGATTGTCGCGATCGCCGAGGAGAACCTGGGCGAGGTGGTCACCGAAGTCCGCAAACTGGCCGATCGGAGACCCACGGTCGGCATCGGAGAAGCACTCGCCGATCTCTTCGAGGTCATCAAGACGAAGCACGCAGAGAACGGCTTCGCCGCCCTCACGCTGCTGGTGTGGTCCGAAGCCCTGTACGTCCCAGCACTCACCGAGCGGATCAAAGCCACAATCGTCGAGGCCTGCGGTGAAATCGTCAACATCGTGCGGCAGCATCAAAATGCCGGCGCCCTGCCCCCGGGGGCCTCAGCCGACGAAGTCGCCCAGTTGATGGCGACAATCGTGCCCGGTTTCATTCTCCAGTTGACAGTCCTGGGTCCCTCAGGAGTTGACAGGCTGTCGGACGCCGCCCGTGCACTGTGGCCGGAGGGAAGCACGCACGCGACCACTCCGCATACCACAGGACAACTGGGCGAGTAATACGCTCGCGCCCGCACAGCGGGTTCTCCGCCTTCGGCTCGGTGGAAACCATTGGCACCGGGATCAGCGACGATGACTCCACGTCGGTCCTCTTTTCGCGCCAAGGGATCATCGGCCCTGTCGACCTGAGGGCCGTCGGCCGGCTCCGTGACGGCCTTCTCGATGGTCGTGACGGCCTTCTCGATGGTCGCTGTCGGACGCGGTCACCTTCTGCCCGTCCGGGGCAACGAACACGACCCGGGCGGTCGCGCCGTCGGCCGTTGCCCCGGGAAAACGCTCATCCGCCAGGTCATAGGCCTTCTGCGCCTCGATGCCCGGCATGGAAAACCGCTCGTCGGAGGTTTCCGGGGCCTGGGAGGCGGCAAAGACGACGGCCGAGGTGGCCAGCCACATCAGGGCGACGGTGCATCGTCGCCGAAAGGCCACGAGGCCCAGTCGATGAAGAAGGGTAGCGGGTCCCTCTCCGGTACTGCAGGCCGGTCCCGACGCGACAGGAGGCACGCGGCTTCCCCCGAAGACGGACGCGGCGGCCCTTTGCCGATTGCCGCGTCTGCGCCTGCGCCTGCGCCTGCGCCTGCGGGGGGGGCTTCCCTGAAGAGGGCAACACATCCCCGATAAAGTCCTCGCTCACGCGGCGGGCAGGCGCCGGGGGGCCGCTGGTCCTGGAAGTCATGTTCCGCGAGCTGGTCGGCCCGTTGGGGTCGCGGCGGGCATCGGATCGGTGTCGCGCGAGACCCGTCCTTCGAGTTCGATCTGAACGTCCTGAGCGAACACCGAGCACGTGCCCCTGAAGGTTCGGACATCCCCCTGGGCGGGATTTTCGTTCCAGCAGTCCGACAACCGACAGCATTCACGACCTCCACAGGAGCGACGAAACGACACGCCGGACAGGCCGCGGGCGATCAGCGAGCGCAGGAAGGCCGGCCAGCCGGCGTCGTCCTCGGCGGTGGCGACGGACTGTCCGCAGAGTTGCTGAACCGCGCTCGCAGCCGAGAAGACCGCCGCAGGCGAGCTCAGGCAGACGGGCGAGGGCCTCGCTGCAAGGTCATAACGGAGGTCGGCACCGTCACGTGCCGGTCCCCCGCGACCGGCTGGGCACCGACTGAAACCCGGGTCACTGGCCCGCTGCGGCCACGGCGGCGACGAGGGCGCTCGTCATGCGGTCGAGAAAGGGGCCGTCGACGGGCTCGCTGGTGATCGCCAGACGGAAGAAGAGAGGGGAGATCAGCAGGTCGGTGGCGAGGCTGTGGTCAAGGCCGGCCTGCAGTTCCCCGCGGTCGACGGCACGGCGCAGGATCTCTTCGGCAGCGCGGCGGCGCGGGACAGCGACAGCCTCCCGCAGGGCTGCGGCAAGGGCAGGATTACGCTGAGACTCTGCGAGCAGATCGATACCGATAGGCAGAACGCGGGGGTCAGCGGCCTGCCGGACCGTCAGCTCGAGAAACGCACGAACGTCGCCGCGCAGTTCGCCGGTGTCCGGAACATCAGGCAGATGACGGATGACGAGGTCCTGGACGAGGTCGAGCAGCATCGCCTCCTTGGAGGGCCAACGGCGGTAGACAGCGGCTTTGCCGACCCCCGCACGACGGGCCACCGCGTCCATCGACAGGCGCGTCCAGCCGTTGCCGGCCAGCTCATCGAAAGCCGCCGTGGCGATGGCGGTCGTGACATTCTCCTGCAGTGCTGGACCGCGGCTGCCGCGACGACGTCGGGTGTCCATGGCCGTCATCCTACCTGAAACACGAAACGGAACGGTAGCGTTTCGAGTTACCCAGGGCTACGCTGAGGCCTGTTCCATTGCGGAACTGAACAGTTCCGCGTTTTTGGCACTCATCGTTCCTGGAGGGATCATGAAGGTCTTCCCACTCCGTGTCGGACGCACGAAGGTCCCCTACGGTCAGTTCTACGGCGGCCACGACGGCTTCTCGGTTTTCAACCTCGCCGCCGCCACGTCCGGCTTCATCTGGGTTCCGATCCACGCCTACCTCGTCGAGCACCCCACCGCGGGTCCGATCCTCGTCGATACCGGGATCTCCCCCGCCCAGGCCGACACACACGACGCCTACTACGGCGGCACGATCATGGAGTACGTCACCGACGAGGACGAATACGACCTTCCCGCTGACCAGCGGATCGAGGCACAGCTCGACCGGCACGGCCGAACGCCCCGGGACATCCGCACCGTCGTGATCACGCACTTCCACGAGGACCACATCGGCTCGCTGCCGCTGTTCACCGATGCCGAAGTCGTCCTCGGCCGTGCTGAGTACGACGCCCGCGACTCCATGATCGCCGGGCTCGCGCCGCTCGCGTTCCCCAAGTCTGTCGCCGGCGTGCGTAAGTGGCGTCCCGTCGACTTCGACGGACCAGCCATCGGCGGCTTCGACAGCTCCTGTGACCTGCTGGGTGACGGCTCGTTCCAGTTGCTGCCCACTCCGGGACACAGCGCCGGCAGCACGAGCGCCCTCGTAGGCCTCGGTGGCGGTCGGCACGCCCTGCTCGCAGGTGACGCTCTCTACACCATCCTGCACCTGGCAGTCGACGACGTTCTGCAGATGCAGACGGGCGCGCAGGAAGTCTTCGTCGACACAGTGCGGCGCATCCAGTGGCTCCACCGCCTGCTGCCCGGACTCGTCATCCTGTCCGCCCACGACAACACCCCGTACGGCACCGGGCTGGTGCGCGCTCTCCTCGCCGGAGACGGAGAGTTGACAGATGACGCCTATGCCGCGGCGAAGGCGTACGAGCGGGAGACGTTCGACCCCGCCTACCGCCTCAACCCGGCCCGCCGTCCACGCTACGTGCCGGGCCGCGACGGGGCGACGGTCGGATCGGCAGCGGGGACGGAACCCAGTTGACCGGCACGACAAACGTGGCGTACGGCTGGCGAACTATCCGCTGACAGGGGCCGACTCCATGGGCCGCCGCAAGTCGGTCAAGGGCGTTGACGCCGTGCTCGCCACCGCGGCCGGCGCCGGGCTGCGGCTGCACGCTCTCGGTCCATTCCGCCAGGCGTGGCCGGCAGGTCATGTCCGACCCGACCACAGGTCGGTGGGTGGTTCCGCCACCTGCCACAACGGCCGTTGCGGGCACTTCGGCACCGTGACTCCCCGAAGGACGGTGACGGCTGCCGCTGGGACTCCACCCCGCACGATGCCCAGACCCGTGTACGTCTGCAAGGTGTCGGACACGTACGCGTGCACCAGCACCGGCCCGTACAAGGCCGCGTCAAGACCGTGACGGTCAAGCGTAAGGCCGACGGTTCCGATCGCCCGCCCCCTCAGGTCGTCCTTGAGGCATCTACAGCGGCAGCGACAAAGGATGCGACCAGGCGCCGGTGGTCGTCCCGCAGCCAGGCGAGGACAAGTTCACTGTCGGGGGCGTCGGTCACGGGCCGGTAGACGAGGTCGGGGTGCATCGGCTGAGCCAGCGAGCGAGGCAAGATCGCGACGGTGCGTCCCAGCTTGATCATGTGCAGGGCTTCGGCCGTGTCCGTGACCTCGGGCCCCCGCCCGGCCCCGGGCGCTCCGGTCCAGCGCACGCCTTTCCAGCGTGGCAGTGTTTCCTGGGCGAGGTCGGCGAGGGTGACCTCCGAGCGAGAAGCGAGCCGGTGGTCCGGCGGCAGGATCGCTACACGTCCTTCGACCGTCAGGGTTGCATGGTCCAGACCGGTCATGTCGTCGAACGGCGCGTACAGCAGGGCAACATCGGCGCGGCCATCGCGCAGGTGATCGGCGCGGTCGGTGGCTCCGCCGAAGAGGATGTCCACCTGGCGGGCGTCGGGCCGGCCGGCGTAGGCGGCCAGGATGGCGGACAGGAGGTTGGCATCACTGCCGGGTTTGATCACCAAACGCAGGTGGGCTTGTCGATCGCCGGCCCGGCGGGCCTTCTCGGCAGCCGCGCTGACAGCGTTGAGCGCGTGCCGGCCATGATGCAGGAGTGCTTCGCCGGCGAGCGTGAGGGCGACGTGCCTGCTGGAACGCTCCAGCAGCTTCACTCCGAGCCGGGCTTCCAAGCGCCGGATAGCTTTGGACAGGGCCGGCTGCGCAATCCCCAGGCAGGCCGCGGCGTGACCGAAGTGCAGTTCCTCGGCCACAGCGACGAAGTACTCCAGCTCGCGGGTCTCCAGCTCAGCCATGGCACAAGGCTATCGCTTATTCCATTCCTGCCAGGAATGGAATAAGAACGGTCAGATCTTGGACGCAAGGGAAAATCGCCTGTTCACTGCAGACATGATTCACCACACGATGATCGTAGCGTTCGACAGTCCGATTCCTGAGAGCGCGTTGCGCCAGTACCTCAAGGAGTTCGAGGAACTCGTGATGGGTTCCGGTCTGGTCGAGTCGTTCGCTGCCCAGCACCACATCCGCGTCCCGGGCGACGACCACGCTCCGGTGGCCGTCGCCAGCGCCGTCCTGCAACTGCGCCTGGCCGACATCGATGCCTTGGACGCGGCTTTCACCATGCCCGGGGCGGTCGACCTCATCAAGCGCTGGCAGGGCCGCCACCCGTACAAGGCGATCTGGGTCAACCACGAGCCGCTGGCATGAGCAGCTACACCGGCAAGGCCGGTCTGATCACCGGCGCCGACAGTGGGATCGGGCGGGCCAACGCGCTCGAATTCGCCCGGCGCGGGGCCGTGGTCGCCGTACTCGACCTGGACGAGGACAGCGCCCGCCAAACCGGCGTCGTCGGCCTGTCCAAGGTGGCCGCCGTGGGCTACGGTCCGGACAGCATCCGGGTCGACGCGCTGCGCCCGGCACTGGCGAAGACCGCCATGTTCGACGGTGTCGTCGCCTCGGCAGGTACGCAGATGCCGGCCGGCAGGCGGCCGTGACCTCGCTGCGCGGGCTGGCGGAGTCCGCGAAGGTTGCGGCCGCGGCTGTGTGGCTGCCCTCGCCGGACGCCTCCTACGTCACCGGCACTGCCCTGTCGGTCGACGGCGGCCTCCGGACTTGAGCGGGGCAGCGAGCGGCGGTGAGGGGGCAGGCCGATGCCCTTCCCCTCACCGCCGCCAGATGTTCCGCGACTCCGTGCACCCCGTCCGCGACAGCGGACAGTACGTCCCCGTGGAAGTACCCGACCACGGGCACGAGGTGGCCGACGGGGTCCGGCTTGTCCCGGCCCCCGGCCACACGCCCGGGCAGGTGGCCGTGGAAGTGCGCGGCACCGACCGCACGGCACTGATCACCGGCGACAGCATCCACCACCCTGTGCAGTTGTCCCACCCACATCTCACCAGCTGCGTCGACACCGACGCCCAGCAGGCGGTGCGCACCCGAACCCGCACCCGCCTCCTGAACCACTTGGCGGGCACCGACACCCTGCTGCTCGGCACCCACTTCCCCCAGCCGACCGCCGGGACAGTCCGAAGCGACCGCGGACGCTTCCGCCTGCGCCCTGAGCCAGGCACCGAGATCCCACCCACTGCCGCCTGATCACCCTTGAGTTATGCGTCGTCGAGGTGCGCGAGCTGTCGTGAGGCAGTCGAACCGGGAGACCTGGGCACGACGCGGTTGCCCGCAGCGGTGACGACGGCGATGACGCGCCTGGCTGCGCACGATCCTTGACTGGATGACACAGCGGTGGGCGTCGCCACGGGAGTTCCAGAAGTCCGGGCGAGTCGGTCTCGACGGGCGGTTCGGCCCGTCGACGTCCGAGACGGTGGGCGGTTCCACGAGGAGGCGGGAGCGTCTTCAGCACACCAGGAGACCGGTGTCCGTGTCCTCAGGCGCCGATGAGCGCGAGAGGGCGAATGGGCGCCCCGGTGGCGCCCCGGACGTTCAGAGGCGCGCCGACAAAAAGGAACTCCTCCGCGCCGCGCGCGGCGAGGGCTTCGAGGTTCATCACCTCGATGAGGTTGACGCCGCACTCAGCGAGCAGCAGGCGGTGCACGGGAAGCGCCGCGGGGCCTGCCCCGGGTGGGATGTGCTCCAGGGCGATGGTGTCGGCGCCGACCGCCGCGACGCCGCACTGGGCGAGCCAGGCGGCCGCGGACGTGTCGAGGCCTGGGACTCCGCGTTCGTCTCCGAGATAGGCGGGCGGGTCGTTCCAGTGCTGTGCCCAGCCGGTGCGGATCAGCACGACATCGCCGCGCTCGGGCTGCGCCGCACCGTGCGCCCGCAGGTCATCGAGGCGTACCGGCTCGCCCGATCCGAGCCGGTCGACGCCGCGTGCGGCAGGCACGTCGTAGAGCACACCGCGGCGGACGAGCGGCGGCACCTGGTCGATTCCGTGCACCCGGTAGCGTCCGCCGTGCAGGGCGTCGGCCACCGGGACGCCGCCGAACATGTGGCCGTCGACGGCCACATGGCACAGAGCGTCCATGTGCGTCCCGACGTGACCGCCGAGGACGATCATCTCGTGCGAGCCGGTGATCCCGTCGGCGCGGGCCACGTCGTCGTGCCGCTGACGGAGCGCGAACTGGAAGGCCGGATGTGTGGGTGAGACCGGCATGCCGGTCTCCAACGGCTGCGCGAGGTCGATCGCCTCGATACCGTGACGGAGCGCTTCGAGCAGTCTCATGTTCCTCATTTCTTCCGTCGGTGCCGGCAGCGGCAGACCCGAGTTCGGCCGGCGTGGTCTCCGGCAAGGCGATGACGGTCAGCACAGACACCAGCAGGAGGACGACGACGTAGCCGTTGAAAGCGGCACGCCCGACATGCTCGCCGTCCAGGTTTGCAGGCACGGCGCAGTCCCGCCGAATACGGCAACGGCCATCGAGTACGGCACCGCGAGGCCGACCCTGCCGATCCCCGTAGGGAACATCTCGACGTACCCGCCGGGCAGGACTGCCACACCGGCCGCGACGAAAATGCTCGCGACCGTCATGGCGAGGGCTCGGCAGCAGTCGTGTGACAGCGAGGGGGCCGGGCTCTCTCATGGGCGGGCCTCCGGCGGCGGGGTGGGGCTGGGGTACGGCACCCTCGCGGTGTCGAGGGACGGCGGCTGGGCGGCACGGGTGCGCCGGAGCGCGAGTTCGGCATAGAGCGCGGCACCCAGGGGCAGGACCGCGTCGTCGAACAGGGCGCGACCGCTGTGGTTGAACGGGGCGTGCGCAGGGTCCGCCCCGGTGGGCAGCGCACCCAGCGCGATCATGGCTCCGGGTACCTCGGCGAGCACGCGGGAGAAGTCCTCGGCGCCGAGGAACGGATGGGCCAAGGGCCGGTGCAGGTCCTCGCCGAATACCTCGTGGATCGTTGCGTCGACGAACGCCGTCTCGCCGGGTTCGTTCCAGGTGACCGGTCGTTCGCGGACGAACCGCGCATCGACCCGCGTTCCATGGGCGTCGGCGATGCCGTGCAGCAGTCGCAGCGCGCTCTGCCCGACCTGCTCCGCCACCGAGTCGGACAGGGTACGCACCGTCGCCTCGAAGACAGCGGTCGCGGGGACGACGTTGCGCCGGGTGCCTGCATGCAGGCTCCCCACGGTCAGCACCACCGGCTCGAACACGTCGAACCGGCGAGTGATCATGGTCTGCAGGGCGAGGACCATCTCCGCCGCGACAGTGATGGGATCCCGGGCCCGGTGCGGCTCCGAGGCGTGCCCGCCCTCGCCCCGCACGGTGACCAGCAGCGCCGACGACGAGGCGAGCATCGCCCCCGGCCGGGTGAAGAAACCCTGCGCCATGTTCGAGAAGACGTGGAGCGCGTAAGCGGCCTGGACCCGCCGCCCGGCGGCGTCGAGCACTCCCTCCTCGATCATGGTGCGTGCGCCCTCCCAGCCCTCTTCACCGGGCTGGAACATGAGCACCACGTCGCCGTGCAGTTCCGCGCGCCGGGCCGCGAGCAGTCGCGCCGCGCCGATCAGCATCGCCGTGTGCAGATCGTGTCCGCAGGCGTGCGCCACGCCTGCGGACCGGGAGGCGTAAGCGAGCCCGGTCTCTTCCTGGACCGGTACAGCATCCATGTCTGCGCGCAACAGCACGGCCGGCCGCGCCCCGCTGGGTTGCGGCGCACTGCCACGCAGGACGGCCGTGACGGAGGTGGCACGCTTGCCGAGCGAGACGTCCAGCGGCAGTCCGCTCAGCGCCTGGACGACCTCGGCCTGCGTGCGCGGGAGGTCGAGGCCGATCTCGGGACGGGTGTGCAGTGTGTGCCGTAGAACCGTCAACTCGGGCGCCAGTGCCTGCGCTTCCTGCTGGATCGTCACGTCATGGGCCTCCCGTCGTCGTTGTGAGTAGTGTGGGTAGCGATCGCACACCTGAGCTAGAATCGATCGAATCGTGCACAGTAGTCAGGAATCAGAGTCGTTTCGTGCATCGCAATGAGCTGGATGAGCGCGATCTGCAGCTCCTGCATGCTCTGCAGATCGCCCCTCGCGCCAGTTGGACGGACGTCGCCCGCATTCTCGGTGGCACCCGGGCGACGCTGGTGGCACGGTGGGAGCGCATGAGGTCGGCGGGGCTGGCGTGGGTGAGCGCGCAGCCCGGCAACGCCTACCGTGACGTGACGCTGGCGCTCGTCGAGGTGGACTGCCTGCCCGGGACGCGGCCCGGGGTCGTGCGGGCGCTGTGTGAGGACGCACGGGTCGTCACCGTTGAGGAGTCGACACGGGGCCGGGATCTCCTGCTCACCGTGATCACCCGCGACCTGCCCGCCCTGACGGCGTTCCTCTTCGACGCGCTGGAGTGCCTGCCCGGTGTCGCGCGCCAGCGAAGTCACGTGGCGACGGCCGTGCACCGCCACGGCAGCCACTGGCGCCTGGACGCGCTGGACCCGGTGCAGGTGGCGGCCTTCGAGCGGCTCGCCTCGACCACGTCCAGAGCGGCGTCCGGGGCGCTTCCCTTCGATGCATGGCCGCTGATCGAGGCGCTGGCTCAGGACGGCAGGGCGACCGCCGCCGACCTCGCCCGGGCCACCGGCCGCAACCCCGCGACCGTACGCCGCCAGCTCAGCCGCCTGCTCGGCTCGGGCCTGGTGTCGTTCCGCTGCGAGCTGGCCGCGGAGGTGTCCGGCTGGTCGGTGAGCAGCACCTGGACGGCCCGGGTCGAACCGGCCGGCCACGATCGTGCCGTCACCGCCCTGGCGACGCTGCCGGAGCTCAGGATGTGCGTCTCCACCACGGGGGAGACGAATCTCGCGATGACCGTGTGGACCCGCACCGTGGCGGAGATCCTCCACATCGAGCGGCTCTTCGGGGCGCGCCTGCCCGAGCTCCAGGTGCGGGAGAACGCGATCAACTTGCGCACCCCGAAACGCATGGGCTGGATGCTGGACAGCACGGGCAGGGCGACCGGGGCACTGGTCGTCCCGGCCGCCCTGCGGCCTCTGGCCATGTAGGCGCGCAACCCCTCCGCCTCGCCGGCGGCTGACCCCCTTTCGGGGGAGAGCAGTTCCCGGAAGGCGGCCTCGGCCGCCGCGAAGCGCACCCGCGCGGTACGCGCAGACACGCCCAGGACATTGCCGACGACCTGCCAGTCGGCACCGCCCATCCGCTCGTACACGACCACGGCCTCGAAGAACCGTTGCGCAGCTCCGATCACTCGGGCCGCGTCGGCCGGCACGGTGCCCGGTGAACGATTGGTGCCCTCGGGGTTCAGCTCGTGCTCGCCGATCGGAACACACGCACGGGCGAGGTCGGCCAGTTCGCCTCGTAGGCCATCACCAGCCTCGCCCGCGCGCATCCGTGTACCGGACCGTGGTTCCGGCACCATTTTCGATCACGTCAGTCAGCCTTCAGCTCTCGATGATGGAGTTGACCAGGCGTGACTTCCCTGCATGGTCAGCCGCGCAGGAAGTACAGGACGGTCGTCACCGTGGCCGTTGCCAGGAGGGCTCCCCGCAGCAGCCGGGCGGGAAGACGGCGGGCCAGCTGGGCGCCGACGAAACCCCCAGCGGTCGCACCGGCTAGCAGGGTGACCAGAGGCAGGGGTGCGCGCAGTGCATCCGAGGTGAACAGGAACAGCGCGCCCGAGGTGAGGAAGACGGCCGCGAGTTGGGTGGATCCGCATCGGGTTGCCGGCTGCGGTATCGAGGCCCAGGCCGATGTTCCACAGGGCCACCATCAGGATGCCTACGGCTCCGCCGAAGTATCCGCCGTACACGGCGATGAGGAACTGGCCGATCGGTACGGCCCGCACACTCATGCCGGTCCCTCTTGTCTCGCGGCTCAGTGAAGGCCGCCGTTGACCTTGATCGTCTGTCCGTTCACCCAGTGCCCTGCGGCACTGGTGAGGAAGGCGACCGCCTGGGCGATGTCGGACGGCGTGCCCAGCCGTTCCAGGGGCGCCGCCTTCGCGAAGAGCTCGATCTGTTCGTCGGTCTTGCCTTCGAGGAACATCTCCGTGCCGGTCGGGCCGGGCGCGACCGCGTTGACGTTGATGTCACGCCCGCGCAGTTCGTGGGCGAGGATGAATGTCAGTGCCTCCACCGCACCCTTGCTCCCGGCGTAGCCGGTGTAGTTCGGAAGGGCGCGGCCGAGCACCGAGGAGGAGAAGTTGACCAGTGAGCCACCGGGGCGCAGCCGCCGCGCGGCCTGCTGGCACACGACATATGTGCCGCGGACGTTGATCCGGAGCATCTCGTCCAGTTCGTCGAGGTCGAAGTCGGCCAGCGGTGCCAGCGTCATCCGTGCGGCCGCGTGGACGACCACGTCGACTCCACCGAACGTCTTTTCGGCTGCGTCGAACAGGCCCGCGACCGCGGTCTCGTCGCCCACGTCGGCACTCACTGCCAGCGCCTCGGAGCCGCGTGCCGTGACCGCGGCGGCGGCTTCGCCGGCCTCGGCCGCGTTGGTGGCATAGCCCACGACGACGGCGAACCCGTCTTCCGCGAGTCGTTCCACGCAGCTCCGGCCGATGCCACGGGACCCTCCGGTCACGATGGCGACCTTGCGCTGGGTGTGCGATGTCATGGAATTGCTCTCTTTCTCGGATGGATCAGGCCGTCCGGAGGACGGTCATGTAGTCGGCAACCGCGAGTCCGCCCATGGTGTGCACGGCCGCACGTGCCGCATTCGGAAGCTGCATGGTGTCCGCCGTGCCGGTGAGCTGCATCGCGGCCGGCTTCTGCTCCAGCAGGGAGTTGAACGCGCTCTGCGCGTCCTGGGTCGACCTCTGCGCATCCTGGCCTTCGATTCGCTCGACGCTGAGTCGGCTCGGCCGAGAGCGGCTCAGCCGGGTAACCATTAGTGGACTGAAGTACAGTTTGTTGGCCGTCAGCCTGCGGCAGACATCAGAGGATGTCAACAATCGAGGTGTAGCAACGTTCCACCACGGACCTAACTATTAGACTTCAGTACATTGGGTAGGACTGCCCAGCAGGCCATCGGATCGAGAGCAACGGGAGTCCCATGAGTGGCGAGAGAACCGCTACGGCGCCGCGGCAGCAACGCAAGACGGAGACCCGCGAACGTCTCCTGAGAGCGGCGACCGAACTGTTCGCCGCGCAGGGCTTCGAGGAGACGACATACGACGAAATCGCCCGGGCCGCGGCCGTCGCCCGCCAGACGGTCTTCAACCACTTCCCGCGCAAGGAGGACTTCGTCCTCGCCTGGGGCGTCCTCCGCCGCGAAGAGATCACGCGTGCGCTCGACGACCGGGCCTTCGCGGAGAAGTCCGCGACCGCACGCCTGGTCCTGATCATGCAGGTGCTGGCGGAATCCTACGAGCGGTTGCCGGCAGCCGGCCGGGTCTACACCCTGGCCTGGGTCAAATGGGGCGGCCCCGTCCTGGAGGAGCGGACGCTGGCAACCCAATTCGCCGGGGTCATCGAGGAGGGGCAGCGGTCCGGTGAGATCCGCGACGACATCAGCGCACAGACAGCGGGAGAGCTGATCCGCGCGGCCTACTTCGATGCACTGTGGCGGTGGGCTGCGCCGGACCGGCCCGCCGACGCCCCGTCCCTGTTCGCCGACCTGCTCATCCGGCTGGAACTGATCCTGACCGGCCTGTGCGTCCTGCCCGACCGTGAGGGACTCAAGCGCTCGATGCGGCTGGCGCAGGCGATCGAGGCGACCCGCCGCCCCGAAAGCCCGCCGGACCTGCCGAGTTAGCGCTGTTGCCCCAGCGCCCTACGAACCCCCGAGCCACCAACCGACCGGTCGCCGACCGGAGCGGCCCGCACGACGGCCCGAACGGCCGGACAGACCTCGTGCGGTCGGCGAACGGTCACGAAGTCGCGGCGTGTGAACCGACGTCCAGCTCGAACCAGGTGGTTTTGCCGCGGCCCGCGGGGGACGTACCCCAAGCTGCGGCAAGGGCGTTGACGATCAGCAGGCCGCGCCCGGACTCCGCCTCGTCGTTCACCGCCTGGTCGGCGCCCACGATGGCGGCCATGACGGGCGGGTGCGGATTGGTGTCCCGCACCTCGACACGCAGGTGGTCCGGGTAGTTGCGGAGCCTCACATCGACCTCGCTCTGAGCGTGTACCAAGGAGTTGGTCACCACCTCGGACACCAGGAGCTCCAACGCGTCGATGTCGACGTTGAGCATCCACGTATTCATCAGGTCGGTCAGGAAGTGCCGCAGCCGGCGTACTTCGTGCAGGCCGTTGCGTTGGATGGACACCCGTGCGACCCGCTCCGCGGCGCTCTCGCCGGCGCCCTCGTACCGGACCAGCAACAGCGCCAGGTCGTCGTCGCGCGCCGTGTGCGGTCCGTCATCGGAGACCAGGCGGTCGGCCAGTACTTCCAGGTCCAGGTCCCGTTGGTCGGCCAGTCGTTGCCGGAGCGTGCCGAGGGCGGTTTCGAGAGACTGGTGAGTGAGGTCGAGCAGGCCATCGGTGTACAGAGCGATCAGTGATCCCGGTGCGAGCACGGCATCGACCTGGGTGTAGACGGTCTCCGGGCAAATGCCGAGCGGCGGGCCCGCGGAGAGTACCGGCGTGCTGACCCGACCGCTCGGGTCGCTGATGACAGGCGTGGGATGGCCGGCGCTGGCGATGGTGGCCTCACCGGTGTCCAGGTCCAGCCACATACAGCAGCAGGTGGCGAAGAGCCTGGTGTCCAGACCCGCCAGCAACCGGTTGCTGCGTGCCAGCACAGCGGCCGGGTCGTGCCCCTCCGTGGCGTACGCACGGGCGCCGCTGCGCAGTTGAGCCATGATCCCGGCGGCTTCCAGGCTGTGTCCCTCGACGTCCCCGATGAGCAGTCCGACCCCTCCCCCGGGCAGACTGATCACGTCGTACCAGTCGCCGCCCACTTCGGCGCCCTGGGTGGCCGGAAGGTAGCGCGCGGTGGCAACGATCTCCTTCAGGTGTGGAAAGCTGCCTGGCAACAGCCCCTGCTGCATGGTCCGGGCGATGGAGGCCGCCCACTCGTGCGAGCGAACCCGCTGCAGTGACTGCCCGACCTGCCCGAACATGATCATCAGTGCCGCGAGTTCGTCGTCCCGCAACCGCTGGAGATGGTCGTACCTGACAACGGAGCATCCAACCACCTGGCGATCGGCGATGAGGGGAAGGAACAGCCAGGCGGCCCCTTCGTGGTAGCGGTTCAGCCCCGGATAGCCGGCGCGCAACTGCGCCGCACTCAGCATCATCGACTGGTTGTTGATCACCGCGTCCGCCTCAGGCGCGCCAGGCGTGAGCGGCAGGTAGTCCACCGCCTTCAGAGCCGACTTGGCAGACCCGGCCGAGCCGGCGACCCGCAGCCGTCCTTGCTCGATCAGGTACAACGTCACCCCGGCCCCGCCGAACGGCCGCACCACCTCGGCATGTGTGGTGGCGACGATGTCCTGGGCCCGCACGCCTGCGGTCAACTCGGTGGCCACCCGCTGGAATTGGTAGAGGAAGGAGGAACTCCCGCTGGGCCCTGTCGGCCGGATGGGCGGTGCTGTGGCCGAGGCGCCTTGCGAGACGGGGCCGGCGCCGTCCGTTGAAACCGGAACGAACCAGGGGACCGGAGGGGCGACCATGGACGCACCCTGCTCCGCCGAGCGTTCCAGATCGGTGGACAACTGCTCTGCGACGTTCCGGACGCAGCCCAGCATCGCGCTGTCGGGATCCCGAGGGGGTGCCCAGCGCAGGACGAGCACGCCGAACCGCTTGCGGGCCGTCCGCAGCGGCGCGGCCACCGTGAGTACGGGATACGGCAGGTACTGGACAACCGCCGGGTTGCTCTCGATGGCCCAGCGCGTCGATACGCTGTCCCGGACGACGATCTCCCCCGTCTGCTGGGCTGCCGCCCCAGCCCAGTCGAAATCCTCGACCGGCATTCCCGGAGCCACAGTGAAACCCAGGGCGGTGTCGAGGACCATGGAGGCGGCGAGGGCGCCGGTGTCGTCGGTAAGAAGGTACACAGCGGCTGTCGCTGGATGCAGTCGTTCAAACAGCCGACGCAGGGACGCCGCCATGTCGACATCTCGCCGCACTTCCCATGGAGAGGGCGGAGTCGATACGAGCACGGGAGGCCCCATCGCCATACTTATCACTATATGTGTCGGATTAGTTCCTGAGTCACGCGGCCGGGGAGCCCTGTATATCCAAGGCCGACGACCGACCAGTGCGTCGGTATCCTGAGGTCCACTTCTGCCGCCCAAGGCACTGCGCCTGTGTGACGGGCTCGGGCCACTGATCCCCCCGTGTCGGCCCGGTCACCGGTCACCGACCGCCGGTGGTACGCGGCCACGCAACTTGATCAGGCTGCGCACGCTGCGCGAACTGGCCGGCCACCTCGCCGATCACTGGCGACCACTTCCAGGGCCCGGCGCCTGGTCTCGGGCGCGGCGCTCCCGCCGTTCAGCACCCGCGAGACCGTCGACTGGGCGACGCCCGCCTCCCGCGCGATCTGCACGCTCGTGACCGTGGACCGCCGTGCCATGTGTCCTTACCTCCCGGTCGTGTCGAGGCAGGGACACGGATGTGGGCCGCGCCCGGGGCTGCGAGGTCACTGCCGGCCGGCGAAGCGGGCGGGCCGCAGGGGCCGAAGGCGGCCGCCCTCGGATCCGGCGGGCAACTCGCCCAGGCGGCGGCACAGTTCGGCGGCGTGGGGGGTGTCGGGCGCGGGCCCGCGCACCTTCTTGCGTACGCCGCATATGTGCGAACAGCGGCAATTTCGGCGATGCCCTATCCTGGGCTCCAGCTGCACGGACACGGAGGTTCCCGACCACATGACGGCCACGGACCCGGCGCTCACCGCCCTCGCTCAGGGCTGGTACGCGCTCTCCCTGCTGCACGGGAAGATCGAGTCCCGCATCGAACGCGCCCTGCAGGCCCGGCACGGGCTGAGTGTGCGCGAGTACTCGCTGCTGGACGTGCTCAGCCGCCAGCACGACGGCGAGGGCGGTCACCTGCAGATGAAGCAGGTCGCCGACGCCGTCGTACTCAGCCAGAGCGCCACCACCCG